>JBBQQT010000254.1:0-1587 GCA_038215555.1 Burkholderiales bacterium | reverse complement strand
ATGAAACAACGAGGCATTGGCAAACACGCCATCAAAGTGCCTGTCCGGCAGATCGAGTTCCAGAAAATCCTGATGCCACACTTCGCAACCACTGTCGGACCGGGCCATATGCACAAAACGTTCCGCACCATCAAGCCCAATGGGCTGGTGGCCCAGGCTTGCAAAGGTTTTGAGATCGCGCCCTGGCCCACAGCCCAAATCCAGAATTGTGAACGGCGGACTACCCGCAATGTGCCGTATCAGCGCACCTAAATTCTGACGCACATCGTGATCGCGCGTTCCTTCACGAAAACGCTCGGCATGCTGGTTGTAATACCCCAGAGTGAGGATTGATCTATTTTCGGACTCCGGTGTTTCTGTCATTGATTTCAACCCTTGGGGAACCAAGCTGCGCGCACAAGCTCGGACACCGGTTGCCCCTGAAAATTCCCCTCAATGCCAGCCCTCACGATTACTCCCTTCCATTCTGCCGATGCTATTCCTCACGCGGCTTGGGAACATCTCAGCCCACCGGAACACCCCTTTCTAAACGCTGATTTTTTCGGCATTCTTGAACGACACGGCGCCGCCGGGCGCGCATGCGGCTGGTTGGCGCACCATCTTCTGGCCAGCGATGAATACGGCAAGGCCGTTGGCCTGTTGCCACTCTACGTCAGACTCAATTCACACGGCGACTTCATTCACGACTGGTCTTGGGCCTCGGCGCACCAGCAACTTGGACGGGCGTATTACCCGAAACTTCTCAGCGGGGTGCCGCATACTCCGGCCGCAGGGTGTCGCCTGCTCGTTGCCGAAGAGCCGAACGCCCCGGCCATTCGACAAGCCTTGATCGAAGGTGCGCTAGCGCTGGTGCAGGAACTTGATGCCTCGTCGTGGCATGTGGCGTTCCCCAATGATTCAGACCGCTCGGCACTGCACGGTGCGGGCCTGCTGACCAGTCACAATGTTCAGTTTCATTGGCTGGCCGGCCATTGTGGCGACTTCGACGGCTACCTGGCCACCTTCACCGCCGAGAAGCGACGCAAGGTCAAAGCCGAGCGGCGGCGCGTGCGCGAGAGCGGCCTCACAATTGAGGTACGTCACGGCAACGACATCGACCCGGCCGAATGGCCCGTTCTGCACGCACTCTATGCGTCGACTTTTGATAAGTTCAATAACTACGCAGTATTTTCAGCCGCGTGTTTTGCTGATCTGGCACTGGCGCTGGGGAGGCGAATGGTGGTTTTTATCGCTCGGGATGGCCGTGAACCTGTTGCCGTTTCACTCTGTTTTCGTAGTAACGAAGTCCTTTATGGACGTTACTGGGGCTGCCGTGGCAACTATCACAGCCTACACTTTGAGCTGTGCTTCTATCAGGGTATTGCCTACTGCCTACAGAATGGCCTGCAGAGCTTTGAACCCGGAGCCGGCGGCGAACACAAAATCGCGCGCGGCTTCACACCGACTCTGGTGCACTCAATGCACTGGATTGCCGATCCGGCAATGCGCCAATTGATCGGCCAGCATCTTGAGCGCCAGGGTGGCGCAGTTACAGCGTATCGCAACGAGGCGGCGGATCACCTGCCTTTCCGCTGCGAACCTTAGCGT
>JBBQQT010000253.1:0-1695 GCA_038215555.1 Burkholderiales bacterium | reverse complement strand
ACTGATCCCGTGCTGCCTGCAATACGCCACCTGCGTCAGACCGCTTTTGTGCCAGCTTTCAAGATGCCCGCGCCAGGCTTCCGCCCTTTCTTGCTTCGTCATTCCCCGCTCCTTTGAAAATGCAGCAAGGTCTCAGAGGTTGAAGGGGATTTGTAGGTGGGGCCGTTGGACGCTTACGCTGCGCAAGCCTGGCCTGTTCCTTGGCACGCAGCATTGCTTCGGCAACTCCTGATATCAAAACACTATTGAGAACAAATACCCAGAGGCCAACCCAGTCAGCTGGTGTTCTGATGAAAGGTTCGGTTACCAAAAAAGGCCAAAGGTAAAGTACGGTCAGGCATGAAGCCAGCATGGCACTTATGCCCACCCAGAACCCCCCGTACGCCGCTGCAACGACGATAGCCGGGTAAAAAGTCAACCAAACCAGGATTGTGCCAAGCTGCTGTAGGGGCCAAACCCGCAGGGATGCAGCCCAGGCAACCAGTACCATGGCGATCAAATATTTCCTTATATGTGCGATTCCGGATTGCCATAACATCATGGAAGCAGTCACTTTTCGACACCCTCGGAAGTGATGATCGTATCAACAAAAGAAAGGAAGCGCCTGGACGCCCTGGCACGAGCGTCCGCAACGGTGCTAGCCAGCGAGATGCGCACCGGCCCCTTCCAGAGCCAGCGCTGGCGATCCGCCGGACTGAGCGGCTTGCGTGAGTTGCGCCATTTCATCCACCGACAACACCTTGTGCACGTTCAGGATGATGACAAACTTGTCGTTCACCTTGCCCATGCCCTGGATGAAATCGGTGCGGATGCGGGCGCCGAAAGACGGCGGCGGTTCCACCATGTTGGAAGGGATCTCCAGCACTTCGGAAACGCTGTCGACGACGATGCCGACGTCCTGGCGCTCTCCCGCATTGTCGATTTCGATAATGATGATGCAGGTGCGCCGGGTGACGTCGACCGGCGGTCGGCTGAAGCGCATCGACAGGTCGATCACCGGCACCACGGCGCCGCGCAGGTTGATGACGCCGCGAATGAACGGCGGCATCATCGGGACGGTGGTCAAGGCGCCGTATTCGATGATTTCGCGGATGTTGAGAATCTCGATGGCGAACATTTCGCCACCCAGCAGGAAGGTGAGGTATTGCTGCTCGCCAATCGCTTGGGAAAGCGTCTTGGCTTGCACCGGGACGAGGTTGCCCGCGTTGTCGCCCACGTTGTTGCCCACGTTATTGCCCATGATCGGCTCCTCAGAAGCGCACGAAATCACGCTTGGAAGTATCGGCTTCATTGACGCTTGCGCGCGCCGCTCTCGGCTGCGAGCGAGCCGCGACCATTGCACCCGCGCCTTGGTCGGTAGCGGAAAGTTTGAAGAAGGCCATGGTCTGTTGCAGTTGTTCCGACTGACCATTCATTTCTTCCGCCGTGGCAGCCAGTTCTTCTGCCGCCGAGGCATTCTGCTGGGTGGTCTGCGACAACTGGCTCATGGCGCTGTTGATCTGGCCGATGCCCGACGACTGTTCACTGGAGCCGGCGGCGATTTCCCGCACCAGATCGGAGGTTTTCTGGATCGACGGCACGATTTCGTCGAGCAGCGTACCGGCGCGTTCCGCCATCTGCACGCTGCCGCTGGCCAGTTCGCCAATTTCCTGCGCGGCGACCTGGCTGCGCTCGGCCAACTTGCGCACTTCCGCG
>JBBQQT010000252.1:0-1892 GCA_038215555.1 Burkholderiales bacterium | reverse complement strand
TGCTGGAAGAAGCCGCGCGTTTCAATAAAACCGTCATCGTGCTGGACCGTCCCAACCCAGCCGGCCGGCCGGTCGAAGGCCTGACCTTGCTGCCCGGCTGGGAGAGTTTTGTCGGCGCCGGGGCCATGCCAATGCGGCACGGCCTGACGCTGGGCGAGATGGGGCATTGGTTTGTCAAAATGCTGAAGCTGGATGTCGATTACCAGGTCATCGCCATGCAAGGCTGGCAGCCGGAATCTGCACCTGGCTTCGGCTGGCCGCTGGGTGAACGGAGCTGGATCAACCCGAGCCCGAACGCACCCAACCTGAGTATGGCGCGTTGCTATGCCGGCACGGTGATGCTGGAGGGCACGACACTGTCGGAAGGCCGCGGCACGACGCGGCCGCTGGAACTGTTCGGCGCTCCAGACATTGAGCCACGCCAGATCATGGCGAAGATGGCGCAACTGGCGCCGGACTGGCTGCACGGCTGCCGACTGCGCGAATGCTGGTTCGAACCGACCTTCCACAAACATGCAGGCAAACTCTGCGCCGGCATCCAGATTCATGTCGAAGATGGCAGTTACGACCACGCCGCATTCAGGCCCTGGCGCGTGCAGGCACTGGCGTTCAAGGCGATCCGGCTGCTGCGGCCGGACTACCCGCTCTGGCGCGATTTCGCTTATGAATATGAACACCACCGCCTGGCGATCGACCTGATCAACGGCGGTGAAGGGCTGCGGCGCTGGGTGGATGATGCGACAGCCTCAGCCGCCGAGCTCGATACCTTGGCGCAGCCCGATGAAGCGGCCTGGCGGGAACATCGCGAAGACGCGTTGTTGTATCGCTGAGACCAGCAGCCGACGATTCCAAAGCCCGACAGGCTGCTAGACGCCAGCAGGCTGCGATTCTGAATCGGCTGAAGACCCTGCTTCAGGATCGACTGTTCGCAGCAAAGCCACCCTCTCTTCCGGGCTGATATCCGGCAGCACTGCAACCACCTGACTGAGCGTTCCGCCAGTCAGTGTGGCGGCTTCACGTATGTCATCCGGCAACGCCGGGTCTTCAATGCCATTGCTTAGATGGCGCGCGGTATTGACCGCCAGACGTGCAATCCGGGCGCGCAAACCCTCGTCGCCGCGAATCAGTTGCCGAATCAGTTGCGGCAGGTTCCAGGTTTCGATCAGCAGCAAGGTAATGTCGAGAAAGGCGAAGCCGCAGGCCTGCCGTTGCGCCACTTCACTGCGGGTCGCGCGACCGCTTTGGAGTTCTTCCAACGCTTTTTGCGGCAAATCCGGTGCAATCGCCCACATTTCCAGTTCGCCTGCATTAGACAGCAGCGCCGCCATTGCCAACTCGGCCGCATCCATGTCGTAATGCAAAGTGCCCCAGGCAAGCGCGATGTGCGCCGCCAGTGAAGCGCGCGCTTCACTGGCCATGAAACCGGAATTGTCGGTGGTGATTTCCGGCGCGGATTCGATCTGCTCCCGAAAAGCGACCGTTCCCAGCGCCATCACCACGCCGAGCGGTGTCGTGATATCGCGCGCCATACGGTGAGGTAAACGTTGGTTGGCGGCCTTGATCAGACGCAGCGCCAACATCGGGTCATTCAACATCAGGGCGGCATAGGCTTGACCGGTCAACGTGTCGCCCGAAGCCGCTTCCATTTCACGCAGCGCGACTTTGCTTGCCTGTTTGATCGGTTGTTCCTGATACACCAGGTAAGCCGCCCATTGCGTCGCACCCCACCAGCTTTGACCGGCCATCGCGTCTCCTCGAATGACACTTATGTGACAACTTTAATTGAAACCGCGTTGAAACATCGTGAAAAAAGCATTGAAACAGCGCGTGCGGCGAAGCCAACGCTCAGCCATCTTGCTTCAGCTTCGTGTCATGCGGGCCGCGAGCCAGGT
>JBBQQT010000251.1:0-1914 GCA_038215555.1 Burkholderiales bacterium | reverse complement strand
AGCAGCCAAGCAGACCAGACGCTCCGGTTTTTACGTGCGGCAAACATGTCAGTCAACCTCCACGATCTGTACCAGCGCTGCGCCGTAACTGTTTGAGCAGGACGGCTTGGCCGGTATTTCCGTTGCTTGCGGCGCTGCTGCGGGTTCGGCTTCAGTTTCCGTGATGAACAACGTGCGCGTGCGGGCGCGCTGCTGACAACTTGGCGTTTTCGCCGCGTTTTCGCTCGACATGCGCAAACCGCGTGTATTCGCCAGTGTCGTCTCGGCAAGCGAGAATGGGCCGGCGCTACGCAAGGCCAAGCCGGAGAAATCGCGCGGCATATCGGTGACCAGTGCCAGCACATGATTGACGCCGGCCGGCCCGCCCGGCTTCAGTCGCCAACTGGTACGCGGCAGTTGCAGGGTCTCCTCGGCCTCGATCCGGTTGTCGGCGTCCTTGCGGTTGGGGAACAGCAGATCGAAGGTCTGCCCGTCACTGCCCAGCATCAACAAATAGACATGGCCGGCGTGGCTGGAGTGAATGTCGAACTGTACATAGTCCTTGCCAATCCGGTACTTCGGCTGGCTCGGCTGGAGCGTCACCTGGCGGCGGGCGTCGCGGTTGGCATGAATGTCCTGCAAAGCCTCCAGCGGATCCGGACCGCTGCGCAGCGGGTCGATCCGTTCGGGCGCTGCTTCCGCGATTACCATTTCGGCATTGCCTTGCAACGTGGCCGCAAATTCGGCCTCCGGTCGTGGCTCGGCTTGTTCTTGGCGCCGACTCGAATTTCCCAGAGACGCGACCAGATCGCGTTGCCCGCTGGCGGCGCAAGCCTGCAACTCATGGACAGAAATGCCGCTCGATGCATCGCTGTCCTGTGCGCCCCCGGCCATGCACTGCGCCCAGGCATGGCTGGCCAGCCCGCCGGAATCGGCGCTGTCGAAAGCCGGCTCACCTGGCATCACGCCGTTCAGCTTGACCAGATTGCCACTGACCAGCGGGTCCTTTCCCAACGCCAGACCGCGCGCCATGCCGGTGGCCGCGCAATCGCTGTAGGCCGGCTGGTACTTGCCGACCAGAACGCCGTCGGCAATGCCTGGCGAGGTAGGTTCCGGCAATCCGCGCCCGACATCGACAAACGCGATGACGCGCCGTACCTTGCCTGCCAGCTCGCTCAGTTGCTCATCAAATACCGACTCCAGCAGGGTGCTGCCATCCGCCATCAACAGCGCCGGCTCGCGCGTCACGCCGTTACAGGCGGAGGTGCCGTAGCCGGAAAAATGGATCAGGATTTCCTCGTCGCCAACCGAGCGCCGGCTCAGTGCCTCCAGTTCGTCGAGCAACGTTGCCGCGTTCACGCTTGCACCAGCAACCTCCTTCATGTTGGCCTCGGCCACGCCGAAACCCCGCGCAATGGTGCGGGCATGCTCCAGATCGCGGCTCAAACCGGGCAACGCCGGAATCGTCGCAGGATACGTCAGCATGTTCAGGATCAGCGCGTAGCCGGCACTGCGCGGTGCCGGCGCCTCGGTCGGAACACCGATCGCCAGGCCGCGTCTCGCCCCCTGCTGGGCAGCGACATCCATGGCTGGCAACGCTGCGACCAAAGCCGCACCGCAGCAGGCGAGAACGCGCAAGCAAGGAAAAAGTCGAGTGACGAGGGTCATGGTTTCACCTTGCAGAAGGTTGTTGGAAACAAAACCGTATGCAAGCGATCCACGCTGCACAGGCGTTAGCTTTAGTCACAACACCAAAAAATAACAGGATATGGATATACATTTTGTATTGTAAATGTAACTGCTCAATAACTCACGGCACCGCCATCGCCCGCAATCGGGTGATGTCGGGCAAGAATGGAATATCGCCATTCTGATCAATCCGATCAGTGAGGAAGCACCAGAATGAGATGCCCCGTTTTCGGCAAGTCTTCTTCA
>JBBQQT010000250.1:0-1952 GCA_038215555.1 Burkholderiales bacterium | reverse complement strand
ACTAAATCTAGTGTATTTGTGACTTGCTGGCGCTAATTCTAGTGTCGGAGACGGGGCCGTCAACTGCTTTCTTATGCACAAGATGTCCACAGGGTTGTCTACAGGCGGTGAAACCGGGCCGTATCAACGGCAGGGCTGGATGGCGTGTTTTCGGGACAAGTTATCCACAGCGTGGACCTCCTTCGGGCGGAAGGCACTTCGCTTTTCCGCTCTGCATAGCTTCGTTATTCAGGTTGGGCAGGCGCGGTATCATTGCGACCATTTTTGAACCGTACCTCAATCCATGCGTAACGCCGCCGTTCTCCTCATCGCCTGCCCGGACAAGAAAGGGCTGGTTGCCGCCATCGCCAATTTCCTGCTGCAACACAACGCCAATATCCTGCATGCCGATCAGCACCAGGACGGCGCTGCCGGATTGTTCCTGATGCGGGTGGAATGGGCGCTGGACGGCTTCGAACTTGGTTTGCACAAGTTTGACGAGGCGTTTGCGCCGATTGCCGATGCGCATGCTTTGCGCTGGTCCTTGTCGCTTTCCAGCGTCAAGCCGCGTATGGCGATCTTCGTTTCCAAATACGATCACTGCCTGGCCGATCTGCTCTACCGCCACCATGCCGGCGAGTTGTACTGCGATATTCCGTTGATCATCAGCAATCATCCGGACACGCACTGGCTGGCCGAGGCCTACAAGATTCCGTTCCGCCAAGTTGCGGTGAGCAAGGACAACAAGCCCGATGCCGAGGCGCAACAGCGTGCGTTGCTGAGCGCACACCATGTCGATTTCATCGTGCTGGCACGCTACATGCAGGTGCTTTCACCCGATTTCATCAGCTATTACCCGAATCGCATCATCAACATCCATCATTCGTTCCTGCCTGCGTTTCACGGCGCCAAGCCGTATCAGCGCGCGTATGAGCGCGGCGTCAAACTGATCGGCGCGACCAGCCATTACGTAACAGAAGTGCTGGATGATGGCCCGATCATCGAACAGGACGTCACCCGCATCTCGCATCGCGACGAATTGGAAAATCTGGTACAGAAGGGCGCCGATCTGGAGAAGGTGGTGCTGTCGCGCGCGGTGCGCTGGCACATCGATAATCGCATTCTGGTTTATGGCAACAAGACGGTCGTTTTTGATTGAGTTTTACTTGGGAGTGAGAACTTGAAAACCATCCTGATCACCGGCGGCGCCGGCTACATCGGCTCGCATGCCTGTATCGAATTTCTCAACGCCGGCTACGACATCGTCGTGCTCGACAATTTGTGCAACAGCAGTCCCGAATCGCTGAAGCGGGTGCGTGAACTGACCGGCCAGGATTTTCCTTTCATTGAAGGCGATATCCGCGATCGTTCGATGCTCGACAAGTTGTTTCGTGACCACGACATCGACGCGGTCATTCACTTTGCCGGACTGAAAGCGGTCGGCGAGTCGGTGGAAAAACCGCTGATGTACTACGACAACAACATCGCCGGTAGCATCACCTTGTTCGAAGCCATGCAGGCGGCGGGCGTGAAGACCATCGTGTTCAGTTCTTCCGCCACCGTTTACGGCGACCCGGCCAGCGTGCCGATCCGGGAGGATTTTCCGGTCGGCGGCACCACCAATCCTTACGGCACCAGCAAGCTGTTCATCGAAAAAATCCTGCAGGATGTGGCTATTTCTGATCCGAGTTGGCGCATCGGCCTGCTGCGTTATTTCAACCCGGTCGGCGCGCACAAGAGCGGTCGCATCGGCGAAGACCCACGTGGCATCCCGAACAACCTGATGCCCTACATTGCGCAAGTGGCGGTGGGCCGGCGCGAATATCTCAATATCTGGGGCGATGATTACCCGACGCAGGACGGTACCGGCGTGCGCGACTACATCCATGTCGTCGATCTGGTGCTGGGCCACATCAAAGCCGTCGAGAAACTGGCGGAAGTGCCCGGCGTGCGCATCTGGAACCTGGGCACTG
>JBBQQT010000249.1:0-2011 GCA_038215555.1 Burkholderiales bacterium | reverse complement strand
GAAATGGGCGCTGGCAATCTCGGTGGCCACCGGCATCCTGTTGCCGTTGACGCTGGATGGTTTCAAGCCCTGGGCAACATTCGGTTTTGCCATGGCGATGTGGATCTTGTTGACGGTGCTGATCGGTTTCCGCGAGCGCTTGAAAAACGGCGCCCGCTGGTCCTCGCTGACCCGCTCGTTCTGGGGCATGCAACTGGCGCACTTCGGCATGGCGGTGGGTGTTGCCGGCATCACCGTGGTCGCCAACTATCAGGTAGAGCGCGATGTACGGATGAACATTGGCGACCATACCGAACTGGCCGGCTATACCTTCACCTTCCGTGGCACCACGGAGCATCAGGGTCCGAATTACCGCGCCGCCAGAGGCACAGTGGAAGTCAGCAAGAACGGCAAGATGTTGTACATGTTGCATCCGGAAAAGCGCATCTACAACGCCTCCGGCATGCCGATGACGGAAGCCGCAGTTCGTCCTGTCTTGTTCGATGACATCTATGTCGCACTTGGCGAGCCGTTGGATGAAGAGGCGAAGACCTGGGCGGTGCGGGTGTTCCACAAGCCGTTTATCAACTGGCTCTGGATCGGCGCGTTGTTCATGGTTATTGGGGGCTTCCTGGCCGCATCTGATCGGCGTTATCGCATCGCTGTCAAAGCCACCGCGCCGACTGGCGCAGCAACTCAGGGGGCTTGAACATGAAGCGCTGGATTCCGCTGATCTTATTCCTGGTCCTGGTCGGTTTCTTCGCCAAGGGTTTGTTCCTGAATCCGCGTGAAGTGCCTTCGCCGTTTATTGGCAAGTCAGCGCCGGACTTCACCCTGCCGGTGGTCGGGGATGCGAATGCCACGTTCAGCCCGGCCGACATGAAGGGCAAGGTCTGGGTGATGAATGTCTGGGCGCCCTGGTGCGTATCCTGCCGGCAGGAACATGGTCTGCTGATGGCCTTGGCGCAGAGTCAGACGACGCCCATCGTCGGCCTCAACTGGAAGGACAAGCAGCGCGAAGCCGAACAGCTTCTGGCGCAGCAGGGCAGTCCTTATTTCGCGGTGCCGGATGATCTATCCGGCAAGGTCGGCATCGACTATGGCGTGACCGGCACACCGGAAACCTATGTCATTGACCAGGCGGGCATCGTGCGCATGAAACATGTCGGTCCGATCAGTCCGGATATCTGGAAAGAGAAATTCGAACCGAAATTGAAGGAGTTGGGCGTATGAGTTGGAAGCCTGTGAGTTGGTTTTTATGCCTTGCGCTCGCCTTGGCACCCGCGGCCTGGGCCGCCGAAGCCCAGTCGATCGGCGCCGATCCGGTGATCGAGCAGCGCATGATCAAGTTATCGGAAGAACTGCGCTGCCTGGTCTGCCAGAACGAATCGCTGGCCGGTTCGCATGCCGAACTGGCAGAAGATCTGCGCGAGGAAATTCGTGTCCAGATGAAGGCCGGCAAGGACGACAAGGAAGTCATCAACTACCTCACCACGCGCTATGGTGACTTCGTGCTCTACCGGCCACCGTTCAAACCGCTGACATTGCTGCTCTGGTTCGGCCCTGCGCTGTTCCTCGCCTTGGGCGCTGGAATCTGGTACTTCACGCTGAACAAGCGCCGCAACCTCAAAGAAACGCCGATTGACGAAAAGCAACTCGCCGCCGCTGCTCACTTACTGGAAGACAATAAATGAATCCGTTTTGGTCCGTCACCCTGTTCTGGGTTGCTGCTGTCGTGTGTGTCGCCATCGCGCTGGCTTTTGTTCTGCCGCCACTGTTGCGCAAGCGGGAAGTCACCGCCAAAGCCGCGCGGCGCGATATCAATATCGCCGTCTACCGCGATCAGATGAAGGAAATGGAGGCCGACCGCGCCAACAGCCTGCTGTCGGAGGAACAGTATCAAATCAGCAAGACGGAACTTGAAGCTCGCCTCGCTGAAGATGCGCTCAGCAAGGCCGACCTCATGATGGCGCCCGTCGCCAGCCGCCGTCTCGGCTTTACTCTTGCGGGGGTGCTGCCGATTGCCGCTTTC
>JBBQQT010000248.1:0-2211 GCA_038215555.1 Burkholderiales bacterium | reverse complement strand
ATATTCAATTTTTTTAACTAAATAGTATCGATCTATCTTGGGGGTGTGAGATTTACATGATAGCTTCCAGACCAATACTGGTTTCTATTGTCTCCCATGCTCATGGCATATGTGTTGAGACTTTGCTGAACGACCTTGCACTACCGGGAAATCACGATTATATATCTGTAATTTTGAGGCTCAATAAGCCCGAGAACGCTGACGTATATGCCCGCAATTTGCCATTTCCCCTGGAAATCCTATGCAATGAACGTGAGCAAGGATTCTCGGCTAACCATAACGCAACTTTTCGCCAGTTCGCTGAAGCGGGCAGCCCAAAGTTCTATTGCGTAATGAATCCAGATATTCGATTACAAGCCGGAACGATGGCGGCGCTGCTTGCCTGTTGCGAGCGCAAACCGGGTACAGCCCTGATCGCGCCGCAAGTGCGCGCGCCGGATGGGAGAGTCGAGGCGAATGCGCGGCGTTTACCCGCGCCCGGTGAAATCTTTCGGAAGGGTGTGATGCGCTTTTTTGGGCAAGGCTTGCGGGAAGAACGCAGCGAATCCTGGGATTGGTTCGCCGGCATGTTCATGCTGTTCGATGTGACGGCGTTCCGTTCGATCGGCGGGTTTGATGAGCGTTATTTCCTGTATTACGAAGATGTCGATATCTGTTGTCGCCTGCGTCTGGCAGGGCTGGATTTGCATTACTGCCCGGCGGTGACGGTGGTTCACGATGCGCGGCGCGGCAGTCACCAGAACGTCGGTCTGTTCCTGCGCCATTTGTCCAGTGTCGTGCGCTTTTTCAGTTCGCCGGTTTACCGGCAATGTCGACGTCTAGCCAGGTTGCAGGCCGGATGAGCGTGAACACGGTGTCCGGACTGGCATTGCCATCACCCGATGCTGGTCTGCTGGTTACCGGCGCACGTGGTTTTGTCGGCACGGCATTGATGGCGGCGGCGCGTGGACGCGGCTGGCGCGTACATGCGACAACGCGTGTAAACGACCCGGTTGTCGGGGCGGATCGAACCTTCTGGATGGCAAATCTCGATGTGGCAAGCGATTGGTCGCCGGCGCTGCGCGACTGTCAGGCGGTGGTGCATCTGGCGGCGCAGGTGCATGTCATGGGCGCAGCTCGCCGTGAGCAGGCTGATCGCTATCGTGCAGTCAATCTGGATGGCACGCTGCGTCTGGCCGAAGCGGCTGCCAGCGCGGGTGTGCGTCGCTTCGTTTTCATGAGCTCGGCCAAGGTGCTGGGTGAATTGAGTCTGCCGGGGCAACCGTTTTCAGATGTCTCTGCCCCGGCGCCTGCCGATCCTTATGCCGAGTCGAAATATGCGGCGGAGCTGGCCTTGTTCGAATTGTCCGCTCGCACCGGCATGGAAGTCGTGGCGCTGCGTCCGCCGCTGGTGTACGGGCCTGGCGCAAAGGCGAATTTTCGCAAGCTGATGCAGGTGCTTGATCGCGGTGTCCCGTTGCCCTTCTCTAGTCTGAACAACCGGCGCACCTTGTGTTATCTGGGCAATCTGGTGGATGCCATACTGCTTGGCTTGGTGCATCCGGCGGCAGCCGGTCACGCTTTTCTGGTGGCCGATGCCGAGACCCTGACTCTGTCCGAATTTTCGCACCGACTGGCCATCGCGCTCGGTCGTTCGGCCTGGCAATGGCCGCTGCCGACCGGGTTGTTCGGCTGGGCGGGTGGTTTGTTGAACAAACGGGAAAGCGTGCGTCGCTTGATTGAATCGTACGAAATTGATATTTCCGGCATCCATACCGCGTTGGACTGGTCGGCACCGTATTCCGTCACTCAAGCCATCGAAGCGACCGCCAAGGCCTGGCGGGAAGATCATGCGGCTTGATACGACCTTGCTGCTGACACTGCTGCTGGCCTTTGCCCTATCCTGGCTGGTCTGCGCCGCTGTCGTGAAACACGGCTGGCGGATCGGCCTGGTGCAGGCGCCCAATCATCGTTCATCGCATTCTCGCCCCACGCCGCAGGGCGGTGGCATCGGCATCGTGCTGTCCGTAATGGGGGTGGCTTGGGCTTTTGGTGATGGTCACTACCCGCTCCTGTTTGCTGCCGCGCTGGTCATTGCGGCCGTCGGTCTCTGGGACGATATCTTCCATGTGCCGGTTTCACTGCGACTGCTGGTGCAGACAGGCGCCTGTCTGACGGCAATCATGGTGATTCCGACTCCGCAGGATGGCCCGATCTATATGTTCGTACTGA
>JBBQQT010000247.1:0-2247 GCA_038215555.1 Burkholderiales bacterium | reverse complement strand
AGGCGCTCATCTGTTCCATCGAGGCCGAGGTTTCTTCGACGCTGGCCGCCTGTTCGCTGGAACCCTGCGACAACGATTGCGAGGTCGCCGAAACCTGGCCAGAGGCGCTGGTCAGGTTTTCGGCGGCACTGCGCACTTCGGCGATGATCTGCGACAGGCGCTCGACCATGCCCTTGATGGCGAAGAGCATGCTGTCCTGGTCATTGGCGCGGGTTTCCACCTTGATGGCGAGGTCGCCAGCCGCCACGCTGTTGACCAGCTTCGCCACATAATCCGGCTCGCCGCCCAGTTGCCGCATCAGATTGCGGACGATCATCCAACCGATGAGCACCACGATGATCAGGGTCACAACCCCGATGCTGATCGATAGCAGGGTCGCGTTGGCCTTCACTGCCAGGGCATCCTTGGCGGCGTTTTTACCCAACTCGACGTTGTAGGCGATATGCGTGTCCAGATCGGTATAGAGCTGTTCCCCGAGCGGCCCGTTTTTGGCAAGCAGCGCGCGCGTCTCTTCCATCTTGTTGGCGCGGGAAAGCACCAGGGTGGGTTCGATAGTGGGGATATAGGCCGCCAGGGCTGCCTTGTCGGCGTTGAGCAGTTGACGATCCTTGTCGTCGGCGATGTTGTTGGCCTCGTAGTCCTTGAGCACCTTTTCCAGTCCTTCCTGTGCCTTTTGGATGCTGGTCTCGATCTCGGCCATCTTGGCGGGTTCGGTGTTCAGGCCATGGCGTAAGATGCGGATGCGCAGGCGGCCGACCTCCTTGGTGGCGGTGTCGAGCGCCACCAGGGAGGGCACGGTGTTGACGTTGGCGAAATTGGCGGAATCGAACACCTTGCCCATCTGGTAAAGGCCGAGGCCGGCGACGCTGAGCAGGCCGACGAGTGCGGTGATGATCAGCAAAGAGAGCTTCTGCGCGACGGTGAGGTTTTTCATGGTTTCATTCCCTTACAAATTTCTGTGAATGGTTCACTGAGTTGCAACTTGCGGCGGTCTGGCAGCAGGTTCTTGAACATTTTTGACTCCTGATTAAAAAATCAATGGATTGAAAAGGCCGGTTTTTTGCCGGATTCAAATTCAGTTGCCAGGGTGACAAGGGAAGGAACCTCGAGGATCAGCGCAACTTCGCCGCTACCCAGGATGGTGGAACCGGAAATACCCCGCAGATGCGCGAAGATCTGACCCAGTGGTTTGATTACGGTCTGGAATTCGCCCATCAGTTCGTCCACCACCAGACCGGCCTTGCTGCCGGCGTATTTCACGACAACGACGTTTTCACGGCGGCCACTGCGGCCGGAGAGCGCGAAGTATTCGCGCAGACGAATCAGCGGCAGTACCTCGCCGCGCAGGTTCAGCACATTGCCCTTGGTCTCTCCCGCGCTGAGTTCGATGCATTCTTCGACCATGTCGAGCGGCACGACATAGGCCGATTTACCGACACCGATCAGGAAGCCGTCGATGATCGCCAGCGTCAGCGGCAGGCGAATCGACATGGTGGTGCCGACGCCTTCCTGGCTATCGATCGAGGCGGTGCCGCGCAACGCTTCAATGTTGCGCTTGACCACGTCAAGGCCGACGCCGCGGCCGGACAGGTTGCTGACCTGATCGGCGGTGGAAAAGCCAGGCTCGAACAGCAACTTGAACAGGTCACCGTTGGAGGGTTCCGCATCGGCGCTGAGCAGGCCTTTTTCCACCGCTTTTTGCTTGATTCGATCGCGCTTGAGGCCGCCGCCATCGTCGACGACTTCGATCACGATGCTGCCGGACTCGTGATAGGCGTTGAGTCGAACCTGACCGCGCGGCGACTTGCCGGCTGCAATGCGCACTTCGGCGGCTTCGATACCGTGGTCGATGGCGTTGCGCACCATGTGGGTGAGCGGGTCGCTGATCTTTTCCACCACGGTTTTGTCGAGTTCCGCCTCGCCGCCGGTGATGATCAGTTCAATGTCCTTGCCCAGGTCGCGCGAGACATCGCGCACCACGCGATGGAAGCGATTGAAGGTTTCGCCGATCTGGACCATGCGCAGGCGCAGCGCGCCATCGCGAATTTCATCGACCAGGCGGGAGATGGAGGAGGTGGCTTCGAACATGCCCTCGTCTTTCGACTTCTGCGCCAACACCGACGCGGAAGCGCCGGCGATGACCAGTTCGCCAACCAGGTTGATGAGTTGGTCGAGCTTGTCGGCATGCACGCGGATCAGCTTGGCTTCTTGCGCTTTCTTGTCGCTGACCTGGGCTTGCTTGACCAC
>JBBQQT010000246.1:0-2308 GCA_038215555.1 Burkholderiales bacterium | reverse complement strand
GGCGGGGGCGGGAGAGGAAGTAATACTTCCCCTCAGTCACCAGGCGATGCGCGAACGCGGTTTTGTCGACGTAGTAGCAATCGTCCTCGCGAATCTCGCGGAAGGTCTGGATGCCGATAGGGAGTTTTTTGCGTTGCATGGTGAAAGATTATGCCAGCGCTGGTTTTGTCGGCGTGGATTCGGGTTTTTGCAAGCCGGAACCCAGAACCAATGTCTGATTGCTACTCAGCGCGTATGCACGAACTGGATGCCGGCTTACCCCATGCCGGTATGACGGAGGTGGGGGGTAGGATGGGCAAAGCGCAGCGTGCCCATCAGGCGTTGCGGGTTGATGGGCACGCGTTGCTTTGCCCATCCTACTGAAGTCGTGACACACACTGCGAGCGTTGCTGGACGCGCCGCAAGCGGACGCTCCTACGGGGAGGTGCGGTTACAGCCCCTTTGCCTGCAGCCATTCTTCCAGAATCATCATGTTCCAGATCATCTTGCCGAAGTAGGTGGCGTGGCCGCTCATGTGTTCGTTGCGCAGCAGGTCGATGTAGGCGGGTTGCAGGATGTTGCGTTTTTTCAGGTCGGCCAGGCGGGCTTCGATGCGTTCGCGCAAGGGCGCGTATTCCTTGGCCCAGAGCCCGAATGGCAGGCCGAAGCCGTGTTTGCTCTTGTTGATGATTTCGTCGGGCAGGAAGCCTTTCAGCGCGGTCTTGAAGAACCAGCGCAGGTATTGGCCTTTGATCTTCCAGTCTGGCGGGATTTCGCCGGAGAAATCCATCATCGCGTCGTCGAGCAGCGGGTAGCGCACGTCGATGCCGGCGGCTTCGGTCATGGCGCCGACTTTGCGCAGGTCGCTGTCGGCCAGGGTGAACTTGATGTCCAGGTGCAGCATCCGGTTGATGTACGAGCTGGAGTCGGCGCGGTCGTAGACTTCCTTCAGCAGTTCGCTTGGCTGATGGCTGTCGATCTGGGCCAAAAAGGCGGGCGTGAACATCTCGGTCAGCGGCTGGCGGTAGACGTAGTTGTAAGACTCCATGCGATCAGGCAGCGAAATGTTGGCTTGCCGGATATAGCTTTGCGCTTTGCTGAATGGCGGGATTTTGCCGAGGCCGGGCAGGTTGATCAGCGGTTCGATCAGGCCGCTGCGCAGCACGGCGGGAATCTGGTGGTAGATCTCGAACACCTTCTGTTTGGCGTAGCGCGCGTTGCCGCCGAAGATTTCGTCGCCGCCGTCGCCGGCCAGCATGACCTTGAAGCCGTCCGCCGCCGCCAGCTTGGCGCAGAAGTAGGTCGGCACGGCAGATTCGTTGGCGAACGGTTCGTCGTAGTGGTTGGCGATGATCGGGATGGCTGCTTCGATATCGGCCGGCTTCAGGTAGTACTCGTGCAGGTCGAGGCCGAAGCGTTTGGCGGCGATGCGGGCGTATTCGATTTCGTCGAAGCCGCTGGCATCGAAGCCGATGGAGTAGGTCTGCAGCTTGCCGGTTTGTTCTTTCAGCACGCCGCTGACGGTTGAACTGTCGGTGCCGCCGGAAAGGAATGCAGCGGCGAGGTCGTCGCCGCGGGCGCGTTTTACGCTGTCGCGCAGGATGCGGTGGAAGCGGGTGGATTGCTCGCTGAAGTCGTGCCGCGGTTGGTCGCGGTATTGCAGCGCCCAGTAATAGCCTTTGCTGAGTTCGCCTTTTTTCCAGTATGCCCACTGCGCCGGCAGCAGTTTTTCGACACCCTTGAAGATGCTGCCCGGCGCCGGGACCTGGGCGAAATACAGGTAGTTGAACAGGCCTTGTTGGTCGAGTTGTTTGCCCACGCGCGGGTGGGCAGCGACCATGTCGGCCTGGCTGGCGAAGACCAGACCACCGGCGCTGGGCGCGAAAGCGATTTTTTCCGCGCCGATGCGGTCGAGCGCGAGAAATACGCTGTTTTCGTTGCGATCCAGCACCGCCAAGGCAAACGTACCGTGGATATGTTTCGGCGCTTCGCGGCCATGTCGTTTCCACAGCGTCAACAAGGCGTTGGCGGCGGGGATGCCGTTGAATTCGTTGGCATCGAAACTGGGACGGCCGGTAATCACCGCCGCCAGCGGGCCGTCCACCGCGATCGGCAAATTCGACGCCATGCCCCAGGCCGCGTCGGTATGGGCTGTGTCTGTGTGGCTATGGGCCGGTTGCGCGACACTGCAATGCGACAGCATGAGCGCCAGGGTTTGTGCGGCATCCGGCGCGTCGTGACCGAGCCAGCCTGCTAGGCGATGCCTGGGGATACTCCTGTTGAAACGAAGAGGGTAGTTGAGGACAGTGACGTAGGATGGGCCAAGCTA
>JBBQQT010000245.1:0-2310 GCA_038215555.1 Burkholderiales bacterium | reverse complement strand
ACCGTCTCGGCGCGGGCGGGCATGGCGCCATCGACCCAGGCGCCAATCTGCACGGGGGTGCCGCGTGCAATGTCGCGAGCGAAACCGGAGGGGATTTCAATGGCCAGCGAGAGTTCGCCGTTGCGCATGCGCCGATCCAGATCGGCATAGTTGGTAATCGGTGGCTTCTCGATAAAGTAGCGCGACCCGGCGAGATTGAGCGCGTAGTTCTGGCTCAATACGGTCTGATCGCGGTCGAGCATCGCATAGGTCAGATTCTCCACGTCCAGATTGATGCCGTAACCGATGATGAACATCAGCAGTGCAGTGCCCAGCAGTGCCAGCGTGCCGCGTACCGGGTCGCGTCGAAGTTCGAGCGTTTCGCGCAAGGTGTAGCTGAAGGCACGGCCCAAATTGAAGCCAAAGCGAGGCGGTTTAGCCGGGGTTTTGGCGACCGATGGCGTTGCAGCGGTTGCAGGAGCTGTCGCCACGGGCGCGCTATCTTCCTGCGGGTTGGCAGCCGAGGCTTCTTCCAGATAGGCGATGAAGGCCTGCTCCAGGGTTTCTGTGCCGCGCAGGCGGACCAGTTCAGCCGGTTCTTCGCTGACCAGAACCCGGCCGGCGTGCATCAGCTAAATGCGGTCGCAACGCTCGGCCTCGTTAATGAAGTGGGTGGAAATGAAGATCGTCACCTGGTCCTGGCGCGCCAGGTCGACCATCAGTTGCCAAAACATGTCGCGCGCGACCGGGTCCACGCCCGACGTCGGTTCGTCGAGGATCAGCATTTCCGGTTTGTGGATCATGGCGACGGCCAGCGACAGGCGCTGACGAATGCCCAGTGGCAGATTCTCCGGCATGCTGTCAATGACGTCGCCGAGGCCAAAACGCGCCACCATTTCGGCGACGCGCGCAGGAATCTCTTCCTTGGGTACCTGGAACAAGCGTGCGTGCAATACCAGATTCTGCTGCACCGAGAGTTCGCCGTAGAGCGAGAAGGCCTGTGACATGTAGCCGACGCGGCGGCGCGAGTCGATATCGTGCGAATCGACTTTCTTGCCGAACAGCCAGGCTTCGCCTTCGCTGGCCGGCAGCAATCCGGTGAGAATCTTCATGGTGGTCGACTTGCCGCAGCCGTTGGAGCCAAGGAAGCCGAAAATCTCGCCGCGCCGGATACGAAAATCGACGTGATCAACGGCAACAAAGTCGCCAAAACGCATCGTCAGACCCTTGGCCTCAATCGCAATGGCGTCATCGGCCGAAACGACCAAAGGCGGCACAACCACGGCTTGGTGGCCACGTCGCTCCTCCTCGGGTAAGAGGGCGATGAAGGCGGCTTCCAGGGTTTTGCTGTGGCTGTTGGTGCGCAGTTCGTCCGGCGTGCCGACGGCCAACACCTTGCCGGCATCCATGGCGACCAGCCAGTCAAAACGCTCGGCTTCTTCCATGTAGGCGGTGGCGACAATCACGCTCATGCCGCTGCGTTCGCCGCGAATGTGATCGATCAGATCCCAGAATTGCTTGCGCGAGAGCGGATCAACGCCGGTGGTTGGCTCGTCCAGAATCAGCAGATCAGGGTCGTGAATCAACGCGCTGCACAAGCCCAGCTTCTGCTTCATGCCGCCCGAAAGTTTTCCGGCCGGGCGCGACAGGAATGCATGCAATCCCGTACTCGCCGTCAGTTCATCAATACGTTGGCGGCGCTCGGTGGCGTTATGACCGAACAGTCGGCCGAAAAATTGCAGGTTCTCTTCGACTGAAAGCGTTGGGTACAGGTTTTTTCCCAGCCCCTGCGGCATATAGGCAATGCGTGGACAGACGCTGTCGCGGTGGTGCGTGTCCGTCATGTCGCCTGCCAGCACCTCCAGTTGACCCTGCTGCACGGCGCGTGCGCCGGCCAGCAATGAGAGCAGGCTCGATTTGCCCACGCCGTCGGGACCAATCAGGCCGACCATGCGGCCGGCCGGGAAGTCCAGCGTGATGTCGTAGAGCGCAAGCTTCTTGCCATAGCTGAGCTTGATGCCGTTCAGGCGTGCAACAGGCGGCGTACCCTCCGCTGTCACTGCGGTACCTTCACGGCCAGTTCAGCCGGCCATTGGGCTTGCCCGTCCAGTTTCAGCCAGACCATGCCGGGCAGACCGGTCTTGACCTGCTTGAGATTCTTTTCCAGCAGTTCGCGGTCGATCCGGGCTTTGACGCGGAACATCAGCTTCTGCCGTTCACTCGCCGTTTCCACGGTCTTGGGGGTGAATTGCGCGGTA
Organism: Burkholderiales bacterium; assembly: GCA_038215555.1. Lineage (GTDB taxonomy): Bacteria > Pseudomonadota > Gammaproteobacteria > Burkholderiales > Thiobacillaceae > PFJX01. The sequence continues at coordinate 73 of JBBQQT010000245.1, read as the reverse complement.
CTGGCCACAAACGAGATCTTGGCCGGAATCACATACTGCGGCGCAGCGTCGAGCACGATATGGACTTCACTGC
>JBBQQT010000244.1:0-2327 GCA_038215555.1 Burkholderiales bacterium | reverse complement strand
AAACCAGCCGATCGGCGCGAAGCCGAGCGGCGTCAACGCGCCGAGCAGGGCGGCAAGTGGGTAGAAAAGTGCGGGGCGCATGGTGGAATTTGAGCGGTCATTCCGGCGCAGGCCGGAATCCAGTTGGTTAATCTGATTGCTGTTCACACTCAGCTTGGTTAACGCACTGGACCCCGGCTTTCGCCGGGGTGACGTTCATTGTTCAATTCATCTGGAACGCGACAAAGGCAATCTCATCGCCACCCTTGACCGGCGTGTCGAGTTCGGCGAATTGCTTGTTGACGGTGATTTTCATCGTCTCGCGCGGGGTTTCGAACACCTGTGTCCATTCATCGCCGCGTCGCGTCAGGTGCGCCATCAGGCCTTTGACGTCCTTGATGGTCAGCGGCAGGAACATGAACTCGCTTTCGCGGTGGAGCATTTCGACCAGATGGCCGAAGTAAAGGATAGAAATTTGCTGACTCATGATCGACTTGCCTCGATTACCAAAATGGCTGCGATTCTACGACGCCTATAATCGTTCCCTATGACCGACATCCTCAGCAGCCTCAATCCAGACCAACTCGCCGCCGTCACCGCTCCCGCCTCCGCCTTGGTTCTCGCCGGCGCCGGCTCCGGCAAGACGCGCGTCCTCACCACCCGCATCGCCTGGCTGATCCAGACCAATCAGGTTTCGCCGATGGGTTTGATGGCGGTGACCTTTACCAACAAGGCGGCGAAGGAAATGCTCACCCGCCTGACTGCCATGCTGCCGCTTGGTTACCAAAACTCCGGCCGCGGCATGTGGGTTGGCACCTTCCACGGCCTGTGCAACCGGCTGCTGCGCACGCATCACCGCGAAGCCGGTCTGCCGCAGCTGTTCACTATCCTCGATTCGTCCGACCAACTATCGGCCGTCAAGCGCGTGCTGCGCGGGCTCAACGTGGATACCGAGAAATACGATCCGCGCAAGGTGCAGAGCTTCATCAACCAGAACAAGGAAGCCGGTCTGCGCGCCGACAAGGTGGAAGCCTGGGATCCGTTCAGCCGCAATCTGGTCGAGTACTACGCCGAATACGACCGCCAGTTGAACCGCGAGGGCGCCGTCGATTTTGCCGAACTGCTGCTGCGCGCCTACGAGTTGTTGAGCCGCAATGCGCTGCTGCGTGAACACTATCAGGAACGCTTCCGGCACATTCTGGTGGATGAATTCCAGGACACCAGCCGCTTGCAATATCTCTGGTTGAAGTTGCTCAAGGGCGATGCAAGTGCGTTGTTCGCGGTGGGCGACGACGACCAGTCGATCTACGCATTTCGCGGCGCCAACGTCGGCAACATGCGCCAGTTGATGGACGACTTCGGGATTTCGGAGCCGATCAAACTGACCCGCAACTACCGTTCAGTGTCGGTGATACTCGATGCCGCCAACGCGGTGATCAGCCGCAACGAAGGCCGTCTCGGCAAGGATTTGTGGACCGATGTCGGCAAGGGCGAATTGATCCGCCACTTCCAGGCGGCCGACGACAATGAGGAAGCGCGTTTTCTGGTGGAAGAAATCCAGGCACGCCGGCGCGAAGGTGACGCCTACATCGACCAGGCCGTGCTGTACCGCTCCAACGCGCAATCGCGCAGCATCGAACACGCGTTGTTTACCGCCAGCATTCCGTATCGCGTTTATGGCGGCCAGCGCTTCTTCGAGCGCGCCGAGATCAAACATGCGCTGGCTTACCTGCGACTCGCCGCGTTTCCGGAAGACGACAACGCATTCCTGCGTGTGGTCAATTTCCCGGCCCGCGGCATCGGCGCTCGCGGCCTGGAGGCGATCGATGCCGAAGCGCGCGGCGCGGGTATCAGTCTGTGGGCGGCGGCGTGCAAGGCTGGCAAGAAATTCGCCGCTTTCGTGACTTTGATCGAAGGCATGAAAAACGAAATCGTCGGCCTGCCGCTGATGGAGCAGGTCGAGCATGTCGTCGCCCGTTCCGGTCTGCTGGAGTATTACCAGAACGAAAAAGACGGCGAAGACCGAGTCGAAAACCTGAATGAACTCGCCAATGCCGCCGCTGGCTTCGCTGCCGACAGCGACGAACCGACGCTGGAAGCCTTCCTCGGTCATGCCGCGCTGGAGGCCGGTGAACATGCCGCCGCGCAGGGCCAGGACGCGGTGCAACTGATGAGCATGCATTCCGCCAAAGGCCTGGAGTTCCAGACTGTGTTCATCACCGGCCTGGAAGAAGGTTTGTTCCCGCATGAAAACTCGGTTAACGACACCCGAAACGGCGGCAACGGGCTGGAGGAAGAGCGCCGCCTGATGTATGTCGCCGTCACCCGCGCGCGCCAGCGGCTGTACC
>JBBQQT010000243.1:0-2434 GCA_038215555.1 Burkholderiales bacterium | reverse complement strand
GATCATCGCCGCTCGCATGGCTCACTTGTCGCGCGCCGAAGCGGAAGGTTTCTACGCCGTGCACAAAGGCCGTCCCTTCTTCAACGATCTGGTCGAATTCATGACCTCCGGCCCGGTGATGATCCAGGCTCTGGAAGGCGAAAACGCGATCAGCAAGAACCGTGAACTGATGGGCGCAACCGATCCGAAGAAAGCTGAAGCCGGTACCATCCGCGCCGATTTCGCGGAAAGCATCGATGCCAATGCCGTGCATGGTTCCGATGCCGCTGAAACTGCCGCTGTCGAAATCGCCTATTTCTTCCCCGCTAGCCAGGTTTATTCACGTTGATTTGTCGCTCTCAGCGCGTTATTCAAGTGAATCGAGTGAAGTGAACCGAGTCAATCTGCTCGATTTCGATCTGCCCGGTCTGGTCGCTTTCTTTGAAAGTATCGGCGAGAAGCCTTTCCGCGCCCGTCAGGTGCTGCAATGGCTGCATCAGCGCGGGGCGGATGATTTTGAACAAATGACCGATCTGGCCAAGTCGTTGCGGATTCGGCTGCCCGAGGTGGCCGAGATTCGGCCGCCGGTGCTCGGTCACGAACAATGTTCCAGCGACGGCACCCGCAAATGGTTGCTCGAAGTGGGACCGAACAATCGGGTCGAAACCGTGTTCATCCCGGAAGATGATCGCGGTACCTTGTGCGTCTCTTCGCAGGTCGGTTGCGCGCTCGATTGCGCTTTCTGTTCCACCGGCAAGCAGGGTTTCAACCGCAACCTGTCGGCGGCGGAAATCATCGGCCAGCTTTGGTGGGCTAATCGCGCCTTGGCCAATCAAACCTTGGCGCACGGATTCGACAGCAAGAATGAACGCATCATTTCCAACGTGGTGCTGATGGGGATGGGCGAGCCGTTGCTCAACTTCGAAAACACGGTGACTGCGGTTTCTCTGATGCTGGATGACCATGCTTATGGCTTGTCACGGCGTCGGGTCACCATTTCCACCTCCGGTATCGTGCCGGCGATGGATCGCTTGCGCGAACGGTTGCCGGTGGCGCTGGCGGTTTCGCTGCATGCGCCCAACGATGCATTGCGTGATCAGTTGGTGCCGGTGAATCGCAAATATCCATTGAAGGAACTGATGGCAGCGTGCAAGCGCTACATCGTCGATGGGCCGCGCGATTTCATTACTTTTGAATATGTCATGCTGGATGGGATCAATGACCAACCCGAGCATGTTGAGCAATTACTTCATCTGACACGCGACATTTCCTGCAAATTCAACTTGATACCGTTCAATCCCTTTCCCAATTCAGGTTTCAAGCGTTCTCCGTCAGAACGTGTCCGCAAGTTTGCCTCCCAGCTTATCGAAGCCGGCAAGGTCGCCACTACACGCAAGACGCGCGGTGACGATATCGATGCCGCTTGCGGCCAACTGGCTGGCCTGGTTGAAGACAAATCGAAGCGAGTCATCAAACGCATGGAGTTGGCGGCATGAAGCAATCGGCATTGTCGCTGGCCACATTAGGCCTATCGATCAGTCTGCTTTCACTGCTGGCGGGTTGCGTAACCTCCCCGCAGTCTGGTGGTGGCAGTATGGAATCACGCGCAGCGAGGGAAGATAACCCCAGCGCGCGGCTGCATACCGAACTCGGCGCCAGCTACTATCAGCGAGGTCAGTACGCGGTGGCATTGCAGGAGTTGCGCATCGCGCTCGACTCGGATAGTCGCTACGCCCCGGCCTATAGCATCCTGGGCCTGGTGCATGCCGAACTGCGGGAAGACAAGGAAGCGGAGAGTCATTTCCGGCGATCGATCGAGTTGTCCCCCAATTATTCCGAAGCGCATAACAACTTTGCGTTGTTCCTGTGCCAACGCGGACGCACGGCGGAATCGCTGAAGTATTCCGAACTGGCATTGACCAACCCGCTTTATTCGACACCGGAAAAAGCCCTCGCCAATGCGGGTAATTGCGCGCTTGAAAAAGGCGACATGGCGCAGGCCGAGATTTATTTCACGCGGGCGCTGAAACGCGTGCCGAACCAGGCCACCGCGCTGCTGGGCATGGCGGAATTGCATTTGCGGCAGGATCGCTGGCTTGCCGCGCGCAGCCTGTTGCGCCAATACAGCGCCCAATTCAGTGAACTTGCCGCGCTCGGACCGCAGGCGCTTTGGTTGGGTGTGCGCGCCGAACGCAAACTTGGCGACCGCGAGGCCGAAGCCAACTATGGCACCTTGTTGCGCCGTCGCTATCCCGAAGCAGTCCAGGCGCAATGGTTGCTTAACGGACAATATGATCAAGCAGGGAGCCTGTTATGAGAGAGGTGTTTCAGGCCAATTTTGGCGGCAGATTGAAGGCCGCGCGTGAAGCCAGAAATCTTGTGCAGTCTGATGTGGCCGCCAAGCTCAAGTTGACCGCGCGTCAGATCGAGGCGCTGGAGCAGGAAGATTTCAGCC
>JBBQQT010000242.1:0-2500 GCA_038215555.1 Burkholderiales bacterium | reverse complement strand
CCGGCTGGGCGACGTGCATGGAAAGGGGGGATGGCGTAAACATGTGCGGCTTGACGTGTATAGGAATATAGCTTTTTCTATACGCGTTTGCCGGCAGCTGTAGAACACGCAAGACCGTTTCGGGGCTGAGGCCGGGGCTTTCAGTGGGTCGTCGAGCCCGCCAGTTTCTTCCAGCCCCCGGCACGCGCTATGCGGCACTGAGTGCCGTCACGTGCATGGCAGGTCCGCGCTTCCCTCGGCCTCCGCCGCGGGCGCCACCCTCTCTGCCGCCGGTTTCTAGGCCCTATTCGCGGGCTTCATAGCGACCACAGTAGAGTCTGACTACTACAGCCCGTGCACCACGGCCTTCGGCTAGGCACCTTCCCATTGCAAGAAGCGATGGGGCGCAGTACCAAGACCGCAGTCACACCCAGGGCTGATCCACAGTCCAAGTTTGGTCACGCAACCTGTCCAGACGCCAAGCCAACACCTCCTGCTTCGGCCACATCCTGCGTTCCCGGGGTTTCAACAGCGCTTGGCCTTTGATGGCCAGCAAAGGCTGGTAGTCGGCAATCCGGGCGTCGTCCACGACCTTGCTGACATGCCAGCGGTAATCCGGTCCAGGCGCGATGAGGTTCTTGTCCATCGCCCAATGCATGTTCGGCGTCAGGGCCAAGCCGTTGCGCGGGTCGTCATCGCCTGCCTCACAGAACGGATGGATGTGCGCCGCTTCAACCATAGCCTCGCCACTCTCTGGCAGCACCAGACGCAACCCCGTTGCTGCGCAACGGTAGTCATAGATTTCCATCACCACGCGCCGAAATGCAGGGCTGCGCACATAGGCTGGCGGACACACCTCGCTCACAAGCATCTGGATGCCCTGGCGCAGTTGCCGTTCATAACGGCTAATCTCACCACTTCGGCCAACCACGGCACGCAAGTCCTGGAGCCCTCGGTCAAACCACTGGCGTGCCAGAGAATCAGACAAACTGTTGATCGCTGCGGGATGTTGCAGTAAATCGAAAAGCGAGCCGTCCAGTTCGGCGTAGGCGACGTTATCGCTGATATCCGCCATGCTGCGCGCGGTGCTGAGCGCGTCCAGCGCCAGTTCTCTGCCCGGCAGTGCGCACAAATGCCAAAAACTCTCCTGGCCACCGCGCAACTTGCCTGCCAAGTGAAAAAATGGGAAATATGCGTTGGCGTGATCGCTAGGTCCGCGAACAGCGGAGAAATAAACAGAATAACGCTCCAACAATGGCGGCGCAAATTCAATTCTGTTTTGGACCAGCGCGCCACTACGTGCCAAATCAAGCACTGCCAGCAGCAGACATATCTTGTGCGGGCTGGCGCGCCCCTGGCGAACATTTACAATTACCCGCGAGAACCGCTCTTGATAAGTCAGCAAGTTCATCAAACCGGCCGGACAGAAGTTGAATCAGGCAAAACTGGCCCGAAACGTTGACGGGTCCAAAGTGCAGTTGTTCTCGATCGCCCCATCCAATTCAAACAATCGGGGCGAGGCGCGAAAGTCGAACAGACGGTACAGCCGAAACTGCGGCGCGTTCTGCCGTGCAAACCGGACCTCGTTGGCAGAGACGAAAAACGGTGTGCGCTGCCCAAAACTGGTGGTCTTGACCTCGATGTAACGTTCGCGGCCATCGGGATCAAATGAAAGAATATCGTAGCCCAGCCCATCACCCCGAGTTTCCGATACCTGTTCCACTTTTTCGGCCAGTTGACCGGCTCCGAACTGGGCAAGCCGCCAGCGCTCGAAGCGCAAAGCAAATTCTTCGCCTGCCAGCCCTAGTAAGCGGTTATGCGCTTCGCGTTCCAGGTAATCACGCTTGATTGGCGCGTAGCCAGCAGCGGGTTCCCGTACCACATGCTCGCGCTTCGGCGCATCAGACTGCACCTTGCTGAAATCAGCGGTTTCTGCAGGTTCGACGGGGCGGTTTACCGCCGCCATCGTTGCCTCATCAATGACCCGGTGCCGGGCCACTTGCTCGGACACGACGGCCACCAATAAACTCCGCTGGAAGTTACTGCGCGGCTTGTAGCCCCGAAGGTACGGAAAACCCAGCTCCAACATGACCGCGCTGATGTTGCAATGCTTGAACTCAACCGATGCGTCGTTACGCTGATCAAGCCGCATCTGCAGATCCCGCCGGTGGGCGGACTTGCTGTAGGGCTGGCCAGTGAGTTCGCGCGTCAACATCGAGATGTAATCCGCGACGATCAATTCAACCTCGCCGCGACTCCAATCCCGAGTCGCCGCTGGACCAACCGATTCGGACAATTTTGGCTTCATGCCGAAATCATCAAACGTCAATATTCGCCGCCCTCAACGCATTCGACTCGATGAAATTCCGCCGCGGCTCCACCTCATCGCCCATCAGCATCGTGAACACCCGGTCCGCCTCGATCGCATCATCGATCTGCACCTTCAGCAGCCGGCGCACGGCCGGGTCCATCGTCGTCTCCCACAGCTGCATCGGGTTCATTTCGCCCAGGCCCTTGTAGC
>JBBQQT010000241.1:0-2508 GCA_038215555.1 Burkholderiales bacterium | reverse complement strand
CGGCAAACTGCGTCTGCTCTACGAAGCCAACCCGATGAGCTTCATCGTCGAACAGGCCGGCGGCGTGTCTTCAACCGGCTACGAACGCATCATGGAAATGACCCCGGAAAACCTGCACCAGCGCGTGCCGGTGATTCTGGGGTCGAAGAACGAGGTTGAGGTGGTGTTGGGGTATCACAAAGGCTGAACGCTCTGTGTGAGCCTCGGGCAATAAAAAAGGGCGCCAATCGGCGCCCTTTTTACATGGTCTGATCTTCAAGGTCAGGCGTGCAGGCTCTGGAAATATTGGATGACATCCATGATTCCCCAATTCACACCGGTCGGATCATATTTTCCACCGACCATGATCACGGCATTGAACATGGCGACAACTTGTGCGCCTGAAATGGGGAAGTTGGGGTAACCCTTGGTTCCGTCAACCGCATTCATATAGGCTGCAACCGCTTCTTTGCCTAGCGCAATGCCTTTGGCGGTATCAAATCCGCCAGTGAGGCGAACGCGCAATACTTTATCAGCATTGGTTAAGTCCCAATCGCCTTGCAATACATCTAGAGCTTTCGCGTCAGCGATATTTTGATTTGCAGTGTTGTAACGTTCGAACGCATTCTTGAATCTCGGTGATTGCGAAAACGGGGTATTTTGGAAACTCCGAAGCGCGTTGCTGTTATTCAAAAAGTCTGTGGTGGCATTGGGCCATAACGAAGGCGTAATGCCTGCGTAATAGCTTGGCGAGCGACCCAAAGTAGAACAAACACCCTGCACATGGGTTGAAACATTGCCCGACATCTGGCCGGAAATGGTGCAGTTATGCGGCGCAGCACCCAGTACCGGCCGACTCAATAAAGTGCCAAGAACAATGGGCGCAGCCAAGCCACCTTTGGCCAAGCGACGGCGCTGTTCGTTGATCAGCGGTCGGTTTTCCTGGGCTTGAGGATCGATAGGAGTATTCATGTCGCGGTTTCCTTCCAAAATTTGTAGTTTGATACGCAATTATTGTGCCAAATAATAAGGTGTATTTAAAACAATGGGTTAAAAATGGTTGAAATGGGATGTGTAAAAAATCCCGACATTTTTCTCAACCCTTTTCCTTGTCTTTTTCGTTGTCTTTTTCGTTGCCTCTTTCTTTCTCGCTGCGCTTTGCCTGATGCAGCAAATGCGGAATCAGCAGCCGCCACGGCATGCGCAGGTAGTGGCCGCGCACATACAGGACAAACTTGGCCAGGTGCGCCAGGTGTCCTTGGCAACTGCGATGCGCTGACGCCAAGCCGGCATCGAACAACATGCGCATCAACGGGCGTTGCCATGTCGGCGGCAGTGACGGACATTCGGCAATGACCTGATCCGGAATCGGCGTCAGCAACCAGCGTTGGCAAGTGTCCAGCGCGTAATACAAAGGGCGGCCAAGATTGAGGATTCGTGCGCGTGCCAGCAAGTTCGGCCAGAACCCGGTTTCGGCCGAGAACGCGCGCAACATCGCATCGAGATCGACCAGGTCGCGCAGGCCATGGCCCCATTCGCCCTCGTGGAACAGATGGCAAGCGGAATGCAGTACCAGGTCGGTATGGGTCGGAATGCAGAGTCCAGCCGGGTCGGACAAGGCCTGGGCGGCTTCCAGAATGGGCGCGGCATGGGTGCGGATGCGGGCGGTTTCGGGCAGCAGATTGTGATGCACGTCGAGCACCGTGCCGCGACGAATGTGGGTCATCGGCGGCAGTTCGTGCATCCAGCGTCGGTAGTAGCGCTGATCGTAGTCATCCTGCTTCTGCGTATGCCAGCCGGCCAGCATCAGCGCGCCTTCGGTCTGGCCGAGCTGATCGCGCGGCACCAGGATGTCGATGTCGTTGAATAGCCGGCCGGCAGCCGGTGGCAAGTCGGCGATGGCATAGGCCGCGCCTTTGAGCAGCAGCACCGGGCCTTCGAGATTGGCCAGCGCGCGCGCGACTCGACGCGCTTCCCAGCGCACGGCCTGACGCTGTTTGGTGGCCAAGGTTCGGGCGGCCGTCAGGTGCGGTTGCACTACATCGGGTACTTGCACATCCGGACCCAGCGCTGCGATCTGCACGGCGATGCGGGATAACAGCCCGGCAGCGCCGGCCTGGCGCAGCAGCAAATCCCAGTCTTTCAGGTCGAGCGTGGTCAGATGCGCCGGATTGCGCAGGACAGCAAGTAAAGGCGTGCAGCGTTGGGAAAGCCTCATGCCGCCAACTCCGCCAACTCCGCGAACACGCGCAGCGCCTCGTCCAGGCGTGAATATTCAAAGTCGTAGCAGGAGCAGGCGTCCATCAGCGCGGCGTTGAGTTCGAACCCAAGTCCGCCCAACAAACTGTAATTGAAGGCGTGGCTGGCGGTGTGCAACAGTGCATCGGCGCGCGAATGCGGGCTCAGGCGCGCTTCGGCATCAGCCCTCCAGCGCGGGAAGATGACCCAGGCCGGACGCGCCTTCTCGCCGACGCGAGCCACGCTTTCCGCGCTTGGTCGCACATGTGCCACGGTGCCCTTGTGGGTGTC
>JBBQQT010000240.1:0-2530 GCA_038215555.1 Burkholderiales bacterium | reverse complement strand
TGCTGCTGGACTTGAACATGCCCGGCCCCAATGGCGTCGAACTCATCAAGCGGGTGCGCGAGGCGGTGCCACGCCTGCCTATCCTGGTGCTCTCGATGCATGGCGAAAGCCAGATCGCCCGGCGTGCCATCAAGGCGGGCGCCTCGGGCTACCTGACCAAGGACAGTGAACCCGAGACGCTGATCGCCGCCATCCGCCAGGTGGCTGGCGGCGCACATTACATCGAACCCGCGGTCGCCGAGCGTCTGCTGTTCGATGCCCACGCAAGCGACACGGAACTGCCGCACCTTGCTTTGTCAGATCGGGAGTTCCAGATCTTCCTGCTGCTCGTCGCAGGTCGTGGCGTCAACGACATCGGCGAGGCATTGCATCTCTCCGCCAAGACCGTCAGCACCCACAAGTTCCGCCTGATGCAGAAGCTCGGGGTAGACAACCTCAGCGATCTGGTGCGTTACGCGTTGAAGCACGAACTGGCGCAATAAGCGTTTTTTTGCGCGTGCGTAGGAAAATTCCTACTCGAATTTAAGATTTTTTACCGTTCGTAACAGGAATTCGCCGATAGGGCGATATCGTGCCTAGTCGCAGCATTCACTCAGACTTGTGATGGGAGAGTGAAGGTGAAATTGCTGATCGTGGATGATTCTTCGGCCGTCTATGGCCGGTTGTTGCAGATGCTGGGCGTGGAGCACCTCACCGCGCTATCCATCGCGCGTTCCCTGCACGAGGCGGATGAGAAAAGTCGAGACTTCTGTCCCGATGCCGCCGTGCTGGACATCAACTTGCCCGATGGCAACGGTCTTGATGCGCTGCGCGTGATCAAACGCAATTGTCCGCATGCCCACGTGTTCATGTTTACCAACCAGGTCGAGTATCGCGACAAGGCTCGACAGGCCGGTGCCGATGATTTTTTCGACAAGTCACTGGAATTCGAGGCATTAGTCGATCGCCTGGAAAGTGAAGCCGCACTGCTCGCACGCCATCGGGAGAAAGCGGCATGAACGACATCAAAGTGCAACGCCTCATTTTGATGCTCCCTATCCTGCTGGGCCTGCTTGGCGCCGTGCATCCTATTATCAACGGCGGAGTCGGTGGAGGAATCGGTGGAGGAATCAGCGGCGCAATCTGGGCCGGCGCGCTGGGGTTGACCGGGATCATGGTCGCGCTGTTCCTGCAAGGGAAAACGCGCGCGGCCCTGGAATCGGCGCGCCAGGCAGGGGCGGAAGCATGTCTGGCCGGGCTGCCGCCGCCACGTCACATAGAGGGGCTCGACGAGTTGTGTGGCCAGGTGCTGCCGATCTGGAGTCGGCATATCGAAACCGCGCGTGGCCAGACCGAGACCGCGGTCACCGATCTGAGCATTCGGTTTTCCGATATCTACGACCATCTCGGCCGCGCCCTGGGAACGCATCGGCAGCACACGGAAGGCAGCGGCAACAACAGCAATAACGGCGACAACAATGTATTGGCGATGCTTTCGAGCGGGCAACACAACCTGACGCAAATGCTGGCCACTTTGCGTGCCGGGTTGGTGGCGAAAAAAGACATGCTCAACCGCATCCGTGAAGTCGCCAAGTTCTCGGAAGAACTCAAAAGCATGGCCGGGTCAGTCTCCAGCATTGCCACCCAGACCAACCTGCTGGCGCTCAATGCCGCCATCGAAGCGGCGCGGGCGGGCGAAGCCGGGCGCGGATTCGCCGTCGTCGCAGACGAAGTGCGCAAGCTTTCCACTCTGTCGAACGAAACCGGCAAACAGATCAGTTTGCGCGCCGATGCGGTCGACAAGGCGATACACGATGCCGCCCAGATGGCTGAGCAGTTTTCGGTCCAGGACGCACAGACCATGCAGGACTCCGAGCAAACCATCGAAAACGTGTTGCAGGTATTTCGGGGCGCGGTGGAGCAACTGAACGAAGCCGCCAGCAATTTTCAGCACGAGGGCGGCGCGGTGCAGGAGAGCGTTGGCAACGTGATCGTGTCACTGCAGTTCCAGGATCGGGTCAGCCAGATACTGCGCCAGACCACAGGCGATCTTGCCCGTTTGCAAGACCACCTGGCGGATCTGGCCAGGCGGCAGGCGCTGGGGGAACCCGTGCAGCCCCTCGACGAGAAAGCGTGGCTCGACAATCTGGCGCGCACCTACACCACTCTGGAAGAGGCGGCCAATCATCAGGGTGCCTCGACCAGCAATTCTTCCAGCGGTTCGTCAGGCATTTCTTTCTTTTAGGAGCCAAACATGGCCAAAACCATATTGATCGTCGATGACTCGGCATCCATCCGCCAGGTGGTGGGACTGACCCTCAAGAGCGCGGGCTACGACGTCGTCGACGCCGTGGACGGCAAGGATGCGCTCACCAAGCTCGATGGCCGCAAGATCAACCTGATCATCAGCGACGTCAACATGCCCAACATGGACGGCATCACCTTCGTCAAGGAGATGAAGACCAAGCCGGCCTACAAGTTCACCCCGGTGATCATGCTCACCACCGAAGGCAGCGAAGCCATGAAACGCGACGGCCAGGCCGCCGGCGCC
>JBBQQT010000239.1:0-2539 GCA_038215555.1 Burkholderiales bacterium | reverse complement strand
TACAGGTCGGTGTGCATGCGTAGGTGCGAATTCATTCGCACAGCAAATAGGGTTTACGGGTGACTGGCGGCGCGCGACAGCGAACCGGCGCGGCTGGGCACGATCTTGACGAACTCGCCGAGGTCTTCCATCAGCTTTTGCTGGATGCCTTGCAACGTCAGCGCTTCCATCTGGCAGCCGGCACAGGCGCCGGTCATGTTGACGTAGATGGTTTTGCCATCGACGTCGACCAGTTCGATGTCGCCGTGGTCGCGTTGCAATTGCGGCCGCACCGAATCGAGCACCCATTCAATCCGCTTGATGCGCTGCAGATTGGTCAGCTTGCCGGGCTTGGGTTCTTCCGGAATTTCGACGTTGTGCGGGCTGAACGTCTCGCCGCGCTCGGCCATCACCTTGACCAGAATTTCCTCGATGCCTTCATGGCAGGATGAACAGCCGCCGCCAGCCTTGGTGTAGTTGATCACGTCTTCCACCGTGGACAGCTTGTTCGCGCGCACGGTGTCCTCGATCAGCACCGCGTCGATCGCGAAACATTTGCAGATCAGCGCGCCTTCCTCGTGGTCATCGCTCCAGACCTCACCGCGATAGTTGGCGATGGCGGCTTGCAGGGCTTCGCGGCCCATCACAGAGCAGTGCATCTTTTCCGGCGGCAGGCCGTCGAGGTAATCGGCGATGTCCTGATTGCTGACTTTCAGCGCGTCATCCAGCTTCATGCCTTTGATGATCTCGGTCAGCGCCGAGCTGGACGCAATCGCGGAGCCGCAACCGAAAGTCTGGAAGCTGGCGTCCTGGATGGTTTCCGTCTCCGGATCGACCTTCAGCATCAGGCGCAGCGCGTCGCCGCAATTGAGCGAACCGACATCGCCGACTGCGTTCGCATCATCCAGCGCGCCGGCATTGCGCGGGCTGAAGAAGTGTTCCTTGACCTTTTCCGAGTAGTCCCACATGGCCGTTCCTTAAACAAAAAATCAAGCAGAAAACGAAGAACCACAGGCGCAACTATTTGTTGCGTTCGGGTTGACGAACTTGAAGCCGGAGCCGTTCAGGCTATCGACGAAATCTACCGTTACCCCGGTGAGCAGGGGCGCGGAGAAAGGGTCAACCAGCAAAGTGACACCGCTCATCGCCACCACCACGTCGTCCTCGGCTTTGTCTTCTTCCAGCTTCATGCCGTACTGGAAGCCGGAACAGCCGCCGCCGGAAATGGCGATGCGCAGACCGGCGACCGGCGTGGCCGAGCCTTTGATGAATTTATCGATGGCGGAAAGGGCGGTCGGGGTAAGCGTGATCATGTCGGGCTCCTGTCGGGTGTCGCGGGGTGACGATAGAAAGTCAATCGCAAGCCCTGTGCCAGCCAGCGGGATGTTTGTAAGTTGTTGTTATTAAAGGATCAGCCGGCTGGCTGTGGTTCAACCCAGGTGTTTGGAGTCGTACCGCCGCGGGGGCTTGTCGGGTTTGCGACAGGCGTCAATCCCGTCGGGTGCGCCGTGCGCACCGCTTCACGCGCGAGTGCGCATGGCGCACCCTGCATGGCAACGCCGCGACGCCCTTCTGGCTCGCCCCTTGCTTGAGCATGGAAATCACCCACCACCAAGGAAACCACCATGTCCCGCATCGGCCTGTTTTTTGGCAGTAGTTCCGGCAACACCCGCCGTATCGCCAAGATGATCAAGAAACGTTACGACGACGCCACCATGGCCGAAGCGCTCAACGTCAACAAGGCGACGCCGGAACTGCTCGCCAGTTACGATTTTCTGATTCTCGGCACGCCGACCTTGGGCGAAGGTGCCTTGCCCGGCCTGGAAGCCGATTGCCAGCAGTCGAGTTGGGCGGAATTCCTGCCGCAGTTGCAGGACATCGATTTCACCGGCAAGACGGTGGCGCTGTATGGCCTTGGCGATCAGGAGAAATATCCGGAAAACTTCGTCGACGCGCTTGGCGCTCTGTATGACATGGTCACCGCGCGCGGCGCTCGCGTCGTCGGCTTCTGGCCCAGCGAGGGTTACGACTTCATCACCTCGAAGGCGGAAGAGGACGGCGAATTTGTCGGCCTGGTGCTTGATCAGGACAACCAGAAACAACTCACCGATGACCGTCTGGCCACTTGGCTGCGCTTGATCGCCAAAGATTTTGGTCTGTAATCATGCCGACCGCCTCCATGCCGAGCTTGATGCCATGAACTCCAGCCCGCAGCGGTTTCCCTTCTGTACCAGCGAGGCGCTCGCCGAGGGGCGCCATCGCAAGCTGAAAATGACATTCGAGGGGCGTGAAGAGGCGTGTCTGTTGGTTCGCTTCAACGGCCTCTGCTACGCCTACATCAATCGCTGCGTGCACATGCCGCGCCCGCTGGACTGCGAAAAAGACCTGGTATTTGACCAAGCCGGCCTGTCTCTGCGTTGTTCGATGCACGGCATTGTTTACAAGCCGGAAACCGGCGCGTCAGTCAGCACGATGTGTGAAGGCGAGCGACTCAAGTCGGTCCGAATCTACGAGGCGGATGGCCAAGTCGGCGTTGCCGATTACCGCGTCAGCGCGATTC
>JBBQQT010000238.1:0-2661 GCA_038215555.1 Burkholderiales bacterium | reverse complement strand
TGCACATCGACTTCAATGCATTGCCGGCTCAGCTTGAGCACTTCCGCGCAGGGTGTGTTGCGCAAGTCATACGACCAGTTGGGAATGAGCTCGTCATCGAGCCAGGCCGCCAGGGTTTCAATGCGTTGCCGGCGGGCGTCGAGCAGGCCGACATGGACGTAATCCAGACCCAGGTTTTTCGCGGCATGCCGCACCAGATCGGCAAAGAAATCCAGCCCCGGGGCTTGGGAAATGAATTCCGCCGTGTCTTGCAAGCGGGCTTCGGCGCGTTTCAATAGCGTGATGTCGCGGGCGATGCCAAAAATACCGATGATCTTGCCGCTTTCATCTTTCAACGGCCCCTTGGTGACCGACAGGTTGCGCAGGCCGTCGGCAAGATTCAAATCATATTGAAAGGTCTGCGTTTGTCCGCTCGCGAGGACCTCGCGGTCTAGCGCCATGACCATTTCAGCTTGCTCCGGCGTGAGGAACGACGTGTCATCCCGACCCAGCACCTCGGCCATCGACTTGCCGATGAACCTTTCGGAGTGCCGGTTGAAAAACACATACCGCCCAGCCTTGTCCTTGGCGAAGATGGCATCGGTTGAGCCATCGGCGATGGATGCCAGCAGGTGCAGCGCACGCAGGCGTTCGTCCTGCGCCTGCCGGACATGCGCGGCAAGCGTCAGCTTCTGCCGCTGACGCAGCAGGTAGCTGCCGGCGCCGGCAATGAACAAGGGCAGCAGGCCAGCCAGCGCAATCCAGGTGGCTTCCTGGATAGCTTCACCATACAACTCGTCCTGGTCCATCTTGGCGACCAGAAACCAGTCGCTGCCGGCTATCGCGCGCGCCACGCCGATGGTCGGCACATCGCGGTAGTCGCGGCCGCTCACCCTCTCGCCCTGACGGACTTCGCCGCGCAACACCTGGGCGGCCAGCAGAACCTTGTGCGCCAGCGGCAAACGCAGTTTCACCGCCGTATCCTTGCGGTGGCGCAGTTCGTTGAGGTAAAGCACCTGGTTGCCGTCGCGCCGGAACAACAGGGTTTCGCCGCTGGCGCTGGGCGCCGGCCAGGTTTGCAGCGCCGGGAACAGCCAATCCGCCGGGTCGATATGCAGGACGACGAGCGGGGGCGGGCCGACCGCGCTGGTGAGCGGGACAACGAAATCCAGGCGAACCTGATCGGCCGCGTCGCGATAGGGGCCGATGCGGCGGGGTTTGCGCTCCGCCGCCACTTGGCGCGCCGCCGCCTGCAAGATGGGAGCGACCACCTGCGGCGCCCTGGCCGAGCGCCACAGGCGTTCGCCCCGAGGGTCGAACAGCGTGACGGCGTCGATCCCGGGGTACTGGCGCAATTGCTCCAGGCGGGTGTGCAACAGCTTGCCGCTGGCCGTATCCCCTAAATCGCGCCAGCGGTGGAATTGCTATGCGTAGTAACTGCTGGTCTGCACGAATTCCGCATCGCTCTGGCGTTCCTTGAGCCAGTCGCCGATCTGCCGGGTTTTCAGATCGGAGATGGCCTGGAGCCGAGACACTTCCTTTTCCTGGGTTCGCACCGCGGTGTGGGCGATGCTGATACCGGTGAACACCACGATTGCGGTCGCCAGCAGCAGGAAAGGCAGCCCCGGCTTGCCGCCGGACATCGGCACAGAGATGGCGACGTCCGGCATGCGCCGCAGCAAAACATAGAGCAGCAACGAGGTGACGGCGACGAACAGCCAGCCTTTGAGCGTACTGGCCAGCATGGCCTGGGCGGAACCGCCGAACAGCCATTCCACCACCAAGTCGGACAGCCATATCCACAAACCCGCGAAAGCAGCGTAGATCAGCACGACACCGAAGTTGTTGGGCCGCACCTCGCCAGGCGGATGGGGGTCAAGGTCGGTCATGCGATTTCACCTCTTGAAGGTGGGCGGTGACGATTGAAGCCTAACAGCCTGTCGTCACCCCGGAGAAAGCCGGGGTTCAGGTTGTTGAAACACACGGATTCTGGGCGCGATCTGCGCTTGCAGCGTGCGCGCGGCAATGCGCATGTCGTATTCGGTTTGCAGATTCAGCCAGAAGCGCGGTTCCATGTTGAAAAACAGGCCCAGACGCAGCGCGGTATCTGCAGTGACTGGCCGCAATCCGTTGACCAGTTCGCTGATGCGGCTGGGAGAGACATCGATGTCGGCTGCAAGCTGACGTGCAGAGATGCCCATTGGCTTCATGAAGTCTTCCAGAAGAATTTCTCCGGGGTGGATTTCGTCGAGCAATTCGACCATTTTCAGCTCCTAGTGGTAGTCCACGATTTCGACCTGTCGCGCGCCTTCCTCATACCAGATAAAACACAGCCGCCATTGGTCATTGATGCGGATGCTGTGCTGCCCTTTACGATCACCTTTGAGCGCTTCGAGCTGGTTGCCGGGAGGGATTCGAAAACTGGCCAGTTCACTGGCCGCGTTCAGTTGCAACAGTTTTCGCCTTGCCACACGTTCGATGTTCCTGAACCGGGGCACCGCTTGGCTGTGAAACAAGGCTTCGGTGTCGCCACAGTTGAAAGAGTGGATCATGTTTTATTGTGTTCCGTTACACGGAATCTGTGAAGCAGAATCAAGGCGGAGCGTCGCCGTGCTCGCTGGCGATGGCTTGAAAGGCGTCAAAGCCGTCCAGAAAGGCATCGACCATGTCCGGGTCGAAATG
>JBBQQT010000237.1:0-2742 GCA_038215555.1 Burkholderiales bacterium | reverse complement strand
GCTCAAAGAGGCGCGAATTATAAGGAAAAGGCGCCGTTTGGCAAGCTGCTGGGCTGGAATTATTCAGTTTTTCGCTGCTTCTCCCAGCATGCCTTGGGCTTCGATGAAGGCGATGATCTCGGCCAGGCCCTGGCCGGTCTTCATGTTGGAAAACACGAACGGGCGCTCGCCGCGCATGCGTCTGGCGTCGGTGTCCATCACTTCCAGCGAGGCGCCGACCATCGGCGCCAGGTCAATCTTGTTGATCACCAGCAAATCCGATTGGGTGATGCCGGGGCCACCCTTGCGCGGGATTTTCTCGCCGGCGGCAACGTCGATGACATCGATCGTCAGGTCGGACAGTTCCGGGCTGAAGGTCGCCGCCAGATTGTCGCCGCCGCTTTCGACGAAGATCACGTCGAGGCCGGGGAAGCGCTGATTCAGGCGGTCCACCGCTTCCAGGTTGATGCTGGCATCTTCGCGGATGGCGGTGTGCGGACAGCCACCGGTTTCCACGCTGATGATGCGCGCCGGTTCCAGCGCTTTATGGCGCACCAGAAACTGGGCGTCTTCCTCGGTGTAGATGTCGTTGGTGACCACGGCGAGGTTGTATTGGTCGCGTAGCGCCAGGCACAGTGCCAGGGTCAGCGCGGTCTTGCCGGAGCCGACCGGGCCACCGATGCCGATTCTCAAGGGTTGTCTTGTCATGAACGGAATATCCGGGTGTATTGGGTTTCGTGAAGGCTGCTGGCGATGGCGAACGCCGGCAGAAAGTTTCGGGCTTGATGGATTGGCGTTGCGGCGGCTTGCCGCGCCAGTTCCGGCAGGCGTTCGCCCAGCGTCAGCAACAGGCGCTGGCCGGCGGTCTGGCCGAGCGGCACGGACTTCAGCGCGGCCATCACCTGATTTTCCAGCCAGGCCCAGAGATAGCCAGTGATGGCGTCTTCTGTTTCAATTTTCCAGCGCGCGGCGGCACAACTCCAGGCCAGGGGGAAACTGGTTTGCGGAAAACCGGCGAGGTCCGGAGCGCGGTCATACCGGCGAATGCCGATATCCAGTGTTTCCGTTGATGCCACGACTGGACCCCGGCCTTTGCCGAGGTGATGGCTCGATTCATCCAAATCGCGCAGCAGCTTGGTCAGCGAATACCCCATTTGCAGCGTTTCCGCGCGCAGTTCCGCCGTTTCGCGGCTGGCAATGAATTCGGCATTGAGTTCGGCCAGTTGCGCCTGATCTTTTTCCCGCCAGGCGCTCAGCATGTGCGCCAGATAGGCCGCCTCGAAACTGGTCAGGCTACGTGTCAGGCAATCGCCGATCCATTGGCCGGCTTCGGGTTCATTGCGAATTGCGCCGGACTCCACCGCCCATTCCAGCCCTTGCGAATAGGTGTAGGCGCCCACCGGCAGGGTCGGGCTGGCGAGGTGGAGCAGGCGAATCAATGCCAGGTTCATCTTCGGCCGGTGATCAGCATGTCGTGGATGCGTGGCCGAGGGGTGGCAAAATCGCCTTCGCTGTCGGCGCTGTGGCCGTGCGGATGCGCGTGGCCGCCGTGGTTTCCGTAAGCTCCACTTTCGGGTTCAAAAGGGGCTTCGGTTTCGCTCACCGCCAACCCCAATCCCCGCCGCATTTCGCCCAGCACATGATCGCTGCCGAAGCGCAGCAGACCGGCCCCGATCTGCGTCGCGGATGAACGATTGGTCGATCTTGAGCTTGTCGATCGGGAAGCGATGCAGGTAATTCAGGCTGGAATAGCCGGTGCCGAAGTCGTCGACCGAGAGCGAGATGCCGAGCGACTTGATCGCATGCAGCAGATCGATGGTCGAGCCGACGTCTTCCATCAGCAAGGATTCGGTCAGTTCCAGCTCGATCTTGGCCGGGCTGATGCCGTTGTCTGCAATCGCTCGGCGCAGCGTGTTGAGCAGCTCCGGGTCGCGCAGTTGCGGCGCCGACAGGTTGACCGAGAGGGCGATGTCGCCAAAGCCGCTGTCGCGCCATTGCGCTTGCTGATGACAGGCCTGAATCAGCACCCAGGTGCCGAGCGGAGTGATCAAACCGCATTCTTCGGCAACCGAAATGAAATGCACCGGCGTCAGCAAACCCTGTTCAGGATGTTGCCAACGGATCAAGGCTTCGGCGCCGAGCAGGGTCCATCTCGATGGTGAAAAACTGCGCGCTGTTGCGGCCTTGTGATTTGGCTTGATACATCGCCGCGTCAGCATTGCGCATCAAGGTATCGATCTCGCGGCCGTCCTCGGGATACACCGCGATGTCGATGCTGCAGGAAACATGCAGTTCAGCGCCGTCGATGTCGTGCGGCTGACGGATCAGCGGGATCAATCGGCGCTCGATGATCTGGCTGATTTCTTCCACATCGGCGACGCCGTTGAGGATGACGACGAACTCGTCGCCGCCTATCCGGCTCACGGTATCGCCGGCGCGCACCGTTTCCAGCAGGCGATGCGAGACCGAGCACAGCAAACCATCGCCAATATGATGGCCAAGCGAATCGTTGATGTTTTTGAACCGGTCGAGATCGATGAACAACACCGCGACTCGGCGATGGTTGCGTTCCGCCTGTTGCACCGCCATGTTCAGGCGCTTGATGCAGAGCGCCCGGTTGGGCAGGTCGGTCAACACGTCATGCTGCAGATTCGACTGGTTGCCGATGCGCGTGATCAGCGCCTGCAAAGCCGGCGCAATACGGTGTTCAGGCGTGATTAGCGCGTCTCCGGAAAGATTCGATGCACTCAGTTGTTCGGCTAG
>JBBQQT010000236.1:0-2760 GCA_038215555.1 Burkholderiales bacterium | reverse complement strand
ACAGAAGCGGTCGGCAATCTTGACGAAGCCAAAACGCGGATTCATCCACAGCACGAGTTCTTCCGACATGCGCGAGAAGTGCATCATCATCAACGCGCTGGCGGCGCAGAATTCAATGGCAAAATCGCGGTCGGAAACTGCATCGAGCGAGTTTTCGCAGACGCCCTCGAAACCCAGTTCGGCGGCGACGAATTCGCGGTCGATCGGGTAGGTCGTTCCGGCCAGCGCTGCTGCACCGAGCGGCAGGCGGTTGGTGCGTTTGCGCACATCAACAAAGCGTTCTGCATCACGGCGTGTCATTTCGAACCAGGCCATCAGGTGATGGCCAAAGGTGATCGGTTGGGCAACCTGCAAGTGCGTGAACCCGGGCATCGGCGTCGCCGCTTCACGCCCGGCCAGGTCAAGCAAATTGCTCTGGAACTGGTTGATCAAGACCTGAATATCGTCAATCGAATCGCGCAGGTAGAGGCGAATGTCGGTGGCTACCTGGTCGTTACGCGAGCGCCCGGTATGCAGGCGCTTGCCGGCGTCGCCGACGAGAGTGGTCAAACGTTTTTCGATATTCAGGTGCACGTCTTCGAGGTCGAGCGACCATTCAAAAGCACCGGATTCAATTTCCTCGACAATCAGCATCATTCCACGCTGGATGTCTGCAAGATCCTGGGTTGAAATAATGCTCTGCCTGGCCAGCATTCGGGCGTGGGCTAGCGAACCGCGAATGTCCTGGCGCCACATGCGCTTGTCAAAGTTGACCGAAGCCGTGTAACGTTTGACGAGATCAGACATCGGTTCGGCGAAGCGGCCGGCCCATGTGTATTGTGAAGGTGATGAAGGTGGAGATTGGCTCATGATGTGTGCAAGGTGATAGGCTAAAATAACCCGATGCCAAGTATAAAGCAAAACCCGGCGGGGCAGCCGTTGCCTGACTTCCGCAATTTCGGCGTGATGCTGCGCATTCTGCTCGGCGTGAATTTGCTGGCCTTTGCCGCGGCGCTGGTGCAAAGCGCCGGAATTCTCGATTGCATCCAGCGCTATGTCGATATGGCGGCGTGGGTACAGCCGTTGCTTCTCTTCAACCTTTCGTTGCTGGCCTCGCTGAGTAAATTGCTACAACGTTTGTCGTGGCGCTGGGCATTGACACTGGTTGTGCTGCTGGCGGCTATATCTTCAGCATTGTTGCTTGATTTCTGGCGTTTCATGGCAATCGATGACGGCGGCTGGCAGCGATTGTTGCGCGCCGGCCTGTTGGGCGGGTTGGTCGCCTGGGTAATGCTGTTCTATTTCACATTGCGCGCCCGGGCATTTTCCCCGGCGCTTTCCGAAGCCCGTTTGCAGGCTCTTACAGCGCGTATTCGCCCGCATTTTCTGTTCAACAGCCTGAATGCCGTGCTTTCCCTGATTCGTGCCGAGCCACGGCGCGCCGAAACAGCACTGGAAGAGCTGGCCGATCTTTTCCGCGCCTTAATGCGCGACCACCGCGATTTGTTACCGCTGGCTGACGAGATCGCACTTTGTCGTCAGTACCTCAATCTGGAAAAACTGCGTCTTGGTGAGCGGCTTAACGTCGAGTGGGAAATTTCCGATGTGCCGGCGGATTTGAAAGTGCCGCCGCTCATGCTGCAACCGCTGCTGGAGAACGCCGTGTATCACGGCATTGAACCCTCAGGTGAGGCAGGCACCGTACGCATTCGTTTTGCCCGCAGCGCTAACGAACTGCACATTGATCTGGCCAATCCGTGCAACTCGCGCGAAGGTGCGCAGGGTGGAAATCACATGGCACTGGACAATATTCGTGAACGACTGGCCCTGTATTACGATCTTGAAGCACGTCTTGAAACGAAGGTGGTGGTTCTCGACAATGCTTTGCGTGAGTACCATGTGCATATCGTTCTGCCTTGCCGGAGTACAAGCCAGTGACTGATGCTGTGATCAATAGCCCGACACTGTCGGTGATGATTGTTGACGATGAAGCGCCGGCACGGCGGCGGCTGCGTGACTTGCTCGACGATGTCGCGGCCGAGGTGCCGACCCTTGTGATAAGCGAAGCCGCTAACGGATTGCTTGCGCTGGCGGCCTTTGACACACAGCGGGTTGATGTCATGCTGGTCGATATCAGCATGCCGAAGATGGACGGTATCGAACTGGCAAGGCACCTCGTTCAGCTTGAACAACCGCCGGCCATCATTTTTGTCACGGCCTACGACAGTTATGCTGTGCAGGCATTCGAGCTCAGCGCCATTGACTATCTCGTCAAGCCGGTGCGTGCGCAGCGCTTGTCAGCCGCACTGCAGAAAATCCGCCAGAATCGTCCCGCATCGCCGCAGGGTCTCGCTTGCCTGCAACAGGGTGCCCGTACCCATTTGTCGTGCCACGAACGCGGACGTTTGCTGCTGATTCCACTTCCGGAAATTATTTACCTTAAAGCCGATCTTAAATATGTGACAGCGCGTACCACCAGCCGTGAATACCTGCTCGATGAATCCTTGACCCATCTTGAAGACGAGTTTTCCGAGCGTTTCATCCGCCTGCATCGCAGTGCCCTGGTGGCCAAGGAAGCCATTGTTGGTTTCGAAAAAAGCCTGGCTGCCAATGCAGAGACGCAATGGCAGGCGCTGCTGCGTGGCGTTCCCGAGAGGTTGCCGGTGAGTCGTCGGCAATGGCCTTTGGTCAAGTTCTACGCCAAACAATTGAGTTCGTAAAATGAATGTGGAAATTGCAGAGCCAATGCTCAATGATGAACAGCAAGATAAATTGCTGTTG
>JBBQQT010000235.1:0-2840 GCA_038215555.1 Burkholderiales bacterium | reverse complement strand
CGCGTGGCTTGAGCAATTGCCCGTTTCGGACAGCTTCGAGCGCAGCGCGGTGTTCTTGTCGGGTGACGTCACGGTGCCTCCAAGTAATCCACTGGTTGATCTTTATATTCGATGCGGTATCTACCGGCAGCACACGCACATGGGCTGTCCGCGTTGCGGCGTGCAAGAGGTGGCGCCCGAGGCGTTTTCGGACCAGCCGTTTGACTTGACGCGCGTCCTGAATTCGCTAAGGTCTGCCGAATGGAGCAAGCAACTTCAGGTTGCTGGCCCATGGTGTGATCGAAGCGAGGGTTTGATTCTGCTCGCGCGCAAAGGTCAGCACAGAGAGCTGCCTCCGGCTATGGCGAAGCTGACGAAGCTCTCCCGTATGGAGGTGGACTTCAGCAACCATTTGCAGGCTGTCTGCAGTGATTTCGTGTCTGGTTCGGTTTGGCCTCGCTTCAAGCCCGGGCGTGGTGTGATGTTGCGGGGTGATGCACTGCTGCTCATCGATAGCGCGAAGAACCAGGCATCGCCGACCATGGTGCGGTTCCCCGTACTGTCGCATGCCGGCGATGTGATCGCGATTGACGTTTCTTGCGCCGGCAACGGTCAGATTTCATTGTTTGGCATCGATGGAATTTCCGGCGCCATTGTTCAACTGCTGGAGAACCATGCCCCTGGCGCATGCGAAATGTTTCGGCTAACTGTCCCTGTCGACGCCGCCTGGTCACAGGATCGCTTTGGCTTGGCCATCGACGTTTATCTTTATGGTGAGATACGGCTGCACAGGATCGAGTATCTGGCTGAATCCGAAAGCCCCGATTTGGATGCCGTACAAGTGGAACCGGGGTTCAATCTTTTGCAGCTGCCGATCTCGGGATCGTTGCCGACCTATTGGTCGTTCGAAACGACCGTGGCAGGTCGTTTGCCGATTGCCGTGACGAAGCATCTTGATCGGTACACGGCGGCGGAATCCATGTCCTTATTACTTGATATTGGCCATGGGCAGCACACTCTAGACGTATACACGCGAATCGGGCTCGGCCACGTGGAAGCACGCGTGGCCGGACTTGAGCTCGCGTTAGCGAACGCACAGTCGGAAATCGAGGCATTGCGAGTTGAGACAGTGCAGTCGGTGGCTCAGGCAACTCAGGTGTCGACTTTCCATAGAGTGGAGAACCTTCCAGGGCGGGTGTTCCGGTACGCGAAGAGACAATTGCGTAGTTTGCGCGGTCGAGTAGGGCGCTTGTTTTTCGCTGATGGGCGGATCAATGCCGATTTGGCTTTGACCTTTCCTGCGCGATGGAAGCCAGCCGAAGCGCAGGAACTCGGCATTGGCAGTGACGTGCAACGGGTGCTCATCATCTCCCACATGTTTCCACATCCGGACCAGCCAGGCCTGGGGTCATTCGTTCTTGAGCAGGCACAGGCATTGCGACGTGCCGGCATTGACGTGCGGGTAGTTTCGGGTCGCCCATTCTGGTTGACTGCGCACCGCTCGCCATTGCGCCTGCTGGGCGGTTTGTACAATTATTTGCGCCTGTATGCGGCGGCCCGCGATCGCTGGTGGTTGGTCGACGGCGTGCCTGTGCAGTTCCTGCCGTACCCTATTCTGGGACCGTTCTGGTCGCACGGTTGGACTTACCGATTGGCCATCGGTAGGAATCTGAACCGGCTCAAGGTCGGGTTTAACCCGGACATGCTGCATGCACATACGGGCTATCTGGATGGGTCGGCCGCGCGGACATTGTCGACCCAGTTGGAACGTCCGTATCTGGTAACTGAACACACGGGTCCATTTTCCATGCTGACGTCCAACGCCATCATTCGCCGGATGACGATCAGATCAATGCGCGATGCTGCCCGGGTTGTCACAGTCTCAACGGCCTTGCGGCAGGAGGTGGCTTCCAAAGTTAACTTGGCGCCCGACATTCTGAAGGTGATCCCCAACGTGGTCGACACTGATCTGTTTCATCCGGCCGATCAATGGACTCCGGATCCTATGGCACCGCGCCTGCTGTTCGTCGGGTACTTCTCGCCGGTAAAGAACTTGCCGTTGTTGCTTGCAGCCTTTCAGCGCGTACTCAGCTCAAAACCAGGCGCCAGACTCATGCTCGTTGGCGGTGGAGAGGTGCCGCAACAGCAGGCGGCCTTGGTAGAGGAAATCGCGCAGATGGGACTGGCGGGTGCGGTTACAGTTGCAGGCTACAAGGACCGGCCGGAGATCGCCCGAATCATGCGGGAAGAATGTGATTTGCTGATTTTGCCGAGTAAATCAGAGACATTCGGGTGTGTTGTTGCCGAGGCACTCGCGACAGGCAAGCCCGCCATAGTTACCCCATGTGGCGGTCCGCAAGATATTGTTACCGAGCCCTGGTTGGGTGAGGTCTGCGCGCGTAACGAAGACGTCCTGGCGTTGGAGGCATCGATTCTCGAAGTGGTGAATCGCTTGCATGCGTTCGATCCGCAGAAGATCCGGGCTTCAGCGGTAGATCGGTTTTCTTCGGGCGCCGTGGCGCTCCGGCTGTCCGCTCTTTACAACGAAGTCGTTGCCGGTGCTACCCGGCGATCCAATTCCTATCCATGAACCAAATAGAGCATGCATCCAAATCCGTGAGTATTGATTTCAGTATTGTCGTCCCCGCCTATCGCGAGGAAGGCGCCATCCAGGAGGTGGTCGAGAACATTCTTCGAGCCAGTTCTTCCATCGACCTTCGGTCCGAGCTGATCGTCGTTGACGATGGGTCGGACGATCGCACGGCGGAACTGGCGCGTCTGGGTGGTGCTCGGGTTATCCAGCATCCCTACAACAAGGGATATGGTGCTGCATTGAAAAGCGGAATCCGAGCCGCTAAAGG
>JBBQQT010000234.1:0-3002 GCA_038215555.1 Burkholderiales bacterium | reverse complement strand
AATGGATTTTTATAGCCCCAATAAAAACGGGCTGTGTCCTGCGACACAGCCCGTCCTCCAGCGAACCGCTCTGCCTGTTTATTTTCCGGCAGGGGCGGGCGTCGGTGCCGGTACTGCGCCGGGAGCGGGCGGCGTTTCCGGTGCGGGTGGCGCGGCGGGTTCGGCGGCGACCGGCAAGTTCTCGTCTTTGATCTCAACCTTGCCGGCGGTCTTCAGGCTCTCGATAAATTCCTGCGACATCTTCTGTTGCATGAAGCTGCGCACGCGCTCTTTCATCTGATCGAACGCCGGTACTTCCGGGCTGCGGGAATCCTCCAGCTTGATGACGTGCCAGCCGAACTGTGACTGCACCGGTGTCTTGGTGTACTCGCCTTTCTTCAGTGCCAGCGCGGCATCCGAGAACGGCTTCACCATCTGGTTCGGATTGAACCAGCCGAGGTCGCCGCCTTCCTTCGCGGAACTGTCGCTGGATTTTGCCTTGGCGAGTTTGGCGAAATCCGCACCCGTGCCGAGCTGCGCGATGATCGCCTTGGCGTCGGCCTCGGTTTTGACCAGGATGTGACGGGCCTTCAATTCCTTGTTGCCGGCACTGGCGATGCGCTGATCGTATTCATTCTTGAGCTGTTCATCCGTGATCGGATGCGTTTCCATATAGTCTTTCAGCGCGGCGTTGGCGAGCAGCACCCGGCGCTGAGTTTCGATGGTCTTCACCACGTCGGGTTTTTTGTCGAGACCCTTCTTGAGTGCATCCTGCACCACCAGTTCCAGACTCACCATCTCGTTGACGATGGCGTTGGCTTCGGCAGCGGTCGGTTTGCTGCCGGGCTGAATGCGACGCGCAGCGTATTCGTTGAACTCATCGAGGGTGATCGCAGTGCCGTTGACGTTGGCGACATTCTTGCTGTCACCGGAGGCCGTGATCGGTGCGGTGGTTGTAGTCGTGGCGGAATCTTTGCCCGACTCGCCGCTGCTGGTGGCGGTCGGCTTGTCGCAGCCGCTGAGTATCAGCGTGACACAGGCGCTTGCCAGCAGCAGGCGCTTGGAGAATGTTGGCATATAGGGTTCCTTGCGTGGCGGAGTCAATGTTAGATTTCTTGCGGTGTATAGGCTTTGATGCTGAGTGCGTGAATCGCGCCTCCCATGGCATCGCCGAGGGCATCATATATCAAGCGATGGCGCTGGAGTAGACCCAGGCCGGCGAACGCCGGCGAGACGATTATCACTTCGTAATGGCCGCCGCCGCTCCGGGCGCCCGCGTGGCCGGCGTGACTGGCGCTGTCGTCGATGATCTCCAGACTTTCCGGGGCGAGGGCCGCGTTGAGGCGGTCGCGGATCATGGTAATGCGCGCTTCGTGCATCAGGGCAGGACCTTCTTGAAGGGTTTGACGATGACCTCGGCATAGACGCCGGCCGTGACATACGGGTCGGCATCCGCCCATGCTTGCGCCGCCGCCTGGCTGGCGAACTCGGCCACCACCAGACTGCCGGTGAAACCGGCAGGTCCGGGGTCGGAGCTGTCGATCGCCGGATGCGGACCGGCCAGCACCAGACGGCCATCGTCGCGCAGTGTATCGAGCCGCGCGAGATGAGCCGGGCGGGCGGCGAGACGGCGTTCCAGACTGTTCTGCACATCGCGGCTTATTATGGCGTACAGCATCCGGTCAGACCTTGTCCGTACTCGCCGGCTCGCTGGCATGGCGGCTGATGAACACCGCTTGCAGGAGCACAAACAGCAGCGTCAGGCCCATGATGCCGAACAGCTTGAAATTGACCCAGGTGTTTTCGCTGAAGTTGAACGCGACGTAGAGGTTGGCGATACCCATGATGATGAAAAACACCACCCAGCTGAGGTTGAGCCGCAGCCAGATCGGCGCCGGCAACACCACCGCATGGTCCATCATGCGTTGCACCAGCGACTTCTCTCCGATGAACTGGCTGCCGAGGAAGGCGCCGGCGAACAGCCAATTCAAGACCGTCGGTTTCCACTTGATGAAGTTCGGGTCATGCAACAGCAGTGTGGCGCCCCCGAAAATCGTGATCAGTGCCAGCGTCACCAGGTGCGACGTCTGAAAGCGGCGATGCATGACCCAGAACACGCCGACCTGCACGAAGGTCGCGACGATGATGCTGGCCGTGGCGACATAGATGTCGAACAGCTTGTAAGCCAGGAAGAACAACAGCACCGGAAAGAAGTCGAAAAGAAATTTCATGGTTGGCGTTTGACGGCGGATGACATAATTAGTTTCAGTGGGCTATCGACTGCTAATGCAGGGTTTTGGTCATGCTCCATTGGCGGTAGTACTTTTCCATGACGTTACGCACCACCTCCGGATACTCCAGCGCGTCCATCTGCAGCATGCCCTCGCGGAAGAATTCCGAGGCATCGTCCGGCAGATTGGCGATCAGGACACGGAAGGCCGCTTCCATCACTGCGGGGTTGTGGGTACGGGTGGCGACGATACCGCGATTCAGATTGAGCACACGCCAGGGACGGTTGGGATTGCTGTTTTCCAGATCGTGTTGCAGTGTCGGCGATACCGCGGCGATGATTTCGCCCATGGCGGCGCACAGATCTTCCAGCACCATGGCGTCGGACGTGGTATTGGCCAGATAGGCGACGCCATCGACCACCGGTTCAAGGTTGCGCAGTTCGGCGCCATGGCGCGCCAGCCACAGGGCCAGCGGATAAGCGGCGCTCTGCAATTGATGGTGACTCTGTTCCAGTTTGAGTTTTTCCGCCCAGTAGATCATGTCGTTAAGCAGGCTGAGGCCGTAATCGCCGAGTTCACTGATGTCGAGGTTGTCGCCGCCCTGCCAAGCCGAGTCCTGTTGCCTGGCAGTGCCGTGCAGATCGGTGTCCATGCGCTTGATGACGTCCATGAACTGCTGCATGGCGCTGGCCAGCAGTGTCGGGCTGGCGGCATCG
This sequence comes from Burkholderiales bacterium, assembly GCA_038215555.1. GTDB lineage: Bacteria > Pseudomonadota > Gammaproteobacteria > Burkholderiales > Thiobacillaceae > PFJX01. Next base: position 76 of record JBBQQT010000234.1, on the reverse strand, counting down.
TCGTCGACGCTGCCGCTGTCCTCAAAGGCCTCGACCACCTCTTCGATGGCGTCTTCACAGGCCTCGCACAGCGAGC
>JBBQQT010000233.1:0-3076 GCA_038215555.1 Burkholderiales bacterium | reverse complement strand
GCGGACAGACGCGATGCGTCAGGGAAGTCGGCTTAAAAGGCATGGGAACTCCGAAATGTTTAAACATCGAAAAGATAACAACAACACCGTCGCCAACCCCAGAAAGATGAAGAAACCCATCGAATCGGTAATGAATATGGTCAGCACTGGATAGTTTCTGCTTTTCTTTAAGTCGCTCGTGCCACGAGAGGCGCATATAGCACATCCAGAACAGTGCGCGCGTCTTGCTGTGAACCAATAGCCAGCTTCTCACGAATCGGCCTGATCAAGTTGCCAACAACCCGGCTATAAGGATGATGCGAAAGCAGATGGCGAATCCAATCGCCGCATGACGGCAGCCCGAAACAGTTGCCGCAATCCATCGCCCGCCGGACTGATGTCCAGGCTCGAAGTGCAGTAGTCGAGCAGGTTGGAGGATGTGGCGTAAAACATCGGAACCAATTCGCTCAGCGTATTGAAATGTTCCGCGATGGCTGAATAGTCGATTTCATAGTCATGCGCGGCAAGGTTGCGCGCGGTACGGCATGTCTGCCATGCCGCCGCGCTTTCCACCACGCCGACCTTCACAAAAAAAGCCAGGACCTTCAGAAAGGAATCCGCTCTCTCTCGGACAGCAAAACAGCGTGGCGCATGGCGGCGCCCAAGGTGTCTTGCAGCTTGGCAAAACGTTCATTAACCGCGGCCAGAGGTTCGAACAATTCCGGATCGGTTTTTCGCTGTTCAAGCAAACCGGGCGATAGAGGCAACGGGATTTTCCGTTCGGATGCGTCCAGAAAATAAACGCAGCGCTGCACCGCCTCCAGCAGATTGGCAAGGTGCTGGCGTTCGGCCTGTGGCAGATTCGCCTGGCTAACCGGCATGTCGAGACGGAGCAAGTTGCACTGCCTGAGCCAACGCGATGGACTGAAATGGCGTCGCCGCGTGACCGGCCTGGATGACGACAAGGTCGATGGGCAGTTGCAGACCGGCTTCCAGTTCATTCTTGATGCGAGCGCGCTGCATGACAGGTACGGCGGAATCACTTTCGATCAGAAGATCGACATCGCCGCCCCGCGCCTGATCGTCCAGCCGCGAGCCATAGAGTGAAACACGATGCGGAACGCCGACATGGCGATCCACCGTCGCGAGGATGAGAAGACATTGGTCGGGTGTGAGACGCATGCGACGAGTTTATGAACGGAATCGCTTCACAACAACACCACCGTTGCCAAACCCAGAAAGATGAAGAACCCCATCGAATCGGTAATGAACGTGGTCAGCACCGCTGAACCAAACGCCGGGTCGCGGCCGGAGCGGACGATCAGGGTGGGGGCGAAATAGCCGGCTGATGCGGCGACCAGCAGGTTGAGCATCATCGCGGCGGCCATCACGCCGCCCAACATTGGGTTGCCGTAGAGCAGATAAGTCACCACGCCCATGACGCTGCCCCAGACCGTGCCATTCAGCAGCGCGATGCCAAGTTCCTTGGTCAGAATGCGTTTGGCGTTGTCCTTGTTGATCAGGCCGAGCGCCAGGCCGCGAACGACCAGGGTCGAGGTCTGGTTGCCGGAGTTGCCACCCATGCCAGCGACGATCGGCATCAGCGCGGCCAGCGCGGCGAGTTTCTCGATGCTGCCTTCGAAGGCGCCGACCACGCGGGAGGCGATCAGCGCGGTGCACAGGTTGATCGCCAGCCACAGCCAGCGGTTTTTCGCGGCTTTCCAGACCGTGGTGAACAGGTCTTCGTCTTCCTGCAGACCGGCCAGTTGCAGCATGTCCTGCTGAGATTCTGAACGAATGAAGTCGAGTACCACGTCGACCGTCAGGCGGCCGACCAGGCGGTTCTGCGCATCCACTACCGGCGCAGTGACCAGGTCATAACGCTCGAACGCCTGCGCCGCATCCGAGGCTTCATCCGACGGATGAAACAGCACCGGGTCGTCCGACATCACCGCCGCGACATGCGCATCCGGGTCATGCACCAGCATGCGCTTCAGCGGCAGCGTGCCGGTCAATCGACCATCCCGGTCGACCACGAACAGCTTGTCGGTATGCGGCGGCAATTCGCCCAAAAAACGCAGATAGCGCAACGCCACTTCCAGCGTGACATCGGCGCGAATAGTGACGAAGTCGTAATCCATCAGACCGCCGACGGAATCCTCGTCGTAGGACAGTGACGACTCGACCTGGCTGCGCTTGGCCTGGTCCAGCGACTTGAGCAGTTCCTGCACCACATCCTTCGGCAGATCCTGCGCCAGATCGGCGATCTCGTCGGTATCCAGGCTGGCGGCAGCGGCCACCAGTTCGCGGTTGTCCATCGCCGCGATGAGGGATTCGCGCACCGCATCGGAAACTTCCAGCAGGATGTCGCCGTCGCGGTCAGCCTTGACCAGATCCCAGACCAGCATCCGCTCTTCCAGCGGCAGAGTCTCCAGGATGTAGGCCACGTCGGCCGGGTGCAGCGTATCCAGCTTTTTGGATAGTTCTACCAGGTTCTGTTTGTGCACCAGCGATTCGACCAACTCGTGGCGCGGCATGTCCTGTTTGTGCACCAGCGACTCGACCAGTTTATGGCGGGCAAGCAGGTCCATCACCTGCTTGAGGCTGTCTTCAACCGGTTGGTGGGCTTGGGTTTCGTGCGGATCGTTCATGGCGCGCGATTGTAGCCTTGCGGTGTGCTGAGAATTAGCGCCACACCCCTCTTGGCGGTGCAAAATTCTCGATCAGCCGGATATAACTGGCGCGCTCGACAGCGCTCGGGTCGGGCAGATTTTGTTGACTCATGCTGCCCTTGAGTTGCGCCACCGAGGCGTATTCCCGTTCCGCCATCCAGCCTTCCATCTCGCGCAGAATTTGCGTCAGCTTGGCGGGCCCATGTTGCAACAGGCAGGATGCCAGATGCACGACATCCGCGCCGGCCAGCAACATTTTCAGTGCCTCTTCATAGCCATGCACGCCCCCGGTCGCCGCCAGCGTCAACTTCGTTCTGCCGCGCAGAATGGCGATCCAGCGCATGCGCAGCAAGGCTTCGTCCGGGTAGGAAAGATGTAATTGATCAACCATGCGCAGCCGATCATGCGGCCCCTCCCCCAGATCG
>JBBQQT010000232.1:0-3140 GCA_038215555.1 Burkholderiales bacterium | reverse complement strand
CCTGCCAAAGCGCCGCGTACTCGGCCTTTGCTGATGCGTCGTCGCTTGGCTCATAACCTTTACCCGGAACCGGGAAGATGCTTTGCGGTGACAGTGCCTTCAACGGGTAGCGGTAATTGTCAGGGCCAGATTTGCCATCCTCCGGTCGATTGATTGCCTCGAACAGCGTCCATTGGCGGGCCTGAAGGTGATTGCGCCCCGTTTCGGGGTTCTTGTCTTCGGCGCCGTTGTAGTCCTCAAACTCTTCGCGCTCGAACCCGCTCGCAACCCGATCTGCAGTCGCAATGATCCACTGCAAAAAGGTGTCGGGCTTGTGGTGTGCGGCGGCGGCATTGATGATCGAGTCGGTGATCTCACGCCCACCTGACCTGTTGGCGAACGGTGTCATGTCGCCCTTGATCAAGTCAGGCGCATTCTTCTCGACAACATCAAACGCCAGGCCGGTGTAGGCGGCGTGTTTGTGCGTATGAAAGCCGCTCTTGCCGCCGGGCTCGAAGGTGCGGAACGGACAGTACAGTGTTTTGTGCGCTTCCAAGTCGCTTGTCAATGCCTCAAAACCAGCGCGCTCGGCGAACTTCCCGAGGTCGTGCAGAAAAGCGGCCAAAGCGATGCGGCTCGACGCTGCCAACAAGGCCTGTTTATCCATGGTCATCGTATTTCCTCCCGGGACGCCACGTTGCCCACGAACCTTATCGCATCGGGCGCCAGGGTCAGGCGGTATTTACCCGGCCTTTGGTTGCCGCCGTCGATGCGGTATGCGCCGGCAGCCGGGCCCAGTGCGTTCTTCAGCCGCTTCTCCAGTTTGGACTTGCGGACCGAAAAGTACTCGCCGTCCATGCCTTGGCGCAGCGCGCGTTCGGTGGCGTCCGAGTCGGCCAGCGTGCCGGTGATGGCGCGGTATTCGCGCAGGAAGCGCTGTGCCCAGGCGGCGTCGGGAACACCTTTGCTCGGTGCCGGCAATGCGCTTGCACCCTGGGCGGCGGCGCGCGCAAAGACCGCCAGCAGGGCCAGTTCCGCCGGTGGCAGATCGATCGCTCGTCCGCTGGCCCGGATGCGGCGGTTCGCCATGTCGATCACCAATTCTGGTGGCGCAAGTGCAGCCTGTGCTGCCAGCACCGTCTCGCTGAAGCTGGCATGGCCCGACAGCAAGGCCTGGGGCAGGCCGTGGCGCAGGCTGACAAAGGGGATTTCGGCCAGCGTGACCTCTGCCATGGCGGTGTCGGCGAGCTTGCCGTCGCGCGTTTGCAGCACCCGGCTGTAGGGCGTTGGGTAGAAGAATTCGATGCTGTTCTCGAACGGTTCGCTGACCAGCACATGGCTCAGCCGGTCTTGCGGCCGGCCGTACAGCGACAACGCATAGCCCAGGTAGAAGCCCATGGTCTTGCGCCCGCCGGCAATGGATATGTGCAGGGCACAGGTGGGGTCGGCGCTGAACTCGCGCACCCGGGCGGTGATGAAGTCCGCTGCGGCACGGTTGTCATCGATGCTGCGAATATCGTCCATGCCGCGTTCGTGCGCATCTCGCATGATGTGGATGTTCTGGCGGCTGAAGCCGATGTTGGGCAGCCGGTAGTCCTCACAGAGCTTGTGGAACCAGCCCAGGTCGTCGCTGAGCAGCGAAAGCTCGGCGCGCTGCGCGCCTTCTCGGGTGGTGATCAGGTGAACTTCGGTTGGCACAAAAGGCAGATCGGGCGCCGACGCCAATGCGTACAGGGTTTCGGTGACGATTTGCGGGCTCAGACCGCAGACCGCCAGCAGGATGCGGCGCGGGTAGGTGGCGGGGTGGTCACCGTTGCGGGGGCCTGCTGGCTGTATGGGCGTGTTCATGCATGCAGTCTATGGCCAGCGCACGGATACAAGGCGGGCGGCAAGCTTGCCGCCTCTTTGTCACCAGGCGCCCATTTTTTACCAGGCGCCCATTTTTTTTTCTGGAAGGGCTTGCTTCCTACAGCTTCACGGCGGCTCGGCCGACGATACATGGTCCGTCCCGTGCTTACAGTTCGGCCATGACCACAGATCCCCCGCGCAAACCCTTCTCCATGATCCGCGAGTTCCATCTGGCGGACTGGTTTACGCTGGGTAACGCGGTCTGCGGCACCGGCGCCCTGTTTTCCGCGATGACCTTCCTCGAAACCGGCGCAGTGCGGCATATTTACTTTGCCTGTGCCCTGGTGCTGGCCGCGCTGGTATTCGACGTGCTGGACGGGCGCATCGCGCGCTGGCGGCAGAAGTCGTCCAGCCTGGGGCGGGAGCTCGACTCCCTCGCTGACGTGATCTCCTTTGGCGTGGCGCCGGCGGTGCTGGCCTATGCCTGCGGCATGCAAGGCTTTTACGACCGCATCGTGCTGGCCTATTTTGTGGCCTGCGGCGTGTCGCGCCTGGCCCGCTACAACGTCACCGCGGAGACGTTGTCCGAGGGTTCGGACAAGGTGAAGTATTTCGAAGGTACGCCCATACCCACCTCCATCATCCTGGTGGGCCTGATGGCGTACGCCGCCTGGTCCGGGGCGATTCGCCAGGAACTCTGGTTCGGGCAAGTGCTGCTAGGCGGCCTGGCGCTGCATCCGCTGGTATTGCTGTTTGCGCTGTCGGGATCGCTGATGATCAGCCGTATCCACGTGCCCAAACCCTGAAGGCCCGGCATGCGATTCAGATCGCGATCGTCATGCCGCCATCGGCCACCAGTGTCTGGCCGGTGATGAAGGCCGAGGCATCGCTGGACAGAAACACCGCTGCGCCGGCCAGGTCGCGTGGCGTGCCCCAGCGTTGCATCGGCGTGCGCTTGCGGATCCACTCGTAGCGCGCCGGATCGGAGCGGAACGCCTCGTTGATGTCGGTTGCCATGTAGCCGGGTGCGATGGCGTTGACGGTCACCCCCTTGGCCGCGAGTTCGACCGCCATGCCGCGCGTCAGCCCCTCCAGGCCGGCCTTGGCCGTGATGTAGGCGGTGTTGGTGCCGCGGCTGATACGTGCGTTGACGGAAGAAATCATCACGATGCGGCCCCAGCCACGGGCCACCATGCCGACAGCAGCCTTGCGCGAGAGCCGGAAACAGGCATCGAGCGCGACGTCGAGCGAGGTGCGCCAGTCTGCGTCGCTGATGTCGAAGAAGTCGCGCGGCACGCCGAAGGCGGCGTTGT
>JBBQQT010000231.1:0-3158 GCA_038215555.1 Burkholderiales bacterium | reverse complement strand
CGCCGCGAAAGAAATCAAAGGATTGATCAGCGACTCCACCGACAAAGTCACCGACGGCTACAAACTGGTCGAACAAGCCGGCAACACGATGGACGAAGTGGTCAACGCGGTGAAACGCGTCACCGACATCATGGGCGAGATTAGCGCCGCCAGCACGGAACAAAGCCAAGGCATCGAACAGGTCAACCGCGCCATCACCCAGATGGACGAAACCACGCAGCAGAATGCCGCCCTGGTGGAACAAGCGGCGGCGGCGGCTGAATCATTGCAGGACCAGGCGGCCAGCTTGAGCCAGGCGGTGGCGGTGTTCAAGACCGGTGGCGGCGGTGGTCGCATCGGGACACCTGTTTATGCGGCCAAGGGGCATGCATTGGCGCGGGCACTGCCTTCGGCATTACGCAGCCTGCCTTCAGTCAACAAGGCCACACGTGCATTACCTGCCAGCGTTGAGCGCGGCAAGGCCAGCGAGGTGGATTTCGATGCCATCATCGACGCACACCAGTCCTGGAAGCAGAAGCTGCGTAATGCCATCGCCGGCGGCGACGAGAAGAAGCTGGACCCGAACGAGGTCTGCAAGGACAACGTCTGCGCGCTGGGCAAATGGATCTACAGCGCCGGCAAGGAATTCAAGCATCTGGAGGAATACGAGCCGCTGCGCAATAGCCACGCCGAGTTCCATGTCTGCGCCGCTGACATCCTGAAAAAAACGCAGGCCGGCGACAAGGATGGCGCCAACAGCTTGTTGGTCGGCGATTTCTTCGACCTGTCCAATCGCACCATCCAGAACATTGTCGCCATGAAGCGGCAGCACCCTCATTGAACACGCTCACCGTCAGACCGAAAACAGGAGCAGCACCATGCGCCAGAACCACCCCGTGACGGGTAACGAATATCCGCTGCAAGACGGCATCCAGATCGTGTCGCGTACCGATCTGAAAGGCATCATCACCTTTGTTAACCCTGATTTCGTTGCAACCAGCGGCTTCAACGAAGAAGAATTGATGGGGGCGCCGCACAATATCCTGCGTCATCCGGACATGCCGCCAGCCGCTTTCGCCGATTTGTGGGAAAAAGTGAAAGCCGGCAAACCCTGGTCCGGCCTAGTCAAAAACCGACGCAAGAATGGCGATCACTACTGGGTGGAAGCGAATGTCACACCGGAAAAAGTCAACGACCAATTGATCGGATTTGTTTCGGTCAGGCGCAAACCCACGCGTGAACAGATCGCCGCCGCCGAAGCGCTGTACCAGAAGGTCAATGCCGGCAAGGCAACGCTGGCCGCGACCGGCCTGGCAGCTCGCTTCAGCAGTCTTTCGCTGGCCAGCAAGATTGCCGCGCTCAGTATTCTGATCATCGTGCTGTGTCTGACCGTGATGACGGTGTTCATCCAGGGCCGGACGAAGACCACGCTGGACGACATCATGCTGAGCAATCTGGAAGCTCAGAACAAGCTGGTCATTGGCATGGTGGAAACCTATAACCGCAGCCTGGAAAAATCGGCCACGCAGTTGTCGAGTTTGTTCAACGCCCAGTTTGCCGGGCAGTTCAGTCTGGATGAGGCGCAATCCATCGAGGTCGGGGGCAAACCTACGCCCGTGCTGAAGCATGACGGTGCGCTGTTGAACGGCAATTACATGCCGGTGGATCGCTTTACTGCTGCGTCGGATGGCGCGGTGGCCACGGTGTTCGCGCGCAAGGGGGAGGACTTCGTGCGCGTGACCACATCGCTGAAAAAGCAGGACGGCAGTCGCGCGGTCGGCACGCCGCTGGATCGGGAACACCCCGCCTATGCCCGGTTGATGGCCGGACAACCTTTCGTCGGCAAGGCCAGCCTGTTCGGCCGTGAATACATGACCCGCTATGCGCCGGTGAAGGATGCCGGCGGCAAAGTCATTGCGGCGCTGTTTGTCGGGCTCGATTTCAGTGAACAGTTCCTTGTCCTCAAGGCGCAGTTGAAAGACATCAAGATTGGTCAGACCGGCTATGTCTACATCCTTGATAGCGGCAAGAACAAGGGCATGCTGGTTTTGCATCCGGCCAAGGAAGGCGCCAACATTCTTGATGCCAAGGATGCCGATGGACATGAATTCATCCGCGAGATGGTGGACAAGAAGCAGGGTGTGATCCGCTACCCCTGGGTCAACAAGGAACTGGGCGAAACCAGCGCTCGGGACAAGATTGTCGTGTATGGCGCGTTTCCGGCGTGGAACTGGGTGGTCGGCAGCGGCAGCTATGTCGAGGAGTTCACCGAGGGAAGCGTGCACATCGGCTGGCTGATTATGCTTGCGGGCATCTTTACCGTAATCCTGCTGGGTGTGTTCCTGTTCATCCTGTCGAAACGCCTGGTGGCGCGTCCGTTGCAAACGGTGATCGGCAATATGGATGAAATCGCCCAGGGCAATTATTTCGCCGCTATTCCGACCCAATTCAAGGACGAGATCGGACAAGTATTCGCGGCTTTGAAGGCGATGCAGACCAAACTGGGGTTCTCGGTGGCTGAATCGCAGCGTGTTGCCAATGAAAGCCTGCGCGTCAAGATCGCGCTGGATAACGTGTCATCGGGCGTCATGATGGCGGACAACAATCGCCAGATCGTTTACGCCAACAAGGCGGTTTTGAGCCTGTTCAAGACAGCGGAAAGCGATATTCGCAAGCAACTGCCACAATTCAATGCCGACAAACTGATCGGCACCAATATCGACATCTTCCACAAAAACCCGAGCCATCAGGCCAACCTGCTGGCCACCTTCAATAACACGTTCCGCAGTGCGCTCAACATTGGCGTGCGCAGTATGACGGTGGTAGCGAACCCGGTCATCAACGAAAAAGGCGAACGCCTCGGCGCTGTCGTCGAGTGGCGTGATCGTACTTCTGAAGTCGCGGTGGAAAACGAAATCGCTGACCTGGTTGCCGCCGCCGCCGCTGGCGACTTCAGTCACCGCCTCAACCCATCCGGCAAAGAAGGCTTCTTCCTGCAACTGGCGGAAGGTATCAACAAACTGGTGGAAACCTCGGAACGTGGCATGACTGATGTCGCCCGCGTGCTGAAGGCGCTTTCAAACGGCGACCTGACGCAACGCATCGACGGCGATTACGACGGTCTGTTCGGCGAACTACAAAACGACACCAACACCACGTCCGAACGCCTCGCCGAGATC
>JBBQQT010000230.1:0-3167 GCA_038215555.1 Burkholderiales bacterium | reverse complement strand
AAGCCGGGCACTGACGGCGCGCTGCTGCTGGCATTGATCCACGAAATCATCAAGCAGGGCCTGTACGACCGCGACTTCCTGGTGCAGTACAGCAACGCCGCCGAATTGGTGAACCTCGATACCAAGAGCCATGAAGAAGGCATGTTCGTGCGCTTCGAAGTACCGCCGGAAGAAGGCTGTTTCGATCCGCAGAACAAGCTGTGGTGGGATCGCGAGATGGATAAACCGGTCGGTACGCATACGCCCGGCGTCGACCCTTTCCTGCTCGGCGAATTCAAACTGGCCGACGGCACGCCGGTGAAGCCGGCATTTCAGTTGCTGGCCGAGCGGGTCGAGCAATACACGCCGGAATGGGCCGCCGGCATCACCGGCATTCCGGTCGAAACCATCAAGCGGCTGGCGCATGAAATGGGCGTCACCGCGCGCGATCAGAAGATCGAACTGCCGATCGCCTGGACCGATGTGTGGGACAACGAACACAAGACCATCACCGGTAATCCAGTCGCGTTCCATGCCATGCGCGGCCTGGCGGCGCATTCCAACGGCTTCCACAGCATCCGCGCGCTGGGCATATTGATGTCGCTGCTGGGCACCATCGACCGGCCCGGCGGCTTCCGCCACAAAGCGCCGTTTCCGCGTCCAATTCCACCCTGCGCGAAAACGCCGACCACACCGGAAGCGGTGCGTCCGAACACGCCGCTGGACGGCATGCCGCTGGGCTGGCCGGCCGATCCGGACGATCTGTTTGTCGATGACCAAGGCGGCCCGGTGCGCATCGACAAGGCGTTCTCCTGGGAATATCCGCTGTCGGTGCACGGCCTGATGCACAACGTCATCACCAACGCCTGGCGCGGCGATCCGTACAAGATCGACACGCTGCTGATCTTCATGGCCAACATGGCGTGGAACTCGACGATGAACGCCGTCGAAGTGCGCAAGATGCTGAACGACAAAGATGTGGATGGCCCCAACGCGGGTGAATACAAGATCCCGTTCATCGTTGTCTGCGACGCCTTCCAGTCGGAAATGACCGCCTTCGCCGATCTGATCCTGCCCGACACCACTTACCTCGAACGGCATGACGCGATGTCGATGCTGGACCGGCCGATTTCCGAATTCGACGGCCCGGTCGATTCGGTGCGTATCCCGGTGCTGCCGCGTACCGGTGAGTGCAAGCCGTTCCAGGAAGTGCTGATCGAACTCGGTTCGCGCCTGAAACTGCCGGCATTCACGACCAAAGAAGGCAACCGCAAATTCCGCGATTACCCGGATTTCATCGTCAACTTCGAAACTGCACCCGGTTCCGGCATCGGCTTCCTCGCCGGCTGGCGCGGCAAGGGCGGCGAGAAGTCGATGAAAGGCGAGCCGAATCCGAATCAGTGGCAGATGTACGAGCAGAACAACTGCGTGTTCCAGTACCACCTGCCCAAGTCGTATCAGTACATGCGCAACTGGAATCAGGGCTATCTGCAATGGGCGCAGGCGCACGGCATGACGCGCCACGCCGAGCCGATCAACATCCACATCTACTCGGAAGTGCTGCAAAAATTCCGTCTCGCAGCGCAAGGCAAGACCGATGGCAGACAGCCACCGGCGCACCTGAAAAAGCGCATCGAAACCTATTTCGACCCGTTGCCGTTCTATTACGAACCGCTCGAAGCGACCTTGTCCGACAAGCATCTGTACCCGCTCAACGCGATCACCCAGCGGCCAATGGCGATGTATCACTCGTGGGATTCGCAAAACGCCTGGCTGCGCCAGATTCACGCCCACAACTACCTGCACATCAACCCGAAAACCGCCGCCGCGCAAGGCATTGCCGACGATGACTGGATCTGGATCGAATCGATGCACGGCAAGGTGCGCTGCCTGGCGCGATTGTCGGAAGCAGTGGAACCGGGCACGGTGTGGACCTGGAACGCCATCGGCAAAGCCAGCGGCGCCTGGAACCTGGGACCGGAAGCCAACGAAAGCAAAAAAGGCTTTCTGCTCAATCACCTGATTTCCGAAGAACTGCCACCGCATGACGCCGGCGAACACATTTCCAACTCCGACCCGGTCACCGGCCAAGCCGCCTGGTACGACGTGCGCGTGCGCATCTACAAGGCCGGCGCCGACGAACCGAAGGAGACCTGGCCGCAATTCAACACCGTGCCGGTCGCACCTGGCATGGCTGAAAGGCGACCGTGGCAGAACTATGTGGCAGGGCTGTTTGGCAAGGGAGAACGCAAATGAGCCAACTCAATTTATCGCCGTTCGTGGTGAGCTTGTCGAACCATGAACAGCCCTTCGACAAACTCAGGGCGAACGGATTAGGGCTTGTTGAAGCAACATGGATGAAAGGCTCGCGATGACCCAACTCGCTCTCGTCATCGACCTCAACGTCTGCGTCGGCTGCCATGCCTGCGTCACCAGTTGCAAACAGTGGAACACCTCCGGCGAGGCCGGCCCGCTGTTCGACGACAGACCGTATGACCAGGACCCCACCGGCACCTTCTTCAACCGCGTGCAGACCTATGAAGTGGGCAGCTTCCCCAACACCGAAACGCTGCATTTCCCGAAAAGCTGCCTGCATTGCGAAGACCCGCCCTGCGTGCCGGTCTGCCCAACCGGCGCCAGTTACAAACGCCCGGAAGACGGCATCGTGCTGGTCGATTACGACAAGTGCATCGGCTGCAAGTATTGCTCCTGGGCCTGTCCGTACGGCGCGCGCGAACTCGATGAAAAGCAGCAGGTGATGAAGAAATGCACGCTGTGCGTCGATCGCATCTACGACATGAGCATTCCAGAAGACCGGCGCAAACCGGCCTGCGTCATCTCCTGCCCGACCAGCGCCCGTCTGTTCGGCGACGTGCACGACCCGGAATCGGATGTTTCACTGGCGATCCGCGAATCCGGCGGTTATCAGTTGATGCCGGAATGGGGCAGCAAGCCGGCCAACCATTACCTGCCGCGGCGCAAGACCAAGCTGCGCATCCACGCCGACGAACTGGTGCGCGCCGACAATCCGTTGAGCAAGGAAGACATCAAGCACGAAACCAGCAAGGAATCGTCGCTGGATGATTGGCTGATGTAAGCAGCCGACCCCGACGAAGGATGTGGTGAGGAACGAACCGCCCCACACCCCGCGAAGCGGGTCGGTGCGCCCCCCAACCAACGGAGCCACC
>JBBQQT010000229.1:0-3181 GCA_038215555.1 Burkholderiales bacterium | reverse complement strand
CGCCAATTCACTGCGAATCAGTGAATTGGCGCGCACCGGTTAATTTCTGCAGCCGCCGACAGGCGGCTTTTCTTTGGTCGGAATTTTCAAAAGGTCATTGTTTCGTCACGTTTTGTTCATGACAGCTCGGCAATATCAATTACCCACTTTATTAGCGATTTTTCCATGAGTCACAATCCTTCCCGCAGAGATTTTGTAATAAGCGTTGCCTCTTTATCCGCCGTTGCCGGTACCGCCCTGCTGCTGCCGGGGTGTAATGATGACGATGACGCCGTCTTCAACTATGGCGTTGCCAGCGGTGATCCGCTGGCTGATCGGGTTATTCTCTGGACCCACGCAAAATATGACGGCGCTGAAGATACGGTTGCGCTGAAATGGGAGGTGGCGACGGATAGCGCGTTCGCCAACATCGTGCTTAGCGGCAATGCAAGTGCTACCGCCGATTCCGGTTTTACCGCAAAAGTCGACGCCACGGGCCTGAACGCCAACACGGAATATTTTTATCGATTCAGCAATAACAAGAGTCGCTCGCCCGTGGGACGCACGCGCACTTTGCCGACCGGGAGCGTGGCTGAAGTCAAACTGGCGGTATTCTCCTGCGCCAATTACCCCGCCGGTTTCTTCAACGCCTATGCAGAAGCGGCCAAATCCGACGCCCAGTTCGCGATCCATCTTGGCGACTACATTTACGAATACGGCATGTTTCAAGCGGATGGCAGTCCCGCTTATGCCTCTGCGAATGCCGCAGCACTGGGGCGTATCTCCCAACCTGCAACCGAATTGCTGACGCTGGCCGATTACCGCAAGCGCCACGCCCAGTACAAATCGGACCCGGACAGCCAGGCTCTGCATGCGCGGATGCCGATGATCGCCGTTTGGGACGACCACGAAATCGCCAATGACGCGTTCAAGAGCGGCGCCGAAAACCACGACGCCGCCGCCGAAGGCAGCTTTGCGGCACGCAAGGCCGTCGCGCTGAAGGCCTATCACGAATGGATGCCGATTCGTACCGGCGCAGATCAAGCCAGCATTTACCGCAGCTTCGATTTCGGCAATCTGCTCAGCCTGCATATGCTGGACACCCGCTTGATCGGCCGCGACCAGCAGATTACCTTCACCGACTTGCTCAACCCGGCGACTGCCGCCACCGCAACCGCGACGTTGTCATCGCCAACCCGGCAGATGTTGGGAACGGAACAACTGGCTTGGCTGCAAGGCAAACTGGCCATGTCAAGCGCTACTTGGCAGATACTTGCTCAGCAAGTGCTGATGGCGAGAATGGAATTTCCGCTTTCGGTGCTGAGCGCGCTGAATCCGGACAATACCTCACCCGAGGCCTTGGTTGCCGGCGAGGCGGCGGTCACCGCCTATCTGACCGCGAAGCGAAAGCAAGCCCTGGGTATTCCGCTGGACCCGGCAACCGAAGCCCCTCTGCTCAATACCACGCTCAACCCCAAACTCGGCTACAACCTTGACGCCTGGGACGGTTATCCAGTTGCGAGGGAAACGCTGTTGATGACGGCCTATCAACTCAACAAGAAGCTGGTCAGTCTGGCCGGCGATACGCATAACGCCTGGCATGCCGATCTGACCCTTGCCGGCTATGCCAACCCGGCGCTGGCAGGCGTCAAGGTGGGCGAAGAATTTGCCACCGGCAGCGTCAGTGCGCCGGGTTTTGAAGATTACCTGTCCGCCTTGCCATCGGCCCAGGTCAAGGCAATTTTCGAAGGCGTCGTGGATGATCTGAACTGGATGGATCCTTCCCGGCGCGGCTTCCTGAAAATGACGATCACCCCGACGGCAGCCACAGGTGAATGGGTTTTTGTCAGTAGCATCCTTTCGCGGAACTACACGGTGGATACGCCAACAGCGGATGAAACCCGTCGTTTCATTGCCTGACAGGCCGAATCTTGTTCAACGTCGATAGAGGAATGCAGCGCCATTAAAGTTGAATTTGTCTGCCCGATACGCCACATCGACAGGACAAATTTGTTCTGGTTGTAACCATTTGATTTACCGTCATTCCGGCATGACGAGGTTTCGGGTAGAACAAATTTGCCGTGGCCACATCGACCGTTTGTTCGGCATTGCCAGATTGGCGGGCATGCTGCGAACGCGTACTCGGCTGCTTTGGAAGCCAGGCCGGGTCTTTACGAAAACCATCTCAGCGTGGTCACCGTCGCGACGGAAGTCAAAAAGCAGGCTAAGTGGCCGCAAAAGAATAACTAGAACATTCTGGCCGCGTTGGCGGGCGCGCTGCTGCGTTGCCGGTCGCTTGCAGGGAATGGCCATGCTGCGCGTCCGGCGCCTTGCAGCGCATCCCGCCAAGCACGCCCAAAATCGTCCAAGTTATGATTGCCCGACACCGATGAGTTCACGCTCTCGTCCCGAGGCGGTGGTAGGTCGTATCATGCCGGCTCGGTTGGCGCCACCCGGTGTCGCGTCAGCGCCTGAACCCAAGCCAGACACGAGCAGGGAAATACTCACAGGCAAGATGCCCCATGAATGCAGTAGAAATCGAAGAAGCCATATCAGACCTTGCCCTTCAGCCCTTCGATGCGACGGAGTTCCCCTTCGCCTTCCTGGCGGCGTTCGGTAACAAGGAGACGGCCCTCAAGCGGCTGCGCGCGGGCAACGCCTCGGATGTGCCCGGTGGCGTACTCCAGCGCAACAACATCCACATCGCCGTATGCCAGGCCGAGGCGGTGGGTGAAACCCTCAAAGCCTTGCGCGCCAGCCCGGCCACCGCCAAGGCCCGCGCCAAGTTCATCCTCGCCACCGACGGCCAGACACTGGAAGCGGAAGAACTGGTCAGTGGCAAAAGCGGCGGCGAGACCATCGCCTGCGCCTATCCGGACTTTCCCGACCACTTTGGCTTCTTCCTGCCGCTGGCGGGCATCTCCACCCTCAAGGAGATCAAGGACAACCCCGTCGATGTGCGCGCCACCGGGCGCCTGAACAAGTTGTACGTCGAACTGCTGAGCAACAATCCGGACTGGTCCAGGGACGAACGCCGCGCCGACATGAATCACTTCATGGCCCGGCTGGTGTTCTGCTTTTTTGCCGAAGACACCGACATCTTCAATGGCGAGGGCCTGTTCACCCACACCATCGAGCAAATGAGCGAACGCGACGGCGCCAACACCCATGAAGTGCTGGCCGAAATCTTCCGCGCCATGAA
>JBBQQT010000228.1:0-3224 GCA_038215555.1 Burkholderiales bacterium | reverse complement strand
ATGACCTTTTTAAAATTCCCCCCAAAAACACCCCCCCGGGCGGGCGGCTCAAAAAATTCCCGGGGCCCCCCAATTACCGTCTGCCCTTTTTATTGGCCGCGATTCCTTGTTTACAGCACGCTATCGCTGCGCTTGCTCAGGTTCTGGATGCGGACATCCTGTTCTTCCGGCGTATCGGCAAGGCTGAAGGCGCTGGCGCCGTAGACCGTCTTCATGTGCTTCAGGAAAGCATCCTGTTCACTGCCCAAGGTTGCACCGCTGGTGCTGGCCGCACCGCCGGCAGTGACATCGGTCATGCTGGCATCGAGTTTGACCAGGTTGGCCATGTTTGCTTCCACCGGAAACGGGTAGCCGTCGCCGCCGCCAGCCAGGAAGCCCAGCGTGACCAGGCGGAACGTCGCATTGGGATCGACCACCGCGCCATTGACGACCACTTGAGTGGCGCCAACATTGAGCGAACGAATCCGCTCACCCGGCGTCGTGACGGTAGCGCCGGAACTGACCTGGGCGGTGCGCGTAGGGTCGTAGCTGAACAACATGCCACCGACTTGCGGGAAACGTCCCTGGCTGCCCAGCGCGGCGACCGAGTGCTCCAGCAGGGCTTTGAGTTGAGCCGCTGTCACGTCCAGTGCCCAAAGCTTGTTGTTGAACTTGAGCGCGGTTTCCACAGCCAGTTGGGAAATCTCGCCTTCGGCCCGACCTGCATCCGGGTTGGCCTTGGGCGGCGCCAAGGTCGCGGCCGAAGTTGCCCCCGGTGCAGCGACTACTTCACCAATTTCGGAACGAATACCGCCACCGTTCTTGAGCGAAATTTGAACACTTGCATTGTGCAGCCTGGCATACCAGAGATTGGCATCGGCGGTCAGGTTGCCGAAGTTGGTTTCCTGGTTGCGCACCAATGCGCGACGGCCTTCCAGAAAGACGCTGGTCTTGCCAAAGACATTGCCGTCCTTGGCTGCCAGCACCACCTTGATGCCGTCCCGGATCTGCTGAATGATCGCCATCGGCGTGACGCTGCCAGCCGTGTCACTAGTCTCGCTGGTGAGTTTGGCGCCGGTTTTGGGGTACTCGACGCGTTCCTTGATCAACAGACCCTTATCGTCGAACGGTGCCACAAAACGCCCCAGGTATTTATAGTCGGCATCGGTGTTGACCACGGCCACTGGCTCGCCTGAAGCACTTTTGAACCAGAGTGGATAGGCTCCTTTGCTGGAATCGCCAGTGCGCAATACATCGCCGCTGTTGGCCAACAGCGTGTTGGAGCCGCCTGCCACGATGATGTCAACGTCCTTCAGTTTGCTGGCCAGGGACTGTTCGATGCTGATCTGCTGCATGTGCGCCAACAATACAATCTTGTTGATGCCGGCTGCCTTGATCTGGTCGACGCCCTTTTGAATTTCTGCGGCCAACGCGGTGACGTCCGGATCAGCGCTGGTGAGCGCCGGCAGGAACTTGAGTCCGCCCGGAGACGTGATGTTGGCAAATACCGGCGAACTGGCGCCGATGATGCCGATCATCTCACCGCCGACGCTGACCTTGACCCAGCCGGTCAGTTTGCCTGGAATTGCCGAAGCCACCTGGCCGCTGTTGGTTTTCAGGCTGGCCGTTTCGCTGTCGTCAGCGAAGTCGACGTTGTAGGCCAGATAAGGAAACTTGGTGCCCAACCAACCATTGCTCGCCGGCTTGACCATCTCGGCAAATACCTTGGCGCCCAGGTCCAGCTCGTGGTTTCCGATCGCTGAAGCCTGGATGCCGAGTTCGTTGACGAAGGCAATGTCGGCCCGCCCCAATCCCTCGCGTCCCAGCAGCGTACGCATCGAGACATCGTCGGCCGCATTGAAGCGAGGACCGGGGATGTAGTTATCGCCCGAGCTGACGGTCAACGTATTGTTGGGATAGTCGGCGCGATACTTCTGGATCAGCCCGGACATGTTGGCGACGCTGTTCAGCGCGGTCGCATCGGAACCGTCCATATCGGACAAATGCAGCAACTGCATGGTGAATTTGGTTTCGGGGATGACGACATCATCGTCATTGCAACCCGTCAAAACGACCAAAGAGAAAGTGGCGATTAACCACAAGCGGAGCTTCCAGGCGCGATCAGATGACATGTTCATTCCACAATAATCAAGAAAGTGGAAACACTAAAGATCGACTGTTTCCAGCGAGTTACAACGACAAACATTTGTTCATCCATCTGCCATGTTCGCCATAGCCGGGGTAGTCGATGATGGGCAGCGCGACATGGGCAGCGCGACATGGGCACGCACTGGGTCCAGTTGCGCTTATTTGGCAACAAAATGGCGTTTCATCTTTCCAACCCGATAGTCCAAAAAATGGAATTGCCGGACAGGGCGCGTGCGCCCAGGGGGGTGAGGGAGGATCAAGACAAAAACCCCGGTATTCATGCAACGGCGGTCGCAGATCAGCGATCAAGCAACGCTTTTGTAGAAGGCAGCCCGGCGGTGAATCGTTCGCATCACCGTTTTAACCGTTCTGTCATCTGGCTGTGACACATTGGCTTACATGCCAGCCGTTCGCTCCGTCTTCATTTCAGATGTCCATCTGGGCACCCGCGCCTGCCAGGCGGATAGCTTGGTCGCCTTCCTGCGTGATTTCCCCGCCCAGCATTTATTTCTGATCGGCGACATCATCGATTTCTGGGGCATGAGCCGCAGCATCCACTGGAGTCCGGCGCAGAACACCGTGATCCAGAAAGTGCTGAAACGGGCGCGGCATGGCGAACAGGTGGTGTTCGTGCCCGGCAATCACGATGAAGCGCTGCGCGATTACTGCGAAACGGCGTTCGGCGATATCCGGGTCGAGCGCGAATTCGTCCACGAGACCGCCGATGGTCGCCGCTTCCTGCTTACGCATGGCGACGATTTCGATCAGGTCACGCGGCATCACCGCTGGGTCGCGGTGCTCGGCGATGTCGCCTACAACCTGCTGGTCCGCCTCAACGGCTGGCTGTCCTGGATGCGCCGCCAGCTCGGCATTGCCGGTTACTGGTCGCTCGCGGGCTACGCCAAGCGGCGGGTCAAGACGGCCTTGCAGTTCATCTTCGATTTCGAGGATTCGGTGATTCGCCATGTCCGCGAACGCAATCTGGACGGCGTCATTTGCGGCCACATTCATTGGGCCGCGCTGAAGGAAGTCGATGGCCTGGTCTATGCCAATTGCGGCGACTGGGTCGATTCCTGCACCGCCATCGTCGAACACCT
>JBBQQT010000227.1:0-3240 GCA_038215555.1 Burkholderiales bacterium | reverse complement strand
ACGCTAAGGTTCGCAGCGGAAAGGCAGGTGATCCGCCGCCTCGTTGCGATACGCTGTAACTGCGCCACCCTGGCGCTCAAGATGCTGGCCGATCAATTGGCGCATTGCCGGATCGGCAATCCAGTGCATTGAGTGCACCAGGGTCGGTGTGAAGCCGCGCGCAATTTTGTGTTCGCCGCCGGCTCCGGGTTCAAAGCGCTGCAGGCCGTGCTGCAGGCAGTAGGCAATGCCCTGATAGAAGCAAAGTTCAAAGTGCAGGCTGTGATAGTTGCCACGGCAGCCCCAGTAACGTCCATAAAGGACTTCGTTACTACGAAAACAGAGTGAAACGGCAACTGGTTCATGGCCATCCCGAGCGATAAAAACCACCATTCGCTGCCCCAGCGCCAGTGCCAGATCAGCAAAACACGCGGCTGAAAATACTGCGTAGTTATTGAACTTGTCAAAAGTCGACGCATAGAGTGCGTGCAGAACGGGCCATTCAGCCGGGTCGATGTCGTTGCCGTGTCGTACCTCGATGGTGAGGCCGCTCTCGCGCACGCGCCGTCGCTCGGCCCTGACCTTGCGTCGCTTCTCGGCGGTGAAGGTAGCCAGGTAGCCATCGAAGTCGCCACAATGGCCGGCCAGCCAATGAAACTGGACATTGTGACTGGTCAGCAGGCCCGCACTGTGCAGTGCCGAGCGGTCTGAATCATTGGGGAACGCCACATGCCACGACGAGGCATCAATTTCCTGCACCAGCGCTAGCGCGCCTTCGATCAAGGCTTGTCGAATGGCCGGGGCGTTTGGCTCTTCGGCAACGAGCAGGCGACACCCTGCGGCAGGCGTATGCGGCACCCCGCTGAGAAGTTTCGGGTAATACACCCGTCCAAGTTGCTGGTACGCCGAGGCCCAAGACCAGTCGTGAATGAAGTCGCCGTGTGAATTGAGTCTGACGTAGAGTGGCAACAGACCAACGGCCTTGCCGTATTCATCGCTGGCCAGAAGATGATGGGCCAACCAGCCGCATGCGCGTCCGGCGGCACCGTGCCGTTCAAGAATGCCGAGAAATTCAGCGTTTAGAAAGGGGTGTTCCGGCGGACTGAGATGTTCCCAGGCCGCGTGAGGAATGGCATCGGCAGAATGGAAGGGGGTAATCGTGATGGCTGGCATTGAGGGGAATTTTCAGGGGCAACCGGTGTCCGAGCTTGTGCGCGCAGCTTGGTTCCCCAAGGGTTGAAATCAATGACAGAAATACCGGAGTCCGAAAATAGATCAATCCTCACTCTGGGGTATTACAACCAGCATGCCGAGCGTTTTCGTGAAGGAACGCGCGATCACGATGTACGTCAGAATTTAGGTGCGCTGATACGGCACATTGCGGGTAGTCCGCCGTTCACAATTCTGGATTTGGGCTGTGGACCAGGGCGCGATCTCAAAACCTTTGCAAGCCTGGGCCACCAGCCTATCGGGCTTGATGGTGCGGAACGCTTTGTGCATATGGCCCGGTCCGACAGCGGTTGCGAGGTGTGGCATCAGGATTTTCTTAAACTCAATCTGCCAGACAGGCATTTTGATGGCGTGTTTGCCAATGCCTCGTTGTTCCATGTGCCGAACGTGCACTTGCTGCGTGTGTTACGGGAGTTGCATGCAACCTTGAAGTCCGGTGGCGTACTCTTCTGTTCCAATCCGCATGGCGCCAATGTGGAAGGCTGGAATGGCGATCGCTACGGTGTCTATCACGACCTTGAAACGTGGCGCAGTCGGATGGCGGAAGCCGGATTTGTCGAGCTAGAATACTATTACCGTCCCGCCGGATTGCCGCGCGACCAGCAGCCTTGGCTGGCCAGCGTATGGCGAAGTTCATAACGCAAAGGGTTGTGCTACGCCTTTGAACAAATTTTTGAAAAGCGTGCGTTCGCGGGTCTCGATGCAGTCAAGAAATTCGCTGGCATCGCCCATGCGCCGGAAAGCGTCAAATCCGTGCTCAAGGAAAGCGTGCAGGTCGCCGAGGCCGGCCAGATGGGCTGGGCCGCGCATGAGCACGAGCAAGGTGGTGAGCAGAGGCTTTCGAGCAAGCCTTTCCAGAGCGTCTCCTGTGCTACGGATGAGTACGATCTGACGCTCACGATCAGGGCGGCGGCCAACACTGCGGTAGGCTGCGATATAAGCGTCGTCATCGATGCAATTCATGGCGCTGGCACGATCCAGTTCAATAACCATCGCGGCGTCGAGTTGCTCGGTCAGCGCGTCGACTTCGATGGCCAACGCGATGGTTTGCAGAGCCGAAAACGGGAGCGCATTGAGCAGCAAGGGCATGATACGTTCGACTTCGTCATCACGGCTGCTAAAATCTTTGGGGCCGTAGAGGTCAGAAAGAAAAAACTGCGCGGCCTGACCAAATCGATCACTGGCCAGCAAGTCGGCATAGGTGCGCGCCAACCGGGCCGCCTGCCATTCGCGCAGGAGCAGGCGCTTGCCGGCTGCGGCAGGTGCCTCATTGGCTTGCTGGCGGAGCGTTTTCGCGGTTTGCAAATGGCGGCGTAGTGCAGTAGCACAGCTCAGCTTCCTGTCGTCGTATTTGGACTGATCCATAATAAATAATTATGCTCGTATCACACCGCTTCAATTAGAAGAATTCCCCTAGCGAGTCGCCGGGTAGCGGCATACACTCGTAAAGAACGTCGCATGATAAAAGGCGATGAGCCGGAGAAAATAAGTATGCAGGAACCCAAATCACTTGAAATGCGCTTTTCCCGAATGCAACAGGCCGCACGGAGCGAGCCCAATCCGACGCTTGAACTGCGTTTGCATCGGCTCAAAAGGCTTGAACGTTTGTTACGTGAGCATGCCGATGCGCTGGCGGATGTGGTGCGCCGTGATTTTGGTCACCGTTCTGTTGCCGAAACTCGACTTCTTGAATTGTTTCCGTGTCATGAAACGCTGGCTCATGCACGCCGGAATCTGCGCCGCTGGATGCGCCCGCAACGTCGCCATGTTGCGCTGTGGTTCCAACCGGGGCGGGCCGAGGTGCGTTTTCAGCCGCTGGGCGCGGTAGGTATTATCGTGCCGTGGAACTACCCGATTTATCTGGCGGTTGCACCGCTGGTCGCTGCGTTGGCGGCGGGCAACCGTGTGTTGATCAAGATGTCGGAATTGACCCCGGCAACCTCGAGTTTGTTTGCCGAATTGATTGCCGGGGGGTTTGCTGAGGATGAAGTTTCGGTTGTTGAGGGCGATGCTGGTGTGGCGCACGCCTTC
>JBBQQT010000226.1:0-3288 GCA_038215555.1 Burkholderiales bacterium | reverse complement strand
GGCATAGATCGCAGAGACCTTGTGACTGCCGCTGCGCCTGCTCGCCTGGGCGGTCAAGGGACTGGCCGAAGAAGTTGATTCTGTAATGAAGTCATGTCCGGCAGCGGCTTGCAGAATGCCGCCTTCATTCGCGGGTAGGGGGGGATTGGGTAAGTGTTCAAGTTCGCCGACAGCGGCTTCAGTTGTCGCGTTCTGTTCAATTGGCATGTTCATGGTGACCTCCGTTTGATTGTTGAGACCCGCCAACTGGCAAGTTCCGTGTCAGAGCATTGCCGTAAATCAGCCCGCTGTCGGTGCGGCTTCGAACTTAAGAAGTTGCATGCTTATCCGGTTAGCTTTCAATGTCACTAGATGTAGTGATAGGTAACTTGGCGGCGTAAATCTCAGCAGAGAGCCGTAGGTTGGACAAAGCGCAGCATGCCCAACCTCGTCGTGGATTGTTGGGCATGCTGTTTCTCCTGAGGATGGCCCGTGCGAGACGGATGGGATACGAACGTATCCAGTGAATCCTGATGCATCTGTTCGGTAACGCATGCAGGAAAGCCTGTGGTCTGCGTGCGTTGCCGAACGGAACGCAGACCAATCTCGGCGCATCGTGCATGCTGTCCGTCGCGTTCTGCCGTCACGTTTTTTGGCGCTTCGCTTGTTGTGTTCACGCAGGATTGATCGCACTTGAGCGTGCCATGGCGCTACGAGCTGCCCTCTCGGCTTAACGGAAAAGCATTCCACGAGTGATTGCCTCCGGCACGCCATCACAATGATTCTTCGAGGAGTCAACCATGATTTATCCATCAAAGTTCCCCAGGCGTCTGCTCGGCCTGATCATCCCGCCGGCTCTGCTGCTGATGGCCTCTGCAAATTTGTTCGCTCAGCCGGCCGCCGAAGAAGATTTTTCCACGCTGACAAAACGTCTTCAGGGGGGGAAGCAGGCATTCGCGAAACGCCAACAGACTTTGCTCGCGGAGCGCTATGACCTCGCTGACCGAACGGCCAAGGGTGTGGTCATGTCGGGCGGCAAGCCGGTGCAGGAGGGCGTGCGCGTCAAGTTGACCGGGGCCATGACCTGGGAAAGCCTTGCCGCCCAGTCGCCGGAGGAAATCAAGAACAAGCAGCTCTGGCCGGCCGGCTTTCTGCCGTTGCCGCATCCCCACCACGAAGCGGGCGGCATGATCTTCCCCAAATTCCTCATCGAGGAAACCAGGAAGCAGACAGATCGGGATCTGACCCGTTTCGACCTCGATTTCGACTTGCCGGATCATTTCCTGCCTGACTTCCCGGCGGCGATCTACCTGACGACGCGGCCGGACTTGGGCGACGTCTCGCAAGGGAAACTGGTGACGCTCGACAACTTCAACGTCCTGTTCAAGGACGTCCTCAACCCCAAACAGCTTGAAGGCTTGCGTTTGCTGGTCACGCCATTTCCCCAGCAGCAGTTCAACGCCACCGAAGACCGCCGCAGCTTGAAGGCGCATCAGGGCGTTGCCTGCCTTGACTGTCACGCCAATGGCCATACGAATTCCGCCACCCATACAGTCGGTGACATTCGGCCCAACGAGCATCGCCATCGGATCGACACACCGACGCTACGGGGCTTGAACGTGCAGCGCCTGTTCGGTTCGCAACGGGCGCTCAAGACTGTGGAGGACTTCACCGAGTTCGAGCAGCGCGCCGCCTACTTCGACGGCATCCCGGCCGACGCAGCGCGCAAAGGCACCAATGTCCTCGAACGCGGCAGCCAAGTGCATTTCATGGCGGAGTTCCAGTCGATTCTCGATTTCCCCCCCGCGCCCAAGCTCAACCTGTTCGGCAAGCTTGATCCCGCCAAAGCCGGCGCCAGCGAGATGCGCGGCCAGCAAGTCTTCTTCGGCAAGGGGCAATGCGCGACCTGCCACACGCCTCCGTACTACACCGACAACCTGATGCACAACTTGCAGGCGGAGCGCTTCTTCAAGGAAGTCACGATCAATGGCCGCAAGGCATCCGCCGACGGCCCGATCAAGACTTTTCCGCTGCGCGGCATCAAAGACTCGCCGCCGTATCTTCACGATGGCCGACTGCTGACGCTGGAGGATACGGTGGAGTTTTTCAACCTCGTGCTGGAATTGAAGCTGAATCAGCAGGAGAAGAATGACCTGGTCGCCTTCATGCGGGTTCTGTAGACCATGGCCATGCCGGGCCGTTTGAGGATAGCTGCGGCGACGTCGCGGCCGCTCGACCAGTCCATCTGTTTCACTTTTATCCTGACCAGGAGGCACCGTGGCGGAATATCGTTTGCTGACCATCTGGCGCATCGAAGCGCCGCTGGAAGCGGTCTACGCGGTCATCCACAACACCCCGCGCTGGCCGGCCTGGTGGCCGGGCGTGAAGAAAGTGGAGGAAGTCGCAGCCGGTGACGGCGATGGCATCGGCAGCATCCTGCGCTATTTCTGGCAGGGACGATTGCCTTACCGGATGACATTCGAGGTGCGCGCCACACGCATCGAAAAGCTGGTGGCCATGGAAGGCACCGTGCAGGGCGACCTCGAAGGAACCGGGCGTTGGCATTTCTTCCGCCAAGGTACGGTCAGCGTCGTCCGTTACGAGTGGCATGTCCGCAGCACCCGGTGGTGGATGAACCTGATCGCTCCGTTTGCCCGCTCGATGTTTATCCGCAACCACGGCATCCTCATGCGCCAGGGCGCGGAAGGGCTCGCGAGTCTGCTCGGCGCGCCGCTGGTGAGCCAGGAAAACATCGACCTGATGGCGAAAACCGCTCTATCGACAGCGGCATCCGCTCGGATCGCCGCGGAAGCCAAGTCGCCACACAAGGACGATTCATGAACCCGCTCCGGGGTTCGGGCCCTTCCCGCGAGTCGACTTGCCAGGCTGAGCAGGCAGATCGATACGCTGGGTTGCCCACGGCGTAGTTCATTCCATGTTCGTCAGCGCACAGACCGCGCTTGCACATGCGATCAGCCTTGCACTCGCATCCGGGGTTCCCATGAACTCACTCCGGCCTGTCGCCGCGAACAAGGATGCACGATTGGCCATTCCGCCAGTCGGTTTCCATAAATGAGGAGTCGGACATGATGAAAGATGAAATTCAATCCCGCCGAGCCGTCCTGCGCGGCGCGCTGGCGGTGGGTTGCGGCCTGTTGATTCCGGCCGCGCTTATGGGCTGCGGCTCAAAGCAAGGCGAGTCCTCGACCAGCCCGGATCCTGCCAGCCCTGCCGGCATGGAGCCTGCCGCACCGGCGACATCCGGGAAAGCGACGCAAACTAGCGTGCAGTATCAAGCGCAGCCGAAAG
>JBBQQT010000225.1:0-3336 GCA_038215555.1 Burkholderiales bacterium | reverse complement strand
GGTAATGATCTGCGCGCCTTTTTCCGACCTGGCCCAACTTGAGCATGTCACCCCGAAACAGATTGCTTCGCATCCGTATATCAGTCGCGAATCGGGTTCGGGTACACGTGAGTGCATCGACGATTTCTTTCGCAACAACGGCGTCTCCCTGGATGAGATCAATCTGGTCATGGAGTTGGGCAGTCGCGAGGCGATCAAGGGCGCGGTGGCTGCCGGCCTTGGCGTCGCGGTGTTGTCCAGCACCACGGTGACCAAGGAAATCCGGCTGGGCGAACTGGTTGCGATTCAATTGGAACCGCCGCTGCGGCGGCAGTTGTCGCTCGTGTATCCGCAGGAGAAATTCCGCAGCAAGCTGCTTCAGTGCTTCCTGGATTTCCTAGAACAGAGTCCGATGATCAAGGATTTCGCCCTTCCCAAGGTCAAGTGATGACGGTGGATGAGCGGCGCTTGCTGCGCCTGTTTCGCGCGCTTTCTGAAACAAGACAGGCTGGATTGCTCGACTACGCCGAGTTTTTAATGGCTCGCGTTGCGCCCGAGGAAGTCCCTGTTCCGCAAACGCCGCTCGAGATCGATCGTCCGAGCCAGGAAAGCGTGATCAAAGCGATCAAACGTCTGCGTGAAACCTACCCAATGCTTGATCGTGCCAAACTGATCCACGAAATCTCCGCCTTGATGAGCCAGCATCTGGTGCAAGGCCGTGGCGCACCCGAGGTGATCAACGATCTTGAAGCGCTGTTTCTGCGTCAATATCAAGTCATGCGCGATATTCAATAAGCTCTGCATGCGATAGCCTCTGGCTGCGCGGCGTGCCAATATGGCGGGCGAATTCAGCTGTTTTTCCAAGGAAACAATATGAGCAATTCCGATCAAGCCGAACTGGACAAGTTCAGTCAACTCGCCCACCGCTGGTGGGACGCCAATTCCGAATTCAAGGCGCTGCACGACATCAATCCGTTGCGTCTGCAATGGATTTCCGATTTGGCGGGTGGTTTGCAGGGCAAGCGCGTGGTCGATGTCGGTTGTGGCGGCGGCATTCTTTCAGAAAGCATGGCGCGAGCAGGTGCGCAGGTCACGGGCATCGACCTGGCCGACAAGCCGCTCAAGGTGGCCAAGCTGCACAAGCTCGAATCGGGCGTTGAAGTCGACTATCGTTTGATCGCGGCGGAAGAACTGGCAGCGGCTGAGCCGGAAAGCTTCGATGTCGTGACCTGCATGGAAATGCTTGAGCATGTGCCGGATCCGGTTTCAGTGATGACCGCCTGCGCGCGCATGGTCAAGCCGGGCGGCTGGGTGTTTTTTTCTACCTTGAACCGGAATCCGAAAAGCTACCTGCTCGCCATTGTCGGCGCCGAATATGTGCTGAACATGCTGCCTAAAGGCACGCATGACTGGTCCAGATTCATCAAACCGCATGAACTTGCCGCTTACGCGCGCCAGGCTGGCCTGGATTCGGTCGAACTGATGGGCATGACTTACAACCCGATCTCCAATATCTACCGTCTGGGGCGCAATACCGACGTGAATTACCTGTTGGCTTGCCGCCGCGCCTGATTTTTCCGGACGAGTTCAGCGTGAGTCGCGTTTTGCAACATCGCATCGCCGCAGTCCTGTTCGATCTGGATGGTACGCTGGTTGATACCGCACCGGATTTGGGCGGTGCATTGAATGCCATGCGGCATAAACGCGGTCTCGCTGCGATCCCTGCACCAGCCTGTCGCGCTCAGTCATCACATGGCGCGCGTGGTCTGCTCAAGCTGGGCTTCGATGTCGAACCGCGGCATCCTGATTTTTCGGATTTGCGGCAGGAGTTCCTGGACGTGTATGCCACGATTCTGACTCGCAATTCACCTCTGTTTGAAGGAGTGGCGGAAGTACTCGCTGCGCTCGATGAAAGCGCGATCAAATGGGGCATTGTCACCAATAAACCGGCTTGTTACACGCAGCCGCTTGTTGAGTATCTGGGGCTGGCTGAACGCGCCGCCTGTATCGTTTCGGGCGACACTTGCAGCCAGCCAAAACCGCATCCTGAACCGGTTTTGCATGCTTGCCGGATCGCGAATATGGCTGTGGAAGCCTGCATTTACGTCGGGGACGCCGAGCGAGATATCCAAGCCGCCAATGCCGCCGGCATGCCTGCGCTGGTGGCCATGTATGGTTATCTCGACGCTGCCGATCGACCCGGCGATTGGGGTGCGCGAGGCTTTATTTATACTCCGGCAGATTTGCTGGCCTGGGTTTAACGCTGCCGGATTGCTCGAAACCAGCCCAGTCAGACTTCATGCCCAGTATTTCGCCTTCTCGGGCAATACCCAGCGCACGCCTCCTTTCGGATCGGCTTTATCCCCTAGATAGCGTGGAATCACGTGGATATGCAGGTGCGGCACGCTCTGGCCGCCGGCCACGCCCTGATTGATGCCGATGTTGTAGCCATCAGGATGATGCAGCGCGTCGAGCAGTGTCTTGGCTTGGTTCAGCGCGCGCAGTAGGGCGAGTTGTTCCGCTTCAGTGGCATCGAACAGGGTTGGGAAGTGGCGCTTGGGAATCACCACGGTATGGCCAGGCGAAACCGGGAAGCCATCCTTGTAAATCACCGTCAGGTCATCCTCGGCAAGGATGCGGGCAGGGTCAAGAACGCAGAAGGGGCAGGGTTTGGCGGTCATGATTAGGCGGTTATTTCGGGTGGGTTCTATGTAGCGCGCCATTATCGGGGAAATGACAAATAAGCGAACAAGCGGAGGGACAACGGATTTCCTGATTAGCCAAGAAGTTAAACAGGCTCATCTTGTGAGCTAGACGAGGTGGATACTTGGCCTATTCCGACGAAAGGAGATGCGAGATGGGGATCAACAAGGTGCCGCTTCAAAAGGGGCTGTCGATGCCGCTATTCAAGGGTAAGCGTCCAACCGCCCCACCTATACGTGCGTGTTGATTTCCTTTACCTGCTCAGCGCGCAGCGGCAGCAACGAATCGATCTGGCTATTCAGGCACGTGGGTCATTGGGTCAGGGTTTCACGCAGCCAAGCCGCCGGATCGAGACCGTTTAGTTTGGCCGTGGCAAGCAGGCTCTGAATGGCAGCCGCACGTTTGCCCGCACGTTCCGAACCGGTAAAGAGCCAGTTCTTTTTCCCGATCGCGATAGGGCGAATCACGTTCTCCACCGGATTGTTGTCAATCGGCAAACGTCCATCCTGGGCATACCGGCTCAAAGCCGTCCAGCGTCTCAGGCTGTACTCCATCGCCTTGGCGGTGCCGCCGCCGTTGGCCACGTTCACCCGCGTCTTCAGCAACCAATCCTGCATCGATTTCAGCAACGGCACAGACTGCTCACGCCGCAGC
>JBBQQT010000224.1:0-3342 GCA_038215555.1 Burkholderiales bacterium | reverse complement strand
CGTCCCGGCATCCCGATCCGGTTGATGGTAGGGCTGCACTACTTGAAGCACGCTTTCAATGAACCTAAAAACCTCAGTTACCGCTAATCGAGGCAAGAGAGACCTTAGTAGACTTTGGGTTTGTGAACGAAACGAGGAGTCACCCAATGGGTGAATCGAAACTGAAGCGATCGAAACACAAGGAAATGCTATTGTCGTGTGCGGGCGTACAAACGATGGCAGGCCGGGTACAGGTTCGCTGGGAGACAGAAAGTTCGGCCACGCCTGTGGGACAGTTGGCCTACTTCATCGAATTTCTGACTTTGACCGGATTGTGGTCACGCTGGCAGGAAACCTGTCCGTTGGTCTACAGCAGCCCGAATGCCCCGAGCAAGGCGGACGTTCTCGGCACCTGGATGCTCTCGGCGCTCTCTGGCCACAAACGCTATGCCCACGTCACTGCCATCCGTTGCGATGGCGTCAATCCCGGGCTGCTCGGCATGGACAAAGTCATCTCTGAGGATGCGCTGAGGAATGCCATCAGGCGTATCCCGGAAGCCGAAGGCACGGCCTGGCTGGATCGGCACCTTGCCTGCAGTGTGACTTCGCTGCTGGATGCTGCCTGGATTCTCGATACCGACACCACTGTCAAACCGCTCTACGGAAAGCAGGAAGGCGCTGTGGTTTCCTACAACCCGAAGAAACCCGGCCGACCCCTCGCACAGCTACCACACCTACCTCATGGCCGGACTGCGCCAGGTACTGGGCGTTGAAGTCCATGCCGGCAACGAACATGCTGCCAGACACACGCAGCCGGGACTGCTGAAGATACTTGATGACCTGCCTGCGCAGAAGAAGCCGAAACTGGTTCGAGGCGACAGCAGTTTCGGCAACGATCCCCTGATGATCGCACTGGAAAAACGCCAGCAACCCTACCTGTTCAAGCTCAAGCTTTCGAAGAACGTCAAGCGCCACATCGGGTGCTTGTTCCGAGAAGGCGGCTGGACCGATGCCGGGCAGGGCTGGGAAGGCCGGGACGGGACACTCAAGCTCATGGGCTGGGAAATGCCGCGCCGCGTGGTCGTGCTGCGCCGCCCCCTCAAGGGTGAGATCATTATTGCCCAGGAGGACAACGGCCAGCAATTGCTGGGCTTTGTCGAAGCAGACCGAAAGGCCGGCAAACAGATCACCGGCTATGAATATGCGGTGCTGGTGACCAACACCGGGTACGAGATTCTCAGCCTTGGTCAGCTCTATCGAGACAGGGCTGACGCTGAGAATGCCTTTGACGAGTTGAAAAACCAGTGGGGCTGGGGCGGCTTCACCACGCACGACTTGCACCGCTGCCAGCTCTCGGCCCGCGCGGTAGCGTTGATCTACAACTGGTGGAGTCTCTTCGTGCGCCTGGCCAACCCTGATACGCGACGCGAAGCCATCACCAGTCGTCCGTGGCTGATGTCATCGGTGGGACACAGGACCGAGCATGCGGGTCAGACGACCATCACGCTCACTGGCTTGCACGCCCATTCCGGGAAGGCGCGGGCAGCCCTGATGCGTGTCTCCGCCTTGCTTCATGGCTGGGTTACCCAAGCTGCGGAGCAGTTGAATCCCTCATCCGTCTGGCAGTGCGTCTGCAATCATCTCAAAAACGTTCTTGCCAGCATCAGACCGCCGCCAGCACATCAATTTCTCGAAAATCATGCTAATGGAATCCGCTAACTGCGGTTTTTAACGTGAAAGAAACCGCTGTACGGACGCAGGGACGCCTGACCGATGAAGGTCATGTAACGGAGGCACGGCGATCAAGTTGCGTCTGGCAGGAAGCCGAAGCGTGTCAAGGCCTTGATCCAGCGAGGGGCGTTGCGTTGGACAGAGAGTGCTTCATAGTCGGTGGTCGAGTCCCGGTAGTGTTCGCCACGTTTGAGCATGAAGAATATCGTACGCAACAGCTTGTGCGCCAGGGCGATGATAGATCGCTTGCGGCCCCGGCGCACGACCAGGGACTGGAACTTCGACTGGAAAGCCGACTTCGTTCGGCTGGCGGCATGGGCGAACTCGCACAGCAGGCGACGGACATACGGGTTGCCTAATCTGGCGCGGCCGGATTTGCGTTTTCCGGCGGATTCGTGGTTGCCGGGACAGACGCCCACCCAGGAGGCCAGACGATCCGCACTGCCGAAGACGCTCATGTTGTTGCCGATCTCCACCAGCAGCATGGCGGCGCCGATGAGGTCGATACCGGGCAGGGTTTGCAGCAGCGCCAGGGCGTTGTGTTCTTCCTTCAGCCCTTCACGCAGGCGGGTGTCGAAGCGCGCGATGCGTGCTTCGAGTTCTTCGACATGTTGTATCAGTTCGTCGAGAACAAAACAATGGCTGCCGGTCAGTTCGCCTTGCAGGGCATCGAATAATTCCTCGCGACTGGCTTTCAACCGGCGGCTGGCGAGATTGAGTACCTCATGGGGCGGCTTCCCGGCGAGGATGGCCTTGATCATGGCGCGCGCCGACTGGCCGTGAAGATCGCTGACCACGACACTCAGGCGGATGCCGCCATCGGCGAGTATCTTGTGCAGGCGGTTCTTCTCGGAAGCCAGAAGACCCACCAGCTTCTGCCGCTGCCGCGAAATCAGGCGTAGTTCGCGAAGATTGGTCGGCGGAACGAATGAGCCGCACAGCAATCCGGCCCGCGCCAGTATCGCCAGCCATTGGGCATCCCCCAGATCGGTCTTGCGGCCGGGAACCTGTTTGACGTGCCGGGCATTGACCACTTGCGCCCGAATGCCCGCCGCCTCCAAGGCCGTATACGGGCTCTTCCAGTAGATGCCCGTGCTTTCCATCACTACACATTCGGGCGAAAACCCAACCACCCACTCGGCCAGTGCCTGTCGATCCCGCTTGAATGCGCCAAATTGCCGCTGTGCGATTTGTATCTGGCCGTCTGGCGCTTCAATGATCGCACAGGCCGTGATTTGCGCCTGGTGAACATCCAGCCCGATGACGCGTTTATAGATGGGAATAAGTTCCATACCGCCTCCTTTGGAAATATACTTGATAGCGGGAGACGGCGAGTGCCAGAACCGAATATGCCTGAAGGCGACAAGTCGTCAACGGCCTCTTTAACGTGCGCTCTCTATGGAGGCAATCCGGGGTACGAGTCGGTCAGGCGGGTCACGTTAGGTTGCGGGGTCAAGCCGCCAAAAAATTGCGCGACCTCTTCTCGCCTTCTCCCAACCTATAGTGTCTTTCATTATCAGGGGTGGCGCTACCCGCAATCACCGTTAGGTGGGTTAGGGTACGAAGATTAAAACGACGCGTCAACATCGCCAAGTCGCCTTCTTCCCATGTCATGGGGAATCTCGCATCATC
>JBBQQT010000223.1:0-3392 GCA_038215555.1 Burkholderiales bacterium | reverse complement strand
TGGGCCAATTTCCTGAAAAACCTGCTTCAGGTCGCCTGATGTTGCGCGTTTCCCCTGTTGTGCATGCTGCAGCACTCAAGGCTGCCGCACATACCGGGCAAAGCCTGAACCGATGGGCCGAGAATGCGCTACGACAAGCGGCTCATGCTTGAGAAACATCAGCCCGCGGTTTAAACAACATGTAAACAACATGTAAACAACATGTAAACAACAGGGGGCAGACCACGTTTTCCTGATCTCCCCCGCGTTTACAGCCCCTCTTCGGAGGGGCTTTTCATTTCCGCAGCAAGTAGCAAGTAGCAAGTAGCAAGTAGCCTGGATGCAGCGGAGCGGAATCCAGCACGCCAGCAACACATCCGACAAACGGAAGTAGCCACGATATTCAGACGCTCAATTGAGTAGGCGTGGTGTTTATGATGTCGCCAACTCGGCGATCTGGCGCAGCTTGGCTTCAATATCCGGCAGACGTTCCTGGCTGGCCGCATCGCCCGGCAGGTGACCTGCCAATGCTTCAATAAACGCGGGCATGGCCAGCAGGCCGCTGAAGCGTTTGCCCAGATAAGCCTGGAGTTCAGGCGCACTGGCGCGGCATTCACCCACCAGGGTGTCGCGGCCATCCACCACAGCCAGCAGGTCACCCAGATCGTGGCTGAACAGAAAATCACCCTGGCCGCGTCCGTCGAACGCCTCCAGCTTGGTCGCCAGGAACGCCGGCGCGGTGATCAAGCGGATCGTGCGGCCGCTCGGCAAGTCAAGCAGTTGCGCCGAGGCCAGGGCCAGGGGATACCAGCAGTTTGAGAAACCCAGCACGCCTTCCAGCGTCGGCATCACATCCACCGCCAGCCCTGCCACCCGCCAACGGCAGATGGGCGCTTCCGGGCGCTGATCCGGCACGAAGCCACGTGCGCGCAGCGTTTTCTCGAAGCGGTGGTAATCGGCCAACACGAGGGCCTCGAAGATCAGGTCGACATCCTCGGTGGGGCGTATCGCCGGCATCGCCGGGTCGGTAATCAGCAACCCGGCCACGGAACCGCCGATAAACACCATCTCCTGACGCAGCGCATCGCCCAACTGCTCGGCGACACGTTCCAGCATGGCGACATTGGGGTCGTTGGCGTTCATGGCTGCAAGCGCCGGTCCAGCAGGTCCACGGCCAGCGCTCGTTCGCGCGGACTGCCGGCACGAATGGCGTCGAACAGCACCAGCAATTCATACAGTGCCGGGTTGCGCGCCACCGCATCGGGTACGCTCGGGTAGAGCGGCTGCAAGGCGATGCCGCGCAGTGTGCCGTTCTTGTGCGGCCACACCGGCACCGGGTCGCTGCCCGCTACGATCAACTCTTTCAGGGGCGACGCGGCGTAGCCGGTGGGAAAACCGCGCGTCATGCCGCCCCGCGTGGCCGGAAAGCAATACCGCGCCCCATGCAGGAGAAACAGCCGCAGTGCCTCGCGCACCACCGTGGCCTTGCCGCCGGCATCCTTGCGCGCCAGTTGCGCCGCCACCGCCCGCTCCACCGCCGCATGGGTTTCCGATGCCGTCAGCCCCAGGTCGGCCGC
This sequence comes from Burkholderiales bacterium, assembly GCA_038215555.1. Classification (GTDB taxonomy): domain Bacteria; phylum Pseudomonadota; class Gammaproteobacteria; order Burkholderiales; family Thiobacillaceae; genus PFJX01. The sequence goes on along the minus strand of JBBQQT010000223.1, from coordinate 1,836 downwards.
CAGCGTCGCATAAGGCGGCGTCGGACCGCGCTCCAGCACCAGGCGCAACAACACCACCAGATCCTGGGGACGGAGAACGATTTGCGGATTGGACTTCGAACCTGCCATTGGATGTTCCTGTATTCGCTATTCGCGAATAGCGAATATAGGGCGATGATCAGGCCGTGGCAAGGGCTTGTAGCAAGAGGGGTCAGCAGCGGTTTGGCAACCGAATCAAAGGGGCTACGAATCAAAGGGGCCAGGCTCGATTTGACCCCTCTCACCCTCTCAAACACCGGCTTCCCGCCGGGGTTTGTTTGGAAGGTTAGCATTCGGTTATGAATCAATGGGGTTGGACTCGAATGGCACTTACTTAAGACGAATTTCTGGATTTTCGTCATTCCGGCGCAGGCCTGTTCGCGGCGCGCGGCAAGGAAACCGGTAGGGCTTTGGAATGGTGGCGCGCCGGCCTGGCCGGCAAGCGTTTCCTGGAACTGGTGCCGCCACCGAAACAGAGCCACCTGAACAATCCCGCTCATGCTCGTTAATGTACATTTACAATTACGCCGTTTTGTACATTTTGAGAGTGCCATGAAACAAGCCACATTTTCTGAAGTGCGTAACCATGCCAAGCAGTATTTCGACGCGGTGGAGTCGGGTGAGACCGTGCGTGTGCTGCGCAATGGAAAACCTATCGCCGACATCGTACCGGTCGCGGCCGATTTGCCTTCCTGGAAACGACGCAAGGCGCAGCCCTTGGTGCTGGACGGGGTTTCGCTCAGTCGCATGATTCTCGAAGAGCGCGAAGCAGGTTTGTGATGCGCGTATTTTTCGATACCTCCGCCTTCGTCAAGCGCTACATCAGCGAACCCGGGACCGACGCCGTGCTGGAATGGTGCGACCGGGCGACGGAAATCGGCTTGTCCGGCATCGCGCTACCGGAGATTGTTTCGGCTTTTTGCCGCTTGCACAGAGAAGGCAAAATTACGGGCACGCAATATCGGCAATTGAAGTCATTGTTGCTGGCCGATATCGAGGACGCCGCCATTTGCGACCTGACCCCGGCGGTCTTGGGCAAGGCGATATCGAGTCTCGAAACGAATGTGCTGCGCGGCATGGACGCCATACACATCGGCAGCGCCGTGGTACTGAAAGCCGATGTTTTTGTCTCCGCCGACAAGCGGCAGCGCGAAGCCGCTGCCCGATCTGGCTTGCGGGTCGAGGCGGTGTGAATGGGAAACAGAGGAAACAAGAAAGAACAACTGGGGACAGACCACGGTTTCCTGATCTTCCCCACGTTTACAGCCTCTCCTCGGCGATCAAAGCGGCGATCAAAGGGTAGAGTAGAGAACAGGCTTTCGCCTGCCCTCCCTCATCAAACCGTGAGCAATCAAAGGGGCCAGGCTCGATTTGACCCCTCTCACCCTCTCAAACACCGGCTTCCCGCCGGTGTTTTTTTGGCGGTCCAAAAACGCGAGCGAATATGGGGTCTGACACGATTATGGAACCATAGGGGACAGGCCACGCTTTCCTGGTCTTCCACAGGTTTGCAGCCCCTCTTCGGAGGGGCTTTTCATTTACGGATACGGAGTCAGACACGATTCGGATACGGGGCCAGACATCAAAGATGCTCAAAAACCCTCTGGCCACTTCCTTGCGCTATGGAAAACCCTTAGGACTTCGACGGCATTCTCCCTGACCCGATAAGGCACGATATAGGGGAAACGGGTAATAACCAATTCCCGTGTGCCGGGAATGCGTCCAGGGCGGCCAACTTGTGGATTGGCCCGTAGCAGGCCCACACTATCGAGCAGGTGCTTGATGAATTCGCCAGCGGCTTGCGGAACAATAGGGGAC
>JBBQQT010000222.1:0-3477 GCA_038215555.1 Burkholderiales bacterium | reverse complement strand
TCCTTGCTGAAATCAAGCCCGAAGATAGAGTCGTTGTAGATTTCGTCACCATCCAGATATTTCAGATTGGCATGGAACACACGCAGACCCTGCTGGCGCAGTCCGACTGCAAGATAACGGCCATCGGGCGACCAGACGATTTGCTGCACCGGCGCCTCCAGACCGTTGAGCGCGCCGTTTTTCAGCATGGCGCCGCTGGCGCGGTCAAACAGGTACAGCGCGTGGCGACGCCCGTCGAAGGCGGAATTGCCACCCAGCGCAATTGTGGAACCATCGGGTGACAAGGCTGCCGCATAGATCGCGCCCAAGCTGTCCTCACCGATCGGCGGGCGCAGTACCGTCAACTGACGTCCGGTTTGCAGGCTCCAGACGCGCGCCGTTTTGTCTTCCGACGCGGTGACCAGATAGCGGCCGTCCGTGCTGATGCGGGTCAACATCGATAGATGCGCGCCAGTTTCGACACGCAAGATCGGCTCGGTGGGGACATTCGGCGCCGCCTGCGCGGCGCACGTCAGCAACATCAGGGCAATACGAATGGCATGTACGAGGAATCGGGGCACAACCTTTCCTTCTGGGCTGTTTTGCGGCTAACTGAGCAATAGCGTACCGCCAAATGAGCATGAATGACTTAATATTCCGCAAAGAGCGCAGGCCATGCGCGCTCGGAACGGCAATCAATCTTCTGCTAATTTGAACCCGCGGCAAAGTATCTGAAACTCAGTACCGTAGCGATTCCATTTTTTCTGAACTTCACCTGGTTGGGGGCTCAATATGCTGACACTGTGCAAGAAATCTAAATGGGTTATGGGCGGCCTGGTTCTGGCGCTTTCATTCCCGGTTTTGGCTGACGATATCGGCATGCTGCGTGGCAAGCCGAGCAAGGACCAGATCATTCAGGCCTTGAGTGGCGGCGATCGCAACGATGAGGCTTCGCCGCGCATCCGTACCCGAGGTCTGGCTATCGGCAATGCCGCTGCGACGCAGAATTCGGCACCGGCGGCCACAGCAGAACCCGCCGGCCCGCGCGCGCTGGATCTGGAGATTCAGTTCGACTACAACTCGCACAAACTGACGCAGGATGGCGCCGAGGTGCTGGACCAGCTTGGACAGGCGTTGCAGTCGGATGAATTGCGTTCGGCGCGGCGCATCGTGCTGGAGGGGCATACCGATGCCAAGGGCAGCGCAAGCTATAACCGCCTGCTTTCGTTACGGCGCGCACAATCGGTCAGACAATATCTGGCGTCCAACCACAAGATTTCCGGTGGCAAGATGAAGACCGTCGGCAAGGGTTCGACGGAATTGGCCGACCCCAGCAACCCCGAAGATGGTATCAATCGCCGCGTGCGGGTGATCCTGGAAGACTAGACGGATCGCGGTGGTCAGGCTGGGGATAAATATGCCGATACGTCAGGTGCGAGCGGGAATGCGACTCCTGGTGCTTTTGGTAGCGGCGCACTGCGGGCTGGTTTCGGCGGAATCTGCGCAGATCATCGATAAATCGCATAGTCCGCCGCAGCAGGCCGCGCCACCGAGTTACTCGGTGCCGTCCGACAAGGGCGATGACAAGCTCCGCTTCAACAATGTGATTCGCGGAGAGGCAGTCAAAGTCGGTCCCGATGCCATGTCGGCCGGGATTTCGCTGGGCGAACCCAAGCCGGTGCAGCCTGTTGCGCTCGTTTCGACAGCAGGAATGGAGTCCGATCACGCCGGCACTGCTCCGGTAGTTGCCGGCAATCCAGGTGTGTTGTCCAGGGAGCAGATCGTCACCGCAAAGGCTGGCGAGAGAACGTTTTACTGGTTGCAGAATAATCCGCGCGTTCTGGTGCTCGACATGCCAAATGTGGAGGACCAGTCACGCATTTTCGCGCGACTGGTGATTTTTATCGAACGTTCCAGCGCACCGCGCCATCGCATCCTGAGCGTTGAAGAAGTGCTGAAATGGCGGCTGGTCAACAAGGAAACACTGGCCACGCTGACCATAGGCAACAACATCCGGGCCAACGATTTCGCCCGGTTTTTCAACGTCGCACGGCTACAGAATGAGCCGATTACCGAAGACGAGAACTGGTTGCTGACGCAACTAATCAAACATGGCGTAATCATGTCCGTGGCAAACGGCTATGAGAGTCTGGCGCCCGAGAAGATTGTCATCTCGGTACCGCAGGTGTCGAAGATCGAAGGCTGCGCCAACTGCACCATCACGATGCTGAAACGCGATCTGATCTTGCGTCACGAACTTGCACATGCGCGCTTCATTACCGACCAGGTGTACCGTAATTACGTCTGGTGGTTCTGGCACAACATCCTGACCTCACAACAACGCATCGATATATCCAAATACCTGCGCTCGCTGGGCTATGACCTGAGCGCACCGGACATGCTGGTCAACGAGATGCAGGCTTTCCTGATCCACACGCCGGAATCGGAATACTTCTCCTCACGCGCCGCTGGTTTGCCAACCAAGCAGATGGCGACTCTGCATGCGGATTTTCAGAAGCATTACCCATCACCAGCGCAGCCATTGCGCACGCCCGCCGGCTATCGCTTGCAGTAGCCCGTCCACGCTGAAAGCGACAGCTCAGAACGACCGTTTGAAACCTGGCTGCCAGGACCAAGCCGTGGTGGCCGAGAAAGTTTTTTCTCGCTGTTAACCCGGATACATCATCAAAGCTCGCACGCCATCGTAGATGGTGGCTACTCATTCAGCGCTTTCTGCACAACATAGTCATCAGGCCGCAGCAAGGTAGCGGGGGTAAAGATGCTGAAGCGTTTCACATCGTGCTTTCCGGTCATCGTAACCTTGGTCAGATATGAGTTTCGCTTTCATCAGTTTGTCCTTTTCTTGCCACGAACCCCGTCAATCTTGCTGCAACACGCTAAAATCGCACGTTCGGCCCGCATCCTGTGGCCTCCTTTTTCGCTATCCGATCGATGCCCCGCCTGCCCGAATTTACCCTCGCCGATGTCACCCGCTGGTTTGGTGAACATGAAATTGCCAAAGCGAAAGGCTATCTCGACGCGGTCAGCCATCTGGAGGTGAAGCCGCCGCGGATCACCGCCAGCGTGCAGGGCAACGGACCGTTTCCCTATCGAGTCGCGATCGGCCTCGATAACGACAAACAGGGCCAGCCGCGTGCGGTGGCCGGCTGCAGTTGTCCGGTCGGCTGGATGTGCAAGCATGCGGCGGCGGTGATGCTGCATCTGCTCGACCAGGGCAAGACGCAGCCGAAGGTACGCGCCGATGTGCTGGATTGGCTTGATACGTTCCGCGAATCGCTGCAACTGCCGGAGGCGAAGAAGGCCGGCAAGAAGCCCGGTAAAGCCAGCGCCTCGCGCGAAGCCTTGTTCTATGTGCTGTATTCCGCCTGGAACAATGGCCGCGACTGGTCGGTGCAGTTCTCCAAAGCGCGGCGCGATGAGCAGGGCATGCCGAGCGGCACGCTGACCGACTGGAACAACGTTGAACGCGCCTTGATC
>JBBQQT010000221.1:0-3487 GCA_038215555.1 Burkholderiales bacterium | reverse complement strand
AGGCCGGTCAGGAAATCAACATCGTCATTAAAGACCGGCCTTCCAACGTGGCCTTCGGACGGGAAACCGTCGCAAGACTGGCGGCAGAATTCGGGTTGGCAGCCGACCAATACGTTTTTACGCATGATGACACCAGCATGCTGGTGACCGCGGCCGACGTACTGGTATCGGTGGACTCCAATCTGTCCGTGGAGGCCATGCTGGCCGGCATTCCGGCGATCAACCTGATAAATGAACTTGGCCTGCGTATGGGGCCTAGCTTTGATGCAGAGTCCGGCATTCTGGAAGCTGCCCCCGGCGAATTGCCCATGCTGCTCGACTTCGTGCTGAACGATGCCGATCTGCGCGGCGGTTTGCTCGAACTGATGGCGCACAAGGTCGCGCATTACAACGTTGCCGTGGATGGCTCCGCCGCCAAGCGGGTGGCACAGTTGATGTTGGAGATGGCAAGCGGCGCCGACGCTCTCGCAGGGGTACAGCGCCCCGCCAATCGCTATGTCTGGGAGCAACTCTCGAATCAGTCGGACGCCGACCTCAAGGGCGCCTACCACGACCACGCGCGCAAGGAACTGCTGCTGCTGCTGGAGCGGCCACCGCGCCGGGTGTTGGACGTCGGCTGCGCCACCGGCGCCACCGGCGAACTGATCAAGACCGCCTGGCCGGACTCGCACGTCACCGGTGTCGAACTCAACCGCGCGGCGGCGGAACGTGCCGTTGCCCGGATCGACAAGGTAATCGGCGAGAAGCTGGAAGACATCGACTTCGCCGCCGAGGGCATCGCGCCGGGCTCCATCGACACCGTGTTGCTGGCCGATGTGCTGGAGCATCTCTACGACCCCTGGGACGCGCTGCTGCGTATCAAGCCGCTGCTCACGGAGGATGCCCAGGTGCTGGTCAGCCTGCCCAACGCGCGCAATCTCTGGCTGCTCAACGAACTTGCCAGCGGCCGCTTTCCCTATGCAGCGGAAGGCTTGCTGGACATCACCCATATCCGCTGGTTCACCCGTCTGGAAATGGAGAAGATGCTGCGTGAGACCGGTTATCGTGTGCTGAAAAGTGCGCGAACTGCGACAGCGGGCTTACAGGAACTGACTCGTCCGGCGGGTAGCAACACGGTAGAAACCGAAAAAATTCTGCTGAAAAATGTGAGTGATGAGGAGTTTGAAGACCTCAAGGCTTTGCAGATCATGTTCCTGGCCAGGCCGCTCAAAGCCGGCGAAACCGACGAAAAGCCCGTGCAGGATTTTTACCCACTCTGGCAACTCGGTCATTCTTATCTGAAGCGCGATGCGATGTGGATTGCGGAGCGTATGGAAGCGCTTACGTCTCATCCAATCTTTCACCTTGCAGTGATCGTTTCGGAAGGCGGCGAGGATCGCCTGACCAACAATATCAAGTCACTGGGCCATCAGTTCTATCCGCATTGGAAGCTGAGCATTATTTCTACTGGGCCGGTCCACGCTGCATTGGCGGGCAACGACAAGGTCGCCTGGATTCAAGGGCCGGCTGATCAGCATCTGGTGCTGGCTAACCAGATGTTGCTGAACGCGCCGGCTGATTGGGTGGGGCTATGGGAAGCCGGTGACAAGTTGCCGCCACATGCCTTGTTTGCCTATGCTCACAAGGCCAACAGCCATCCTGAGTGGCAGGTTTTGTATAGCGACGAAGACCAGGTGGGCGTCGATGACGCGCATTCCACGCCCTTCTTCAAGGCTAATTTCAACCTGGAGATGCTGCGTGCTGCGCCCTTTGTGGTGGGTGGCTTGCTGTTGCTTCAGTGTGAATTGTTTGCCGAACTGAATGGTTTTGATCCCGCGATGGATGGCGTCGAAGCCTTCGATCTCACCTTGCGCGCCTGGGAAAAAGTCGGCCATGCCGGCATCGGCCATCTCGCCGATGTTCTTTATCACCGCCATGCCGAGGGTGGTCATAGCCTGCGCAGCGGCGAGGAAGTCAGCAGCGCGCATCGACACGCATTGCAAGCCCATCTGGCCCGTTGTGGGCTGGGTGTGGCGCTGGAAGACGGTTTGTTACCCGGTACTATCCATGTGCGTTACCCGGTGGAAGGCAACCCACTGGTGTCCATCTTGATCCCGACCAAGAACCAGGTTGAGTACCTCAAACGCTGCCTCACCTCTCTGATCGATGGCACCGGCTATTCCAACTGCGAAATCCTGGTAATGGACAACGGCAGCGATGAAGCCGAGGCGGTGGCTTACCTGAATGAACTGAAGTCGTTGAATTCGCCGCGTTTGCGTGTGCTCGATTGCGCCGGCACGTTCAATTTTTCAGCAATGAATAACCGCGCGGCACGTGAGGCCCAAGGCGAGTATGTGTTGTTGCTCAACAACGACACTGCCGTGCTGCACGAGGAATGGCTGGAGGAGATGCTGGGCATCGCGCAACAGGTCGATGTCGGCGCGGTGGGCGCCAAGCTGTTCTATCCGGACGGCAAGATTCAACATGCCGGTGTGATCCTGGGTATGAACGATACCCCGGCCGATCATCCCTTCATCGGCCGGGAAGCCGATGCCGATGGATACTTTGGCCGCGCCAAACTGACCCAGGAGTTCTCCGCCGTCACCGCCGCCTGTCTGCTGGTCAGGCGAGCGCTGTACCTGGAACTGGGCGGCCTGGACGAGCAGCGGTTCCAGGTCTCGTTCAACGACGTGGACTTCTGCCTGCGTCTGCGCCACAAGGGCTACCGCAACGTCTTCACGCCGCATGCGCGCCTGCTGCACGAAGGCTCGGTAAGTCAGACCGGAAAGGTGGAGGCAAGCGCGCGAGAGGCCAAGCAGGCGCGTTTCACGGAGGAACAGAACCGCTGTTACGACGCCTGGCGCCATGACGTGGCTTTCGATCCGGCCTACAACCGGAATCTCTCCACGCATGGTCGCGATTTCTTGATTGAAATTGCCCCTGGGCTGACCTGGGACCCCGAGTGGCGGCCGCGTCCGCGCATTCTGGCGCACCCGGCTGACCGCTTCGGTTGCGGCGAATACCGCGTCATCGCCCCGATGCGCGCCCTCAACATCGCCGGCCATATCATGGGCTGGGAAACCGGCAACTACCTGTCGCCGCCGGAATTGTTCCGCATGGAACCGGACAGCATCGTGCTGCAACGCCAGGTGGACCCGCACCAGGTCGAACTGGTCGAGCGCTACGTCCGCCACGGCAAGTCGCTCCTGATCTACGAGATCGACGACCTGATCACCAATATTCCGATCAAGAGCATCCGCAAGAAGCACTTTGTCGAACAGAAAGACCTGCACAAGCGCTTCCGCAAGGGCATTTCGCTGTGCGACCGCTTCATCGTCTCCACCGACTATCTGGCGGAACAGTACACGGGTTACAACGGCGATATCCGTGTGGTGCCCAACTTCATCGAGCGCGCTCGCTGGGGTGAACTGAAACCGGTACGCCGGCGGGGAGAAAAACCGCGCGTAGGCTGGGCCGGTAGCGTCACCCACGATGGTGATCTGGCGAT
>JBBQQT010000220.1:0-3534 GCA_038215555.1 Burkholderiales bacterium | reverse complement strand
ACGGCTGACGGCGTTGCGCCTGATGTTCGGCCTCTACGGCATCACGGGTCTGTCGGTTTGGTGGCTCTACCTACGTCTGCCGGAACCACCGCCGCATGAGCGGCCCGCCGCGCCAGCGCCACTGACTGAATCGCGCGGCATCGTCATTCGACTTGCGGCGCTGTTCTCGGTTGATGCCTTCGCCGGCGGGCTGGTGCTGAATTCGCTGCTGTCGCTCTGGCTGTTCGAACGCTTCGGCGTGTCGGTCGCCGCCGCCGGCGCGTTCTTCTTCTGGGCCGGCCTGCTCACCGCCGCCTCGCAACTTGCCGCGCCCTGGGTCGCCCGGCGCATCGGCCTGCTCAACACCATGGTGTTCACCCACATCCCGGCCAGCCTCTGTCTGATCCTCGCCGCGCTGGCGCCGAATCTGACGTTGGCGCTCGGCTTGTTGCTGCTGCGCGCCTTCCTGTCGCAAATGGATGTGCCGACTCGCGCCGCCTTCGTGATGGCCGTGGTAACGCCGCCGGAACGCGCCGCCGCCGCCAGTTTCACCGCTGTGCCACGCAGCTTGGCCGCCGCGCTGAGCCCATCGCTCGGCGGCGCGCTGTTCGCCGCCGGCCTGCTGGCCGCGCCGCTGGTGCTGTGCGGCGTGCTCAAGATCAGTTACGACCTGGCGCTGCTGGCGGCTTTCAAACGGCATGCGGGGGCGAAGTAGTCGCGATCGAGTGGTGCCGGCTGAGGCACGATTAGTCAAGCTAAAGGCAGACCTCAGGGAGATGGTGTCGGTCCTGGCGTGGTCTCCAGCCGGTGCCCGAATCGCGCGGTTCCTCACTGCAAAATCTATCCAGGCGAAGCTGAAAGCCGCTGCTGTTCGGCAACTCGCCGAGCAAGCTGGACTGCCAAATCTGCGCGAGTATGTGGTCGGCCAGCACATCGTACTTTATGCACACTCCGATACCGACGCGGTGTTATTGGCGATCAAGCATCAGCGGCAACTCGGTTTCTCAAACGACATGGCCTAATTCACAATGCTGCGTTGGTAGCCCTGAGATTGGCTGCTTATGGAAGTTCTCTGGCCGCTCGGAATTGGATGTATCGGGCAACACAAAGTCTGTTTCTGGCCGTTATGAAAAGATTTTTCACAACGGCCACACGCCGTCCGTCGTGACCGGCGGCTGTATGGCTGTCAGTTATTGACCGCCTGCCTCGCGTCCGCGAGGCCGCGAGGCCGAACTTAAGACGAGTGCCCTCTTCGACCTTCACGGGCCCATGCGTTACCACACGGCACTCAGGCGCCTGGCGCGGCCTGCCCCATCCGCACGGAAAACCCAACTCCGCTGCCTGACAGGCCTTCGATGAACCGCAGCGTAGCGACTTCTGCCGTCGCTAAGCGCTGCACGATCGCCAGCCCCAGTCCGCTGCCCGATTCGACTTGACCCGGTAACCGCACAAAGCGCTCGAACACGCGTTCGCGATCTGCGGGCGCAATGCCCGGACCATCATCACGTACCTGCAGTTCGAACTCACTGCCGTGCGTCACCAACCGCACCACTACATGGCCGCCCGACAGGGTGTAGCGGAGCGCGTTGTCCACCAATATAGATGAACGATGATCAGCCCACAGGTCGTCAGCTAACTGAACACAAGCAGAAATTCAATGGCTCAGTCGGCTCAACGACAGGTGTTTGGCGTTGAAGAGACCTTCACTTTTGTTTCATGACCGCCTGATGCTCGGCATGAACCGACATTCATCCTGGTACGCAAATTTTGGCGAAAGGCGGACGCTATTGGGTATATGAATATCTGTTTGCGAAGAAAGATCGGGACAACATCGCCGATGATGAGTTGGCCGCCTTTCGCACACTGGCCAAGGCCTATGCCGGACTGACCGGCAGGCAGGTTGAACAACTATTGCATGAGAAGGATCTGACAGAGATATGCCATGACGACTAAGCAGAAATTCAAAAGTGATGCCTTTGAGGCGATTCATTCTTCAGCACGGGCCATGTTCAAGGTCGGCGCGATTGGCAAGACGACCCTGCGCCAGTTTGATGAGTGTTGCCTATCTGTTCCGACGGAAATCGACCCGCAGCAGATCAAAAGCATTCGTGAGCGAAATCACGTGAGCCAACCCGTGTTTGCACGGTTCTTGAATACCAGCGTATCGACCGTTCAGAAATGGGAGGCGGGCGCAAAGCGCCCCAGCGGCATGGCGCTCAAACTGCTGGCCGTGGTCCAGAAACACGGACTGAAGGTGTTGGCCTGAGCGAGGCCCAGCGATCCGTTCAACTGCGTGCCCGATGAGAATGGTGCTGCGAGGAAGCATTCGATAACGGCTGGTAACTGGATGGTTCTTCGATTGGCGGCTTCCCGATCACAAACGGCCAGATTGCTTCCAAATATCATCAGGTGGCTCAGGGTCGTCAAGCGCCAGCCGACGATCAAGTAAACAGTCATTGGCGAACGGCCGCAATCTGGTGACCGTGACTGGCCGCTCAGGCCGAGAACCAGGCAGTCAAGAAGTGACGGTGAACGTCTCGTGTAGACCAAACACCGGCCTGTGAAGGCGCTGAGCCCTTGAAACACGCCATTCCGATTTCCCGAGGCAATCCCTCCGGCACCTGACAACCCCTTCAACACCAGATTCCGCATACCCTTTTTTATCGCCCGCTGAAACGGCTACTCCCTTTCGAAATCAACCGCGCCCGTGGGGGCGCATTTCGTAAAGGAGAGTCATCATGTCGTTGTCACACATGGGCACAGTCGCCAAGATCGTGGCTGCAAGCATGGGGGTAGAGGTGGTTTTCGATGCCTCTGCCGACACTGCTTCCACCGATGGAACCCGCATCACCATCCCAACCAGCCTGATCGGGAATGGCGATGCGCATGCCGCCATCCTGATGCGTGGATTCATCGCGCATGAGGGTGTGGGCCACATCCGGCACACGGATATGGCTGCCTGGAGTGCCTTTGTACAAGACGCCTCCCCCTTGGGCAAAAGCATCCTCAACATCATTGTCGGCGACTGCGTGAAACCGGATCAAAACCGCCGACCAGAAACTGGTGCAACGAAACTACTTTTCAGAGGCCTTGTTGTGAGGACACGGATTCAGGATTTACATTTAATTCGACCCTGGCCCTTTTGATTCGCTCCTGGCCCCTTTGATTCGCTCAGACAAACCGGTCATGCGAATCACCGATGCCATGAAAGGCCTGAATCCCATTGCCTTCGAACAAGCCGCACAGGAACTTGCCCGCGAGCGCGGCATTCAGCTCGAAGACCCGCGCCGCCCCTATTCCGCGTTGTGCGAATGGGAAAAAGGGGAGGCGAAGAAGGTTGCCTTGGCGACGGTTAATGCCTTGGACGCAGCGGGGGCGTCCGCGTCCAGCAACGCCGACCCCGGTTCCGTCACACCGCAAACAACCCCATGAACTCCTGCACCGGCGCGGCTTCCAGCTTGGCCTGATCGCCGCGTGAACATTGAGGCGCGAACAATGAGGGACAGACCACAGTTTCCGAGCCTGAATCAGGTCATCCAATCCTCGACGCTCAAC
>JBBQQT010000219.1:0-3625 GCA_038215555.1 Burkholderiales bacterium | reverse complement strand
GGTCAAGCCGTTTCAGCCCGCGCAGATGCTCGATGCGGTGTCGAAGCTGTGCCTGCCGTGATGAAACAAACTTGAGCGTCGGGAGAACACCATGGAAATTCATAGCGAACGCCACGCTTCTTGTCTGCATCTGCATCCCGAAGGCGAGTTCACCATTTATCACGCCGCCGAACTGATGCCGATGCTGTTCGACGCACTCACGCAAAGTGACGAAATCGAGATCGACCTGTCCGCGGTGGCGGAGATCGACACCAGCGGCGTCCAGTTGCTGATGCTGATGAAGCGCGAAGCGGTCGCCGCCGGCAAGTCGCTCAAGCTCTCGAGCCATAGTCCGGCGGTGCTCGAAGTGTTCGAGGTCATGGGACTGGGCGGCTGGTTCGGCGATCCGCAGGTGCTGCCGGCAAGTGCGCTCGGATTGGGGAGGGCTGCGGCATGAACCTCGACCTGGGCGAAGCCCTGCAAACCTTCATCGCGGAAAGCCGCGGTCTGCTCCAGGACATGGAAGAGGCCTTGTTGCGCCTGGAAACCCAGCCTGACGACGCTGAGTCGATCAACGCCGTGTTCCGCGCCGCGCACACCATCAAAGGTTCCTCCGGTCTGTTCGGACTGAATGACATCGTCGCCTTCACGCACAAGGCCGAGAACGTGCTCGACCGCGTGCGCAACAATGAGGTGCCGTTGAATGAAGATTTGATCGGCCTGCTGCTGGCCTGCCGCGATCACATCGAAAGCCTGATCGACCTGGTCGTCAGTGAAGCCGAGATGGACGCCGACACCCGCATGCGGGGCGAAGCGCTGGCGGTGCAGCTCAGCGTTTGCCTGGGAAAAGGGGCGGCCGAAGCCGAGCCCGCAGCGGCGGAAAACGCCTCGCCGGTGGCGGGCACAGGCGGCATGGCGGGCGACACCTGGCACATTTCCGTGCGCTTCGGCCGCGATGTGCTGCGCAGCGGCATGGACCCGCTTTCCTTCCTGCGTTACCTGTCCCGTCTGGGCGAGATCGTTTACCTCTCCACCCTCGCCGACGCGCTGCCGCCGATCGCCGAAATGGAGCCGGAATCCTGCTATCTCGGTTTTGAAATCCGCCTCAAGAGCGATACCGACAAGGCGCAGATCGAGAGCGTGTTCGAGTTCGTGCGTGACGATTGCGACCTGCACATTCTGGCGCCAGGCAGCAAGCTTGCCGATTACCTGCGCCTGATCACCTTGCTGCCGGAAGACCACAGTCGCCTGGGCGAATTGCTGCTGGCCTGCGGCGCGGTGACCGCGCGTGAACTGGAACAGACCCTGGCGCTGCAGGACTGCGAGGGCACCCGCGAGATTCCGGTGCAGCCGCTGGGTGAAATCCTGGTCGAACGCCAACTGGTGCAACCCGAACTGATCGATGCCGCCCTGAGCAAACAGAAGGATGCGCGCAACCGCCAGGCGCAGGAGGCCCGGTTCATCCGCGTCCACGCCGACAAGCTCGACAGCCTGATCAACCTGGTTGGCGAACTGGTGATCTCCGGTGCCGGTGTCGGCCTGATCGCGCAGCGCAACAAGGATGGCGTTCTCATGGAATCGGTCTCCGGCATGGCCCGCCTGGTCGAAGACATCCGCGATAACGCCATGCGTTTGCGCATGGTCGAGATCGGCGAGACCTTCAACCGCTTCCGCCGCGTGGTGCGCGACGTCTCCAAGGAAATCGGCAAGGACATCGATCTGGAGATCAACGGCGCCGAAACTGAACTCGACAAGACCGTGGTCGAAAAGATCGGCGACCCGCTCACCCATCTGATGCGCAACGCCATGGATCACGGCATCGAATCTGCCGAGGTGCGCGCCAGCCGCGGCAAGCCGGTCAAAGGCACGCTAAAGCTGAATGCGCATCATGAATCCGGCGGCATCGTCATCGAAGTCTCCGACGACGGCGGCGGTCTGAACCGGGAACGAATTTTGGCCAAGGCACTGGAAAAAGGCCTGATCCAGAGTGGCGACAGCCTGCCCGACGGCGAAGTATGGAAACTCATCTTCGAACCCGGCTTCTCCACCGCCGATCAGGTCTCCAACCTGTCCGGCCGCGGCGTCGGCATGGACGTGGTGCGCCGCAATATCGAAGCCCTGCGCGGCACGGTTGAAATCACCAGCCAGGCCGGCCTGGGTTCCACCTTCCGCATCCGCCTGCCGCTGACGCTGGCGATCATCGACGGTTTCCTGGTTGGCGTCGGCGACAGTCATTACGTGGTGCCGCTGGACATGGTGCAGGAATGCCTGGAGCTCGATGCCGGGCGCAACGAACAACAGGCTTACCTCAATTTGCGCGGCGAAGTGTTGCCTTTGCTGCGCGTCAAGGAACATTTCGGCCTCGGCGGGCGCACATCGCGCAGGCAGAACGTGGTGGTGGTGAATTCGGCCGGGCGCCGCGCGGGTCTGGTAGTGGACGAACTCAAGGGCGAATTCCAGGCGGTGATCAAACCGCTCGGGCAGTTGTTCGCAAAAATACGCGGCATTGCCGGCTCCACCATCCTGGGGTCCGGCGAAGTCGCACTGGTTCTGGAAGTGCCGGCCTTGTTGAGCGAGGTGGCACGCGAAAAGGGCTGCGTCGCTCTGGCTGCTGTTTAGCCACTGTTGTTCGTTATTCATCAATCCTGATTAGTCCACGCAACAATTCGAGGAAACAGCACCATGATTTCAAGCATGACGGTCAAGGCCAAACTCCTGCTGCTGCTTGCCACAGCGATCATTGCGGCGATTCTGATCGGCGGGGCTGGCTGGTTGGGGCTGCGCGACACCGGGGCCTCGATTCATGAAATCGGCGTGGTGCGGCTGCCGTCGGTACAGGGCTTGCTGATCGTCAGCGAAGGTCAGACCGCGGTCAGGTCGGCCAACCGTTGGGCGCTGACCTGGGAAAATGATTACCAGGCGCAGGGCAAGTTCAACGAAGTGCTGGCAGCCAAACAACAAGCCTGGGAAAACATCAACAGGGGTTGGAAGATCTATGAACCGTTGCCGCAATCTGCTGAAGAGGCCGTGCTTTGGCAGCAGTTTCTCAAGGAGTGGAATGCCTGGAAGGCCGCGGATGCCGTCATCACGCCGACCATTGAGGCGCTGAGCAGAAGCCGATCCGAAGAGGAGCAGAGGGCATTGTTCAAGCAATTCTTCATCCAGCTTGCCGCTGTTGGACAACACTTCGTGGTCTCGGAGGCCGCACTGAACAAGATCGTCGATCTCAACGTCAAATATGGCGAGGATGCCGTCAAGGCGGGAGATGAGGCGACCCGTCAGGCCACCATGATCATGTTGATCGTCGGGGTGCTCGGGGTTGCCGTGTTGATCCTGTTGGGGATCTTCATCATCCGCAGCATCCTGCTGCAACTGGGGGGCGATCCGATCTATGTTTCCCAGGTCGTCAGCAAGATTGCCGGCGGCGACCTCACGGTTCAGGTCGAAATCAAGTCTGGCGACACCAGCAGCATGCTGGCTGGCATTCGCGGAATGGCGGAAAAACTGACGCAGATCATCACCGAAGTACGTAGCGCTACAGACAACCTGTCCTCCGCCTCGGAGGAAATCTCGGCCACTGCGCAAAGCCTGTCGCAGGGCGCCAGTGAACAGGCCGCCAGCGTTGAAGAAACCTCCGCTTCGATGG
>JBBQQT010000218.1:0-3662 GCA_038215555.1 Burkholderiales bacterium | reverse complement strand
GATCAATCATGAAGGCATCGGAGGGACGGCAGAGCCGGATCGAATACGAAAGTTGATCGCTCAACAACTCGAGGCGACGCAGGTATTCCGTGTAGGCTGTCTGCGCCTGCATGCGCCAAGCCATCGCAGTGACCTGGGTGGTGACCAGCGGATGCCCATCGCGATCGCCGCCAATCCAGGAACCGAAGCGCAGGAAACTGGGCGAGCCGATCTCCTGCGGCGCCTGCGGACCATAAATATCCTCAAGTGCACGGTTGAAATTGCGATAAACCTGGGTCACCGCCTGAAACAACGACAACGGAAAATACGACAGGCCGGTACGAATCTCGTCGCTGACATCGAGTTTTTCGGCGCGCACCTCATCGGTGTTCCAGAGGATATGAATCTGATTCGATAATTGCCGCACCGCCTCATTGCGATACATGCCGCGCACGCGCGGATCATCCAGCGCCTCGATGGACAGGAAAATATTGCGCAATGCGCCCTTGATGGTGCGCCGCTTGGCCTCGGAAGGATGCGCGGTAATCACCGGCAGGTAGCACAACTGGCCAAACAACTGCTTCAGATCCTCCGCCGCCACGCCCTGATCATGCAGCGCGTGCAAGGTGTCATGGAATGATCCCGGCCACATCTTGGCGCCTTGACGGACCGCGAGCCGGCGTTGATGCAACGCCACCACCTCCTCGACGATATTGATCAGGCTGAAATAGAGGTTGAAGGCTCGAATGATCTGGCTGAGCGCTTCCGGTTCCTGCTGATCGATCAGCGCGATCAACTGCTTGCGCCGGCTTTGCGACTCGCGTGCGCGCAGCGCAATGAAGCCAAGCCTCAAATCCGCAATGGCTTGATAAACCGCCGGCGCCAATTGGCGTTTCAGGACTCGGCTGAGGAGTACGTTGAGTAGACGCTCACGCACTCGGAGTTCTTTCAGAAGATCAGGAGAAGGATGCGATGGTCCCAACATGGTGCTTTCCAGCGTGGCATGAACGGGAACAGATAGTGCCATCGCTTGCCGCCGCTGACGAACCCCACGATGAAATTGGCTCGCCAGACGGTATCAAGGTGGGTTGTCAACGCAACCGGAAATGCCCCACCAGAGACTTCAGTTCGCGTGCCAACTCCACCAACTCATCGCCAACGCCACGGGTTTCTGCCGCATCCTTGGCCGTGCGTTCGGCAATTTGGCCAATGATGGCAACGCGTTGATCGACGTTGTCAGTCAGGCTCACCTGGCTTCGCACCGATTTTTCCATCTCTGCATTCAGCGCACGGATATCCGACACTCGCACCACGATCTGATCCAGCCCACCCACCGCGTTACCCAAGGCTTGGCTATGCTGCGAAGCAGTTTCGCGCGCGGCGTGCATGACCTGAACGGCACGCTTCGCTTCCTGCCGCAGTTGCATGACGATTTCCTCGATGCTGCGCGTCGAATCGTGCGACATGTTGGCCAGCTTGCGTACCTCGTCGGCCACCACCGCGAAGCCGCGCCCCATTTCGCCGGCGCGCGCGGCTTCGATTGCCGCATTCAATGCCAGCAGATTGGTTTGTTCGGCGATGCCCTTGATCACATCCAGTACTTCACTGACATTCTGGCTTCGCTGATCGAGTTCGCCGATGACCTCCGCAGCTTGCTTGATTTCGTTGACCAGTGACAATATGCCCTCGATCGCATCACGTGTCGTTCGGGTGGTTTTGCTGGCTTCGCTGTCGGCATAGACCGAAGCTTCGGCGGTTCGCGCTGCGCTGCTGCCGGCCTCGGATGCGATGGCTTTGAGATCGTTGATGGAATGCTCGGTCGATTCAGCCTCCTTAAGCTGCTGACTCGCCGCCTCCGCTGTCTGGCTGGATGATGCGGCAATCCGATCGGCCGCGCTGGACAACCGCTCAGATGTTTCGGTCACCAGCCCGAGACTGGAACCAAATTTATCCAGCATGCCGTTGATGGCCTGCGCCAGCGAACCGACCTCGTCCTTGCTGTTGATTCCCAGCCGCTGAGTCAGATCCGAGTTCTCCTCGATGGCTTGCATCGACGCGCGCATCTTCGACAACGGCACAATCACGATGCTGCGCAGCAAGCCCACAACCAGCACCACGCCCAATATAGACAGCAACAGATTCAGCCCCGCCACCGTCAGCAGGTTGCGGCGAAATTCCCCGTCCAACTGTTTCAGCGAATAAGTCATGCGCACCGCGCCCAGCACAGTGCCTTGCGGCACCTGGTGACAGGTCAGACAATTGGTACCCATATGATTGGCGCTGGCCGGCAAGGGCGTCAGCAAGGTAACGAAGCGGCCCTGTTCATCCTCTCCGAATACGCTGACCATCTCGCCCTTGATGGCGCGTTCGTCCAGCGCATCCTTAGGCTTGATCGGCGCCGTGGTGACACCATCAAGCACTAATGGCGCATGCACGACATGAATCTCACGCACGCCTTCAGACGAGAGAACCTTTTGCCGCAAGGATTCGTGCTGATCCATGGTACCGGTCAACATCATCGTGTTGATGCCGTCGAAATACGATTGCGACATTACGCGCGCCTTGTCCAACGCGATATCCTGCGCCAGCGCGTGCTCATTGCGCGCGGTCAGCAGGGTCGAAGTCGCCAGAACCGCCACGAATATCAACGAAATAGTCAGGACGATCTTGGACTGTATGGAGTGCGTAACGGTCAGAGTCATGGTCAGGCCCCCGAATTTGAAGAAACATTGTAAATGGCGAATTGCCATATCTTTCTTTATATCGGTCGGCAGCGCATTAACCTTGATCCTGAATCCACAGGTTGCCCGCCTATCATCGTAACACATTGAATAATAAGGTATAATCAGCTTTTCGTCGTTCACCCAATTGGTGCCATGGCTCAAAGCGTACTCCACCCCTACGGCGATCCGATTCCCCGCTTCAAGCTCAAGCAAGGCACTGAACTGCTCACCGGCCACGCTGGGCTTGCCCTGGTCGGATTGGCGCTGGCGAAGTTTGCCAGGGTGTGCGAGACATTGGATAAGGCCATTCCCAAGCGATCCGGGTTGAGTGTGGGTGAGATCGTCACCGCCTATGTGGGGCTGCTGTGTACCGGCAAGTCGGATTTCGACGCCATCAAGAACCATCGCCAGGACGGCTTCTTTGCCGAGGCTTTGTGGTTGAGCTCGGCTCCCGCAGCCTCGGCCATGCGCATGCAACTGGACGCCCAGGCCGATCGGCTGCTGCCGTTGGCCGATGAATTGTCGGTCGCGCTGCTCAAGAACGCCGGTGCGCCCATCACGCCGCTGGCCTGCGGCCTGGTGCCGCTGGACATCGACGTATTTACCCAGGACAACGGCAGAACCCGCAAGGAAGGCGTCTCGCGCACCTACGCCGGTACGGACGGCTACGCGCCGATCGCGGCGTATCTCGGCCAGGAAGGCTGGTGCGTGGCGCTGGAGTTGCGCGAGGGCAGCCACTTTTCTTCGCGCGAGACGGAATACACCCTGGAACGGTCGCTGCCTCGCGCCCAGGCGCTGACGGCGGCGGGGCTCCTGGTACGCTGGGACTCTGGTTTTCACTCCGCCCTGTTGTCCATCCAGATCGAAGCTGCCTCGATTGCTCGCCAGGCAGCGGGCGGTGAACCGATCCACTTTCTGGTCAAGGGCAATCCGCGTCGCATGGACATCGCGGCGCTGCAC
>JBBQQT010000217.1:0-3757 GCA_038215555.1 Burkholderiales bacterium | reverse complement strand
CGATACGCTGGGCTTGCCGCCGGAATACCGGTTTGGCAGCCGGCTCTGAGGCGTTTTTCAGCGTTTCAGTAGCTTGATTTTTCGGTCCACAGTTCGGCGGTAAAGCGCACCACCCGGTTACGACCGGTCTGTTTGGCGTGGTAGAGCGAGACATCGGCGAACTTGAGCGCTTGCCAGAAGGCGGCGCTGTCGTCGGGGAAGTCGGCGACGCCGATGGAGATTGTTTTCTGCAGCACGATGCCGCCGGCGATGGGGACTTTCAGCGCTTCCACCGCGATACGGATGTTCTCCGCCACTTGCATGGCGGCATCGGCAGCGGTGTCCTGCAGCAGAATCAGAAACTCCTCACCGCCGTATCGAATCACGAAATCCGAGGCGCGCACGGCTTGGCGCAGTGTTTTGGCCAGCGCCTTGAGCACGGCATCGCCCGCATCGTGACCATGGGTGTCGTTGACCACTTTGAAGAAGTCCAGGTCGAGCATCAGGATGGCCAGATGCGACTTGCGTCGCTGCGTGGCCGCCAGCAAGGTTTCCAGGTATTCCTCCAAAAAGCGACGATTATTGAGGCCGGTCATCGGATCGCGCAGATTGGTTTCACGCAGGCTTTCCATCAAGCGCTTCGACTCCAGCACCGGCGCCGCCTCGCGCAAGTACACATTGATGAATGGAATAGTGGCCCGGACCATCGCCTCGTTCGACTGCGGAACCACGATCTGCAGGACGTTGCCGACCGACCCGGACTGCATGATGGGCAGGCAGATGTGGCTGCGCTCCAACGCTTCTTCAGGCGGTTGAAAGGCATAGCAAATGCCGGGGTTGGCGACGCCGTCGACGGGGTGGCCGGTTCGCAGCGCTCGGCACGCTTCCGCCCGGATCAAAATCTCAGGATTGCACCAACGGCACTGCGCGCTGGGCTCGCCATCGACCAGCAAGGGCGCCATTCGGTTCTTGCCGCTTTCCACTTCATAGAAACTGAATTCATCGATCATGAATTCGTCGCGCAGGATGCGCGCCAGGCGGCCATGAATTTCAGCGCGCGTTTCATCCTCTTCGATCGCCTGTTTGAAATGCGAGGCCTTGACCAGGATCTCCACCATTTCGACAGTGGCCTTGAGCTGGTTCTCCCCATGCACCGGTTTGCGTTCGATCAGTCGGGCGACACTTTCGGAAATCTGGCCCAAGCCATCGCCGAGAAACCGCATCAAGCGATTCAGATTCTGCGCGATGTTGCCGATCTCATCGCGGGTGCGCGGCAGCACCTGACTGGTGAAATTCCCCCCCTGGGCAAGTTCGACAGCGAGTTCCACATCGCGTGCCGTAGCCGAGATGGGACCGATCAGGCGCCGCAACAGATACCAGGCGAGCAAGGCGAAAATGACCACCACCGCCACAATACCGGCCACTGTGACCAGCGCGCGCCGCTTCAGATGATCGATGGAAAACGTGATGCTGACCGCGCCAAGTACCGCGCCGTCCTTCACCTGATGGCATTGCAAGCAGTTGGGAATGCCGTGTGCGGTGGCGATATAGGGAATGGTGCCGCGAAACAGCACTTCACCGCCAGCTTCCTCCAACACGTAGGCAGGCTGCTTTGACATCATGACCTCGCGCTCTACCGCGTCAATGGCGACTTCGCGCGCCGTGCCTTCGCCGTATTGCTGCACGACATGCTCTGAACGCACCACCCGTGCCGACTTGAAGCCTTCAACCTCCTTCAAGCGGCCGAGAAAGCCCTCGCGGCGATCAATCACGCCATGCAACATCTGCTCTGTCAGATTCACACGAACGATCTCCGCCGCCGCCCGCACATGTTCTTTCGCCGTGGTGAGGGAATACTGGCGAAATGAATACAGGCTGAACAGCGTCAACGTCAGCACCAGCACGGCGGCAAGGATTGCGGCGAAAAAGGTCACTTTTTTATTCAGATTCATGCGATATCTCCATTCATATCAATTACGTATGGATTTGCTTACCAGGCTTGCGCGCCAAACATCATTTTGCGTGCGAACAGGGTTTTCAGCGGTGGCGCCAGATCGAGCAGGAGCAAGGCGGCGCCGCGTGCATGTTTGAGCAGAAAACGATCATTCGAGAAGGATTCGACCAGGATGTCGGTCATCAGGCTGCCCCCGGCAATGTCGAACTGGCGGGTTTTTTCGTAGCGCCGGGTGGCGGCGGCTTCGCCCAATTGCTGGCGGGGCGTGTCGAGCAGGGTTTCGGCGAGTTTCCAGGCATCGCGCAGACCGAGATTGAAACCTTGCCCGGCGACCGGGTGCAGCGTGTGGGCGGCGTTGCCGATGCGGACAATGCGCGGCGAGGCCGAGGCGGCGGCGAGCGCCAGTTTGAGCGGATAAGCGGCACGCCGGCTGGCGGCGAGAAAACGGCCTTGGCGATCGCCGAATGCGGTCTGCAACTGAGCCAGAAACGCTGCGTCCGACAGTGCCAGACGTTCTTCCAGTTGGGCGTTCGGCGTGGTCCAGACCAGGGCGTAATCCTCGCCCAGTGGCAATAGCGCAATCGGGCCGTCCGGCGTGAAACGCTCGAAGGCGCGGTGCTTGTGCGGCTGTTCGGTCTGCACCTTGCAGACGACGGCGGATTGGCCGTAATCCTTGTTCTGACGCAGCGCCGCCGGCAGGCTTTTGCCGCCTTCCGACAGCACCACCAACCCGGCGGTGAGCATTTCCTCGCTGCCGTCGTGTTGATAGCCGACCATGCCGTAGCCGGCGGTCGCCTTGACGGTGGTAACACGCGCGCCGGTCAGGATGGTCGCGCCGCAGTTTTCCATTCGCGCCGACAAAGCCGCATGCAGATCGCCGTATTCAGCGACATAACCCAGCGCCGGCGAGTCGACATCCTGCGCGGTCAGCACGGCGCTGCCGAGGCTGCCACGTTGCGATACATGAATGCTTTCGATGGCGGTGGCGTGTGCTGCCAGAGCCTCCCACGCGCCCAGACGTTGCAGGATCAAATGCGCGCCTTGCGACAGGGCAAGGGCACGCGGGTCACGGGCGGGGGCTTCGCTTTTCCGCCCTACAGAATTTGTCTGCGCTTCCAGCACCGCGACGGATAGCCCCGAGCCTTCCAGGCCAACGGCCAGCGCGGCGCCGACCGGACCGCCGCCGACGATGGCAATATCAACGTGTTGCATGGCGCATGACCTCTTCAATGTCGGCGATCGATTTGGGGGCGGCTGCCGTCAGGACGTGACAGCCATTTGGGGTGACTGCGACGTCGTCTTCAATGCGAATGCCGATGTTCCAGAACGATTTCGGCACCTCTTCCGATGGCCGAATATACAAGCCGGGTTCAACGGTCAGCGTCATGCCGGTTTGCAGCGCGCGCCAGTCGGGCTTGCCATCCTTGCCAGCGATTTTGTATTCACCGACATCGTGCACATCCCGACCCAGCCAGTGACCGGTTTTGTGCATATAGAACGGCTTGTAGGCTTCCTGTTCGATCAGGCCGCCGAGTTCGCCATCCAGCAGTTTCAGATCGCGCAGTCCCTGGGTGAGGACGCGCAGCGCAGTGTCATGCGGCGTATTCCAGGTGTTGCCCGGTTTCACCGCGTCGATGGCGGCGAGCTGCGCGGCAAGCACGATTTCATACAGGTCGCGCTGCGGTGCGCTGAAACGGCCGTTGACCGGGAAGGTGCGGGTGATGTCGGCGGCGTAATTGCGGTATTCCGCGCCGGCGTCGATGAGGACCAGGTCGCCAGCGAGGGCGCGCGCGTTGTTGGCGCGGTAGTGCAGGATGCAGGCAT
>JBBQQT010000216.1:0-3758 GCA_038215555.1 Burkholderiales bacterium | reverse complement strand
AAGCTCAGGGCGAACGGTTTCATGATTTGGGGGGACGACCCACGCCATGATAGTTAGAACAAATTTGCCGTGTCTGATCCCGCGCGCCCCTTTCACGCCGGAGCGAACTGGATGTTGACTGTTTTTCCCAGGGCGGCGGTGCTGACCAGGGTGGTCAGGGTCAGGCCACGGCGATGGCTCCCTCAAGCGTGGCCTCTTCTTTCAGGAAGTCGTCGAAGTTGCTGCCGATGATTTTCTTGCTCACGTTCATCACCTTCTCAACTTCTTCAAGCGATTGCGCGCTAGCTTTCGGGGTGGCCTGCTGCTTCTTGATGAATCGATGCGGGAATTAAAGGGGGGGGCCACGGTTTATTTTCGGCGTCGGTGTTGAGATTCAGCCGGGGTGTGTGCAGGACGTTTCCGGCTGAGATTCAATATGTAGCGTGCGAGTGGGAAACGCGATTTCGGCGCCATGCGCAGCGATGATGTCGGCGATCTTCAGCAATACGTCTTGTTTGACCACGTGATACGGCTCCCAAAGCGTGGTTTTGGTAAAGGTGTAAATGAAGAAATTGAGTGAGGAATCGCTGAAGGTGGTGAAGTTGACGATCAACGTCGTTTCAATATCGATCTTGGGATGGTTCTTCAACATGCTTCTGACGTCGTCGATGATGGCTGCCATCTTGCCGATGTCTTGATAACGCAAGCCAATGATTTCCTTGATCCGCCGATGCGTCATCCGCGACGGGTTTTCCACCACGATATTGGTGAACAGCGCATTCGGCACGTAGATGGCGTTTCGGTTGAAGGCCCGAATGCGGGTGTTGCGCCAGCCGATCTGCTCGACCGTGCCTTCGATATTCTTGTCCGGTGAACGAATCCATTCACCGACCGAAAAGGGCCGGTCCAGGTAAATCGTCAGGCCACCGAGCAGGTTGGCGAACAAATCTTTGGCGGCAAAACCGACCGCGATGCCGCCGATGCCGCCGAATGCGAGCACGCCTGCCAAGCTGACGCCGAGCGTTTGCAAGATCGAAAGCAGCGCAATCACGATGACGCAGATGCGGCCCAGTTTGCTGAGTGCGTCGACCGTGGTGCGGTCGACGGTTTCATCGCTGAGCAGACGCAGCGTGATGATGTTTTGTGCCGCGTTGCTGATCAGTCGAATCAACAACCAGGCCAGTGCACTGATCACCAGCACGTTGCGCCCGGGCGCGACCCAGTCAAAGAACGGCATGCCGGTATGTTGGTGGACAATGCGCAGCGCAACCGATGAACCGAGTGTCCACAGCAGCATCGTGACTGGTAAACGCGCGGCCTTGATCAGCGCATCGTCCCAGACTGAGCGTGTCCGGATGGCGATTTTTTCGATATGGCGCAGCAGGTAATAGGCGCCGACGTTGATCGCGATGATCACCAGAACTACGGTGATGACTTGCCAGAGCCAGGGCTCGGACAGGTTGCCAATGAGGTTGCTTGGGTTATTGAATTGAGGGACTGCGGGCATAAAGGCGAAAGGGTCGTTGGCTGTGTAGTGGCGCAAGCTTAGCCGCAAGTGATGACCGCGTGATGCGGTCAAGGCGGCTTGCAGCCGCCAGTGGCTTAACTTACGACACTTCCCATTGGGGTCTAGCGCGTAGGGTATTGAACCGGCCCGTAAATATATTGATTAGTCATGCCACAATTTCTGTGCTTCTTCATGTGTCATGATCAATTCACGTGACGCCCAACGTTTAGGGTAAGGGGCGCGAGTGGGACGGCCTGCTCGAAGTGAAGCCGGATGTTCGAGCGTCCCGATTGACCCGCCCGTTAGGCTGAATGGCCATGAAATAAAACATTTAATTTGACCCTGGCCCCTTTAATTTTCTTCATTCGTCACCCCGGCCAGTGCCGGAATGATGGAGCAAAGGTAGGGTGCGCCGCGCGCGCCGCTTTATGCGGGATGGGGCGCACGCTGGATATGACCACGCTGGCCGCTGATGCCGCCGACGCCGGGCGGACAGGCTTGATGACAGTCCCAAAGGGGTCCGTTCTAATATTCCAATTTTTCTTTGATTGACGTTTCTGTTGGCCGAAAGGAAATGCTGGAATGTTTGAACTGACACCCTAATCCCCTGACCCTGGAAGTAGCGCGGCATGAGCCGGAGGCGTTCGAGATGCGGTCGGAATGATGATTGCCTGCGTGGCCTGACGATAACCGCTTGATCAGAACGGCCTTTCCGCCACGCGGCAAGGTTCCCGCAGGCGGCGTCTTGTGCTCAAATCCCGCCCTTCCGCCGCACCAATGCAGAGCGCGCCAAGCGTACCCTCCCGCCACAGCATGAAAATTACCGTCAGCGAATTGATCGTCCGCTATCTGGAACGCCTCGGCGTCGAAGTCATCTTCGGCATGCCTGGCGCCCATGTGCTGCCGATCTACGACCAGTTGCGCGACTCCAAGGTCAAAAGCGTGCTGGTCAAGCATGAGCAAGGCGCGGCGTTCATGGCCGGCGGTTATGCGCGCGTGTCGCATCAGCAAGGCGGGGACAAGATCGCCGCCTGCATCGCCACCGCTGGGCCGGGGGCGACCAATCTGGTCACCGGCATCGCCAACGCCTATGCCGAGCGTTTGCCGGTGCTGATCATCACGGGTGAAACCTCGACCTACATTTTCGGCAAGGGCGGCTTGCAGGAAAGCTCGGGCGAGGGCGGGGCGATCGACCAGGGCGTGCTGTTTTCCAGCATCACGCGTTATCACAAGCTGATCGAACGCACCGATTACCTCGGCCAGGTGCTGAATCAGGCCACGCGGGCGCTGTTTTCGCGCGAGCCGGGGCCGGTGCTGCTGAGTATTCCGTACAACGTGCAGAAGGAAATGGTCGATGCCGATGTGCTCGATCACCTGCATCTACAAGTGCCGGCACCGCGCCAGACCATGCTGGCGGCAGCGCATGAGGGTTCTTTGAGCGAGCTGGTGGAATTGATCCAGGCCGCAAAATATCCGGTGATCATCGCCGGCTATGGCTGCATCAAGGCCGGCGCGCGCGAACTGGTGGCTGAGCTGAGCCAGGCGCTGCACATCCCGGTAGCATCGAGTTTGAAAGCCAAGGGCGTGGTCAGCGAAGGCAGTGCGCTGTCGCTCGGTTGCCTTGGCGTCACCTCGAATGGCCAGGCCTATCGTTACATCGTCGAACACGCCGATCTGGTGATTTTTCTCGGCGCCGGTTTCAACGAGCGCACCAGTTATCTGTGGGACAAGAAGTTGCTCAGCGGCAAAAAAGTGGCGCAGGTGGACCGCGACGCCGGCCAGCTGGGCAAGGTGTTCAAGGCGGATATCGCCATCCACGGCGATATCCGCGAGGTGCTGACGGCATTGCTGACGACGCTGGAAGGCACTGAACGGGGCCGCCTGGACAAGCTGGACGATCATCGTGAAAACGAAAGCCAGCCGCTGGCCGAGGCCGCCGCCGCGCAGCGCGCCAAGTTCCAACTGATGGAAGCGTTCTTCAGCGGCCTGGCGCGGCGCTTTCCGCAGGATGCGCTGATCTTTGACGACAACATCGTCTTCGCGCAGAGCTTTTTCGATGTTTCCGACGCCAATCACTATTTCCCGAATTCCGGCATTTCCTCTTTAGGACATGCGATTCCGGCTGCTATCGGCGCGCATTTCTTTGCCCCGGGTGCGCCGACTTTCGCCATTCTCGGCGATGGCGGTTTCCAGATGTGCTGCATGGAAATCATGACTGCGGTGAACTACCAAATCCCGCTCAACGTGGTGGTGATCAACAACGCCAGCATGG
>JBBQQT010000215.1:0-3778 GCA_038215555.1 Burkholderiales bacterium | reverse complement strand
TCCGCAGCCCGAGGCGCGGTTTGCAATGATGGGGCGAAAATTCTGGGGGATTCAGACTGTCATGTCAGGGAAAACCCGTTTTTTAAGGACGGTTTTGGGTGCGATACTTGGCTTCATGCGGTTGAATTTCCTATCCGTCGTGGGCTCGGCAGTTCAACAAGCGCCACATGTATTGATTAATTAATACGCATCAACCAGATCTTGTTGCATTACAAAACTAGGGTGAAATATGGGATTATTTGATTTATTCGATAAAGAAAAAAGAAATGCTTCAAATTCAATATTGCAATATGACAGATGTGTAGACATAAGAATTGATATTATTAAGTCATTTAGGATAAATGCTTTAGCTGAAATTAAATTAAAATACCCTAATTCTGAAATTTTGATGAATTATAAATCTACGATTTTTTTTGTAATCTGCAAAGATAGAAATCAAATATTTATTGGCTGGTTTGCGGATTCATGTGCACCTTGCCTTGATTTTATTCCAAATGATAAAAATACAGAAGATCGATTAATAGCAGTCAAAAAATTTAATGAATCTCTTAGGAATATAAGGGGTGTTATTGCGCTTGAATCCTATGGTAAAGCAGGGTGTGACAAGCCTTACCTCGATGCAGTGCGCAGTGCCGTCAAATCCTTGTCCGATATCGGCGTCAGCGAAGCCACGTTGTTCCTGACTGAAGTGCCGGTCAAGAAACGGGAGTTGGCCTGGAACATTGAACAAGCGGTTCTGGTCGCACAGGAAACGCTGTATCGCTTCGAGCAGATGAAGAGCAAACCGGAAGAGCAGAAGAAAAACCTGCGCAAACTGGTGCTCGCCGTGCAACGTCGCGGCGATCTGGTTCTCGGCGAAGCCGCTGCCGCGCGCGGCCTTGCCATTGCCGCCGGCGTCAAGCTGGCCAAAGACCTCGGCAACCTGCCGGGCAATGTCTGTACGCCAATCTATTTAGCCGACCAGGCCAAAGCGCTGGCCAAGGAATATGGCCTTGGCATCGAAGTCATGGAACAGGCCGAGATCGAGAAACTCGGCATGGGTTCATTCCTGTCCGTTGCCAAAGGCAGTGACGAACCGCCGCGTTTCATTGTGTTGACCCACAAAGGCGGTGACAAGAAACAGAAACCCGTTGTCTTGATCGGCAAAGGCATCACCTTCGATTCCGGCGGAATATCGCTCAAACCTGGCGCAGAGATGGATGAGATGAAGTACGACATGTGCGGCGCCGCCTCGGTCCTCGGCGCGCTGCGTGCGACGGCTGAACTGAAACTGCCGCTCAATGTCACCGGCATCATCGCCACCTGCGAAAACATGCCCAACGGCCGCGCCAACAAGCCAGGTGACGTGGTCACCTCGATGTCCGGCCAGACCATCGAAATCCTCAATACCGACGCCGAAGGCCGCCTGATCCTATGTGATGCGCTGACTTATGCAGAAAAACTTGACCCGGCCTGTGTGGTGGACATCGCCACCCTGACCGGCGCCTGCGTCATCGCCCTCGGCAATGTTGCCACCGGGCTGCTGGCGAATGACGATAGCCTGGCGCGCGAACTTCTGCATGCCGGCGATGCGGCTTCCGACCGTTGCTGGCAATTGCCGTTGTGGGACGACTATCAGGATTTGCTGAAGAGCAATTTCGCCGACATGGCCAACATCGGCGGTCGCGCCGGCGGCACGATCACCGCTGCCTGTTTCCTGTCCCGCTTCGCGAAAAAATTCGACTGGGCGCATCTGGATATCGCCGGCACAGCCTGGAAATCCGGCAAAGAAAAGGGCGGCACTGGGCGGCCAGTGCCGCTACTCGTGCATTTCCTGGCCAAGCGCGCTGAAGCGAAAACCTGATACGGCCTGATCTTGCTCAACAAAGCACGCCAGAGCTGATGGATTAACAAACGGGCATGGATTGAATCCGCCCAGATCATGAACGCTTGCGCCATGCCCGTTTCCATTACCTCTCTCCCGCTCACGGGTGAGAGGCGCTGCACACGTCGCTTTCGGTTTAGAAAAACCGACAAGCTCTGCACAAGATCATTTCAGCTTCTTGATGCCCATCACCCCCAGCACATACTTTTCATATAAGGGCTCGGTGGTGCCCTTCTTCATCTTGCGCAGGAAGTATTTCTCGAACGCAATCTTGGCCAGGTGCACCCACTTGCCTTCCCGGAACCAGTTGACGTTGCGCGGCGGAATCTGCGGCAAGGCGACGAAGGCTGCCCCGGTATCGCCGAAGTCGGCCAAACAGATGGCATTCCAGGTGGCTTTTTCATCCGGTTCCTTGCCGTCGAGCACGGCGCGAATGTTGTGCGCGGTAGCGGTAACCATGGATTCGATCATGTAGCCGGTTTTCGGTGTACCAGTAGGAACGGGCGTGACTTCAACCGGCTGAATGGCGACGCAGACGCCGACCGAGTAGATGTTGTTGTACTTGGCATTACGCTGGAAAGCGTCGACGGTAATGAAGCCACGCGGGTTGGTCAGGCCTTCGATTCCGAATACCGCATCGATACCCTTGAACGCCGGCAGCATCATTGAATACTTGAACGGAAGTTCATGCTCCTTTTTCACCGAGCCATCATCATTGTGCTCGGTGACGAACATCTTGCCGGCTTCGACTTTAGTGACTTTGGCGTTGCAGATCCATTTCACATGTCGGTCGCGCATGGCGGATTCCATCAGGCCCTTGGAGTCTCCGACCCCCCCCAGACCCAGATGTCCGATATACGGCTCGGCGGTGACAAAGGTCATCGGCACTTGGTCACGGATTTTGCGGCGCTTGAGATCGGTATCCATGATGAAGGCGAACTCGTAGGCCGGGCCGTAACACGACGCACCCTGCACCGCGCCGACCACGATCGGACCAGGATCTTTAACGAAGTTTTCCCAGGCCTTGCCGGCTTCGACGGCATGCTCGACATGGCAGACCGACTGGGTATGGCCTTTCGGGCCGAGACCTTCGACTTCATCGAAAGCCAGCTTGGGACCGGTGGCGATGATCAGGAAGTCATATTCCAGTTCGCGGTCATCGAGCAGCTCCAGCACATTGCGTTCCGGGTGCACGCGCTTGGCGCCGACCGGGATGAAATCGATGTTCTTGCGCTCCAACAGCGGCGCGATATCCAGCGTGATGTCGTTACGCGTGCGCCAGTTGACCGCAACCCAGGGGTTGGACGGCGTGAACTGGAAATACGGCGCATTGGAAACCACGGTGATCTGGTCTTCCGCGCGGGCCTTTTCGCGCATTTCATAAGCCATCGGCATGCCGCCGATACCGGCGCCGAGAATCAGGATACGTGCCATTGAGTTGAGTTCCTTACTAGGTTTTTGGAAGTGGGTTGGTTAAATGCAACGTCCAAGCGCATTTACCAGATGAACACGCGGGCCATCGCTTCGAGGCCTTCATCGACGATCTGCTGCAAGTCTTCCGGACAATCTTCGCGATCCAAGGCAAAGGTGGTGTAGGCGGACAAACTCTTCAGCGCGCAGGCGATCTTGGCGACTTCATTCGCAACTTCCGGGCTCATCGCCACTTCAGGTTGCAAGGCCCAGTTTTTCTTATCGGTCATTTCTCCATCCTTGATTCGAGTTCGGGGAATGGACTATTGCAAGAGCCATGCCAATCAGAAGGGAACCGTTTTGATGGCCGCACGAGGCCACAGAAATAAATGTCATGACAGTTTCGACATGACACAGATACGATCTGTCATGTCACCCGCCAGGAACAATCATGCTGCTTGCCGACTTGAACACGCTGATCGAAGCCAATGACCGCCCGTTTGT
>JBBQQT010000214.1:0-3979 GCA_038215555.1 Burkholderiales bacterium | reverse complement strand
CTGGAAATCAAGGCTGGCTCTCACGCCATAGTTGCCCAGCCGCTGTCGCCAGGACAGGGTGAGTCCGCGCAAATCCGCACTGGCGATATTCGACGGCTGCCAGTTTCCGCCAGCCCCGGTGGGTGCCCACTGGATCAGGTCCCGCACCTTGTTGTGATAGATAAAGGCGCCGAACTGGCGATCTGTTGCCGTGTAACGCACGCCCGCCTCGATGTTTCGACCCCGTTCCGGTGCAAGTGCAGGATTGCCGGCTCCCGGCCAGTAGAGATCGTCAAAAGACGGCGCACGAAAGGCAGTCGCGTAAGCGACCGATCCTCGCCAATGCGGTGAAAAGGTGAACGCATAATTCGCCATGCCGGTGTCGTGGTCGCCAAATTGCGAATCATCATCCCGCCGCACACTGGCCTGGAAACCGTGTATGCCCACTGCGTGCCGCCACCCCAGCAACACGGCATTGCGGGTTCTGTGGTCAAGCGAGTAACCGACATCGCCCCCCACCTCCCACTCCATCCGTTCAAGCACGGCCTGAACCGTGCCCAGGCGTGTGCGGCCATCGAGTTGCCAGGCGTATTGCCATTGATCCATTTCGATCTGACTGGAATAGGTTGAATCCGGCCCCCAGGGAGAAGGATCGAAGTAACCGAGGGTTCGTACTTTTTCATGTGCGAAATCGGCGCGCAATTCGCTTGCCCAAGCTGCTGACAAGGTGCTCTTCAGATTCACGCCCAGATTGCCGATGCGCGCATTGCTGCGGCTGTCGAATGCGGCAGCGCCATCATCGTATTGGCTCTCGGCCTTGCTGTTCATGCCGTGCAGTCCCAATTTATGCGCCGAGGTCGCATCGAATTCGAGATTGAATGACAGGTGCTCGTTGCGGTAACCATCCTGGTCCTGATAGCCGGGTTGCTTCTTGGCGGAAAAACCGTCCTGATCACTGATGCCGGCAGCGATTGCATAGCGCCATTTTTCACCTGATCCGGTCAGCGCAAGATCGGCATCCTTGCGTCCCTGACCGCCCACGCCGACAGCCCCCGAGAGCCGGGTTTTGCCACCGCCTTTCCGCGTAAAAATCTGAATGACGCCGCCAATCGCGTCCGAACCGTAGAGGTGACTCATCGGGCCTCGCACGATTTCGATGCGTTCAATCAGAGCCAGCGGCATGTGCTCCAGCCGGGTGATGCCCAGTGTGGCGGACGTCATGCGCACGCCATCCACCAACACCAGGGTATGTTGGGCATTGGCGCCGCGCAGAAAGACCGTGGCGGTGGCTCCCGCTCCACCTATCTGATTGATCTCGATGCCGGGAGCGGCGCGCAGCAGCTCAACCAGCGTCGTCTGGCCAGCGGCTTCGATTTCTTCACGCCGGATGACCGTCACATCGTTGGCGATACGCGCCAGTGACTGCGGCACACGCGACGCGGTCACCAGAATTTCGTCCAACAGCGAAATGTCTTGTGCCTGAACAGGCAGAGTAAACAGGCCGGCGTTAAATAAGACCACGTGAAGCACGGCCAAAGTGTTGCGTTGCATGATGTAAAGCCCTTTTTCGTTCCCGGCGACCCCGCAGGGAAAAACTCAAAACGCGGGCCGAAAAAGGCGTTGACGTGAATGGAATCGGTGTTCCCTCACCCCAGTCCCCTCCCAGAGGGAGAGGGGGAAAGCGCCGCCCTCCGCGGCCCGCGTACCTGCGTCAGGCCGGTCTCCGGGCTCGCGCCTTGGGTCTTTTGACCCGGGTTTTTCGCCTTCCCATCCCGAAGGACAGTGGCTGCATGAAAAACCGTTAAGCGCTTACCGTTGCGGGGGCAGCACAGGGTTTGAGTCGGGTTTTAGTCGTCTCGCACCTGTTTCCCGTTTCACTCGCCAAGCGAGCACCTGAAGCGGGCGGGAGTTTACCCGAAGATTTCGGAGCTTGCTGTCCGCTTTATTGTCCGATTTACGCTTCGTTCACTGTTCATATTTACCGCCGGATTTGAGCAGGTGCAGCAGTGTCGGCAGGTCGCGCTTGGTGTTGACGGTGCACAGGTAATGGAAGAACAGTTCGCGGTGGTAGCCGCCAGCCAGGCGGGCCTGAATCGGCTCCCACTTGGCATAGCGGTTGCGCGACCACGGACCCGCATCCTTGCCGCTGGTGTTGTTGACACTCCGGCCGAAGGCGTAAAGCTTGCGCTCGCCGGTTTCGCAGCGCAGGCCCTCAAAGCTGATCGTCTCGGCGCCGCTCGGGCTGCGGATGATCGCGGTGTAGCGGACGCCGCCGTCGTCGCCTATCGAAAGCGAGGCCGTATCGATGAACAACTGGTTGCGTGAGCTGGAATCGAGTTTCACCTCGATCAGCGTCCTGGAAGTCGGCGCGGCGGGCAGCAGCGCTTCGATTTCCTTCCAGGCCTTGGCGTTGGCCTCGAAGTCGAGTTCGAAGTTACCCCAGTTGGATTCGCCGAATCCGGCGGATTGTGCGGGAAAGGAAAGCACCGAAAGTGTCGAGGCCGCAAATAGGGCGATAACAAAAGCGCTGCGCATGAAGGTCTCCTGAAGGGCCCGCATGATAACGCCGCGCGCGGCTGCGCCAATCGCTATGCAGCCTGCATCAGGCCAGATCGTTTAGCAAAGCAACCCGCACGTTGTCCGGCACGACGCAGTGGACTGGGCAGGCGACATGCTCGATGCCCGCTGTCAACCCTTCCCCCGCTTTGGCCGAGACCACCATTTCCGGTATCAGTTCGAAACGCAGGAAGTGGACCGAGGAGGTTTTCTCGTCTGAACTGCGATCGAGATCTTCATCGGCGATGGCATACACCTTGGCATGGCTGCCAACCTGCATCCAGATCCGGTCCTCGACGCCGATCAAGCCGGCCAGCGCGGTTTTGCGTTCGGCCTCGTCGGCGTATTCCACCATGTAGGTGGCTTTCCAGTTGGCGCCATCCGGAATCAGCGGGTTGTAGGCTTCCAGTTCCTCGGCGATGCCGGCGGCTTCGAAGATGCGTTCGATGCGCAGCATTTCCTGCACCTGGTATTTCACCGTCAGCGCATCTTCGAAATAGAGGGTGTGATGCGCGTCGAGCGCGAGTCGGCGGTTCTTCTTGTGGTTGATCACCTGGGCACGAAAAGCGGCGCGGACTTCGGCGTATTGCTCCAGGCTGAAGAGGTCATTGCGGGTCAGATTGGCCATTTTCACTTTCTTCAGATGCCGTAGGCTTTGCGTAGCAAGGTCATCGGATGTTCCGGCGCGCGGCCATCCTTCATCGCGTTCTCGATGTGATGCCCGGCCATCGCGCAGTCGCTGCCGTAGTGGTCGGCCTTGGCCGCCTGCACGCGGCCGACCACTGGTTTGACGATCTTCATCGCGTATTGGTGTGATTCCTTCTTCACTGCATAGGTGCCGTCGTGACCGGAACAGCGTTCGATGAGGTCGACTTCGGTGCCGGGCACCAGCGCCAGCGCCTCGCGCGTTTTCTGGCCGATGTTTTGCACCCGCTGGTGGCAGGCGGCGTGATACGCGACCTTGCCCAGGCTGGTCTTGAAATCGGTCTTCAGCTTGCCTTCCTTGTGCCGCAGCATCAGGTATTCGAACGGATCAAAAAACGCGTTCTTCACCTTTTGCACATCCGGGTCGTCGGGGAACATCAGCGGCAGTTCCTGCTTGAACATCAGCACGCAGGACGGAATCAGCGCGGTCAAATCCCAACCTTCATCGACCAGTTTGGCGAGTTGCGGAATGTTGGCTTCCTTGGCTGCGACGACGGCTTCCAGGTCGCCCAGTTCCAGCTTCGGCATGCCACAGCAACGCTCTTTTTCCGCCAGCGTGATCGGGATGCCGTTGTGCTCGTAGACGGCGGCAAAGTCTTCGCCGATGCCAGGCTCGTTGCGGTTCATGTAACAGGTGGCGAACAACGCAACCTTGCCTTTGGTGCGGCCAGCCGGCTCGCCTTCGACTTTCCAGGTCTTGCGGGTCAGGCGGCTGCGCAGCGGTGTACTGTGGAATTCC
>JBBQQT010000213.1:0-4025 GCA_038215555.1 Burkholderiales bacterium | reverse complement strand
CGCGCCGTGCCGGGTGCTGGTGGGTGAAGCGGCGCTGCGCCGGATCGTCGGTAATCTGCTGGAAAATGCGCGCTGTTACGGTCTCGGCGCGCCGGTCACGTTGACGTTGGAATGCAATGCGGAGGAAGTGCGCATCGGAGTGCTCGATCGCGGGCCGGGGATTCCACCGGAACAGCGCGAGGCGGTATTTCGGCCCTTTACCCGCCTGGAAACCTCACGCAGCCGGGAGGCGGGGGGTAGCGGCCTGGGTTTGGCGATCGCGCGGCAGTTGGCCGATGCCTATGGCTGGCAGATTGTGTTGTCGGAGCGGGAGGGCGGCGGCTTGAGCGCCACATTGATCATTTCAAGTTGTACTTGAACACCATCACTTCCATTTTCAGGAACGACAAGCTGGTGATCGATAGCCGACGTGTTTGCGTGTGTACGACATGGTGGGCGGAATCGGTCGCTTTCCGAATGCGGATGGTCAGGCGGGGGGTCAGGTTGAGGGTCATGGCGGTTTCTTTCAAGGCGGTTTTCTTTTTCTCCGCCATGACTTTGCAAATTGCGTGCCGTTCTTGATTCCACAAAAAACGCCTGCAAACGCTTTAGAACCGTTGCTGAACGCTTGTTTTTCGACGCTTCCGCGCCCTCCCTGGCGAAACCTTGTCCCAGGCGACGGAATTCCGTCAGCTTGTTGTTTCGGGTTCAGCCGCTTTTTTTCAGTTGCCCCTCTCAGTTGCCCATTTCAGTTGCCCCTATCGCCGTGATCGCCGATCAGCGCCGCCAGCCAACGCCCGCGTAATGCGCCGTGACAGAGCCAGATCAGGATGGCCGCGCCAATGCCGGCGAGCAGAAACAGTTCGAAATCGTCACCGCCGAGCACTTCGTAGGCCCGGTAAACCTCGCCCGGCCGGAAATACGACTGTCGTTCCTCGAACTGGGCCAGGATCACCAGCGCGATTTGCAGGGCGAGTCCGCCCAGTACTACCCAGCCGAACAGGTTGATCAGCCAGACCATGGCCAGCGCGAAACAGAGCGTGAAAATCGGCAGGAACAGACTGACCTCGTATTCATCCGCCAGCGGAAACAGCGGCGCGCAGGCCAGCAGAACGAGCAGGCTGCGGCCAAGGTAAGCCGGCAGCGGCGAATTTTTAGCCAGGCGACTGGCAGTCTGACGGCGAGTCATGCGGCGCGCGATCTGCTCCGCCACTTCGGTGTAATTCTCCGGCGTGCATTGCACCCACAGCAGCGTGCGCCAGCCATTGCGCAGCAGTATGGTGTGGTGGATTTGGTCGAAGCGGGCCTGGAAAGCGCCCGACCAGTTCACCTCCTCCGATTCGCGTGAGATGCCGATTAACCCGGCGCCCAGCAACTGGCCCTTGCCCATCACCACGCCGAGGCCGATGGCCAGGCGGTTGGCTTTTTTGGCAACCTGGTCGAGCGTGTCGCAACGAAGGCCCTGCTTCGACAAGGTATAGCGCACCCGATAGCGGCCACGAAACAGCACTGCCATGACCAGGATGCCAAATAGCCAGAGTCCGCCGCTGACCGCGCCGATCATGCCGAGCGTCGGCGGTAGCGCATCCCATTCGCCCTCAGCGGCGAACACCGTGCCCAGCAGCATCGCCATCAGCAGCGCGGTCGCCGCGATGACCAGACTCCATTGCGTCAGCATCATGCGGCTGAACAGGGGAATATCGGTTTCCCAAACCTGGACGGGCGTTTCATGACGCATGCTGTGCTCCGGCCTTGAATGAATAAGGGACTTGAATTGCGAACGCTTGGGTCTTCGGAAGTGCTAACTTAAGCAAAATTTCTTCGATTGCGGTTCTGCCAATAGTGCGCTTATTGATGAAAACGAAAGGGGATTGGTGTCTGCCCGCCTGAACATAGCGCCGCCTCGGCGGCCCTGGATGATCAAACTGATCGTGGTCGTGCTGGTGTTGTATGGGCTGTTCGGGCCGGCCCTGCAATGGTTTGGCAGCAGCGCCAGCGCGCGGATCAGCGAAGTTCGTCGCACGGGCGGGGCAGAGCCGCAGTTTTTTCATCGTTACTGGTGGTCGATCGGCTATGCGTTTACCGCCGCCGATGGCCAGCGTTACAGCAGCCATACCCGCGCGCTCGCCCTGGATAGCGGGCCGCAGGGTTATCGCCCGATCGAGCCGGTGTATTACTTCGCCGCCTTTCCGGCGGCCAACGTGCTGGCCCGGGACGCCGGCCCGCATGTCGGTACCGGCGTGATCCTTGCCATTGCGGCATTGCTGGTCTGGCTGACCGGGCCGCGAGCCGGCAAGAAGGCACGCGGCCGGGCACAAAAGCCGGGGCTGATCGGGAGAGCGAAGTCGACCGTGCAATCCATGCCGGCGCAGCTTGCACCGATGTCGCCGGCCCAGACTGAACGCTGGCTGAGCAGTTATCGCCGCCATGCCCGAATCTATGCCTGGGGGTTTTTTCTGCTGATGGTCCCGCTTGTGCTGCTGCTGATCTGGCTCGAGGTGAGGGTGATAGACCTGGAAATGATGCTGGCTTGGGTCTTTTTTGTGGTTGTTTTTTTTCTCTTGGCGCGCTGGTCTCGGCACACAACCACGGCCGGCTGGCGCGGGGTTGTGTGCGACAAGCGTGATCAAGGCGTGCACTCCCAACGCCAGGTGATCGAAATCGAGACGCAGCGTGCTCGACATCAGATACCCGTCTCCGCCGACCTGTTCGATTACTTCAACGTGGGCGACAGCGTGTTCAAGGTCGCCGGCTTCGACTGGCCGGAAAAGTTGAATCTTGCCGGGCAGTCGAGAGCCTGCATTGTTTGCGGCGAGGTCGTCGATCGCACTGCCGCGCACTGTCCACGCTGCGCCGCGCCGATGCCGGACCATGCCACCCTGGTCAGGTCGCTGGCTTAATCTTTGAACAGGTTTTTCAGTTCTTTCCATGATTGCTTGATGTCCTCTACCTGTTCCGGCAGACCCGGTTTTTCCGCCGTCGCGGTGCTGCTGCCGGGCTTGCTGGTCGAGCCGTTCGATTCGCCGCTGCTTCGGGATGGAGTCGATGCCTGGCCGATGCGAACACCGCTCCAGTTGTTGCCTTTTTCCGGCGGCGGGCTGTCGCAATAACTCCAGGCGCCGGCGAATTTGTCGGCCTCGAAGCTCCAGCGAATGCGGCCCCAGTGATGGCGG
Source organism: Burkholderiales bacterium (assembly GCA_038215555.1). Classification (GTDB taxonomy): domain Bacteria; phylum Pseudomonadota; class Gammaproteobacteria; order Burkholderiales; family Thiobacillaceae; genus PFJX01. Next base: position 873 of record JBBQQT010000213.1, on the reverse strand, counting down.
CCATTCTTCGGACTGGCGCAGCGCTGGCTGGAACCGTTTTCGATCCAGAACCCTTCCAGCACGTTGCCCCGCATCTCGCCGACGATTTCACCGCCGTCATTGGTGTACTTGCCGCTGATCTGGTTGCCGGACTGGTTCAGGGTCAGTTCGCCTTCGCTGGTCTTCCACTTGCCTGCCACGGTATTTTCGGAATCAGCAAACCCCGCATCAAAACCCGCAGCAGACCCCGCGGTGGACTCGCCCTTGCTGGTCAGATTGGCTGACCAGGAGAACAGGATACTGGTGTTTTCCTGGCTGAATTTTCCGCTCAATTTGTTGCCCGCCAGACTGCCGGTGTATCGCTGTGTGGCGCCCGAGATCGGCCGCGTAAAGCTGACTGTGCGTCCATCGAACTGAACGTCGCGCAGCGTTTCCCATTTCTGTTTGGCGTCGTACCACATGCGACCGGCGAGCGCTGTACCGCTTGGGTTGCTGGATTGGTTGCTCGTTTGAGTAATCTCCAGCTTGCCAATCCACTTGTTGGCGTCCAGCGCCCAGGTGCCCAGAATCGGCGCCGCCGGGTTACCCGACTGCGTCGCTGCAATCGGGATTTCCTGCACTTCCAGCATCAGACTGGTGCTGCCGGTTTTGCCCAGGCTGTCGCGCACACTTAGGCTGACCTTGTGCTGGCCGACCTTGGTTGGTGTCGCGACGGCTTGCGCAGCCTGGCCGATGGCGCCTTGCCAGACATAGGTGTAAAGCGGTTTGCCGCCGCTCACTTCGGCGCGCAGATTGACGCGTTGGCCGCGTTCCGGCTCGGGATTGTCCGCAATCAGTGTCGGGGTCGGATTGGCCGACGCGGGCGGGGCATTGCTCACCTCGATCACGCTCAAG
>JBBQQT010000212.1:0-4072 GCA_038215555.1 Burkholderiales bacterium | reverse complement strand
TCTGGCTTTCGCGGCCGGTCAATTGATGCCGATACAGCTCTCTACCGGTTGGCTGAAGCGTTCCGGCATCGTTGTGCCGGACGGAGCGCCGGCGTCGGCCGTACATGCCCTGCTGGCTGGCCATGGTTCACCGTCCGGAATGCGACAAAGACTTGTTGCACGACTCATGGCCTACCGCTATCTGACCGTGGCGGCATCTCTCAACTTGCCGGGAAACTCGATCCTGGGTGGCGGTGGCGGAATCGCATTTCTATGCGGCGCGAGCCGCCAGTTCAAGTGGTACTGGTTCGTGCTCAGCGTCACGCTGGCCGTTGCACCGGTTCCTGTTCTGGTCGTCACCGGCGCGCTTGATGTCGGCACCCTCGTACATCTTCAGCATCAGGTCCAGAACCTGTTCGGCAAACTGATCAGCCTGCTTTAGCGGTCGCTGGCCGGCACCGATGCCGTTCGATGCGTCGAAAGATACGACGCGATTCCCATCCTCTAAGCCATTTGTAGGATTGCACTGCGTAGCCTCCGAGTCAGAGGAGCGCGATCCGGCGACTCCGAATGGGGAAGGAGATACGATGCATCTCGACACGTATTCCAAGGATCTTTCATCCACCGCTGGTCGTGCCTGGGACGCAGCAGCCACGGGCTGGAGTCGCCACGGTGCGCTGGTCGACACATGGTTGCGCGAGGCAACCGGCACCATGCTCGATGCCGCAGGGATCGGACCTGGCGCGAAGGTGCTCGACGTCGCCGCCGGGGCTGGCGGTCAGACGCTGCACATCGCTCGCCGTGTCGGCCCGAACGGGCGGGTGCTCGCGACCGATATCTCGGCGAGTGTCCTGGCGCTGGCCGAGCACGCGTTACGCGCGGCTGGCTTCGACCGGATCGCCACCCGCGTCGCCGACGCCCAGGCGCTTGATCTGGCCGGCTCAGAATTCGACGCCGCCATCTGCCGGCTCGGCCTGATGTTCTGCCACGATCCGCTCAACGCCCTCGGCGAAATTCGTGCGGCCCTGAAACCCGCCGGTCGTGTCAGTGGCCTCGTCTTTTCCGGGCCGCAATGCAACCCATGTATTGCCGTGCTGATGTCAACGGCCCTGCGCCATGCGGGCCTGGCCCCGGCGTCGCCGAACACACCCGGTACGTTGTTGAGTCTCGGCCAACCCGGCCTGTTGGCACAATTACTCACCGCTGCAGGTTTCGTCGACGTCGAGGTACGCGCCATCTCGGCGCCCATGCACTTGCCCTCCTCTCAGGACTACATCGACTTCGTGCGCACCGCTGGCCTGCCGATCATGGCCATCCTGGCGCCACTGACTGCAGCCGCCCAGGCCCATGCGTGGCGTGACATGGCCGCACAACTGGACAAATTCAGCACATCCACCGGCTGGGTGGGGCCGAACGAGCTGCTGCTTTGCGCGGCGACCCGACCGGCCTCTCCCGCCGCAATGGATCACCCCGCCGCCCCCTGAAGCGGCGTCAACGTCAACAACGCACAACCAAGGAGAAGACCATGCCCAAGCATTCGAAAGCGCGCTGCAGGTTTGCAATGGCGGAAGGCGCAAGCATTATTCGCTGGAAAAACCAGCTGCCGCACGTGGTCGCCATCGGCCTGTTTTCCACCGTGTTTCCGGTCCACGCGGCCATTGTCCAGGTCGGCGTCGACGCGTTCGCGTCGGACCTGCCATCCGGCGTGCAATTGATCCCCAACAGCGATGGCATCCCGGCCACCCGCGTCGCCGTTGCGTCGAGGTCGGTCAACACAGTCGCCGGTGACGCCTCGTCGCATGCGCAAGCCCAGGCCGACGCGCTCGTCGGCACGATCAAGGCCAAGGCTGACGCGGCCGTCGCAGCCAATCAATACGTGATCGGCCGCGGTTCGGGCGCCACCAGCATCGCCTCGATGGGCGGCAGCATCCTACTTGCCGGCCCCGCAGCGCCTGGACCGGCGACCTTCACGGCGCTGCTGGATGGTTTGTATCACGTCAGCACGGGGCTTCTTCCGGCCGACAACCGCGTTGCCCTGCATTACGAATTCGAGGTTGGCAACAGTCCTCGCATGCAGGGTGATCTGCTCGAATTCGCCTCCGGCGCTTTCAGCATCCCTTTCACCTGGACGCAGATCGTGCAGTCGGGCGATTCCATACCGTTCGATTTCATCCTGCGCCTGGATGCGCGTGCACTCGACGGAATTGCCGATCTCGACGCATCCAACACCTTCAAAGTGACCGGTATCGATTTGCCGCCGGGATATGTCTTCACTTCAGATGCGCAAGGTTTCCTGTCGCAGTTCAACTCAACGCCATCAGCGCCATCGGTTCCCGAGCCGGCGACCTGGATGTTGTTGCTGCCTGGCCTTGCGGCAGCTGTCGTCAAGCGCGTGCGATCTCGCCCTCTCGGGCTTGCGGGCCGCCTGCCAGCATCGCCCTGCTGAGCGATGCTCTGTTGTTGGTCTCTGCCGACTCGGGACTGAAGACCGTGTGAGGGCGATCGGTTGAAGCGCCGCACGATCGGTGATACAAGAAACGATTTGCCGATTCGGCGGTCACGGAGGGTGCGAAGTAGCGAGCTTCGCACCCTCCGTGACCGCGAAACATGATGACCAGACAATTCACGCAGAACAGGCCGCCGTTGCATCGATGCCGGCGGATGGACCAATGACGCCAGCGCTGGAAGCTTTCCCGGGGACTGTCGCAGCATGGCGCATGGTCACTCACCTGGGCTCGGTCAGTCTGTTGTTGCCGACGCTCGCGATTACCGCCGCCGGGCTGCATGTCTCCGGACAGGCGCGGGCCTTGCGCGTCTGGTTGCTGGCGCTGGGTGCGGCGGCCGCGGCAACGACCTTGAGCAAAATCCTCTTCTTCGGCTGGGGAATTGGCAGCGCGACACTCGATTTCACCGGCATCAGCGGTCACACACTGCTCGCCACCGCGATATTGCCCATCCTTTTCAGTTGGCTGCTAAGCACTGACAACGGGCCGCCCGGCAGACGCCTGCGCGTCGCCGGCTTTGCGCTTGGCCTGGCGATCAGCATCGCCGTGGCTGTATCGCGCGTCGTGCTCGGCGCGCACAGTCCGAGCGAGGTCGTTTCCGCCTGGTTGCTCGGGCTGGCGGTCAGTGTCCTGACGCTCAAGGCCATGCAAAGTCAGGATCGGCGCCCGTGGTTCGCAATCCTGGCACCCGCCGTGCTCCTGCTCGCGTCCGGCCAAACCGCTGCGAACTACATCCCGACGCATCAATGGGAAGTGCGCCTGGCGCTACTCATGTCCGGGCGGGAGGCGGCGTATACCCGCCAGCAACTACACTCGCTCAAGCACCTTTCCGCGCCGTCGCCTGCGCTGGTGCCGTAATCGATCGCCGCTTTCCCGGAGGCGGCAGTAAAATCCGGCGATTGCCACTGCGAAGGAAAAACCATGCATGTCACTCTGGTCCATGTGCACGTTCTGCCGGATCAGGTCGACGCCTTCGTCGCCGCAACGCGCGCTAATCACCAAGCGTCGATCCAGGAATCCGGCAATCGCCGCTTCGACGTTCTGCAAAGCCCCGACGACCCGAGCCGTTTCATTCTCTATGAAGCCTATGTTTCGGCGGCCGACGCCGCAGCGCACAAAGAAACCACGCATTACCTCGTCTGGCGCGATGCCGTCGCCGACCTGATGGCCGAACCGCGGCGCGGAGAGGCAATGAACGGACTGTTTCCGTAAAGATTTCAAATTCACATCGCCCGAACATTCGAAAGGATAAAAATGCCCATCTATGACCTGGGAAAGCTAAGCCCGCAAATCGACCCCCAAAGCTGGATCGCCCCCAACGCGACCGTCATCGGCCAGGTGCATCTGGCGCGCCATGCTTCGGTGTGGTGGAACTGTACGCTGCGCGGTGACACCGATCTGCTCAGCATCGGCGAGAACAGCAATATCCAGGATGGTTCGGTGGTGCATACGGATCACGGCATTGAGATGATCGTCGGTCGCGATGTGACGGTCGGCCATCGCGTCATCCTGCATGGCTGCACGATCGGCGACGGCAGCCTGATCGGCATGGGGGCGACGCTGCTCAACCGGGCGACGATCGGCAAATC
>JBBQQT010000211.1:0-4202 GCA_038215555.1 Burkholderiales bacterium | reverse complement strand
AGTCGTGCCCGCAGCCGGCACACCGGGCGCGTGCGAAGCCGTGGGCCAGAATGCCGCATTCGAGGTAACGGCGGAATTCCCGCTCGACGTGAGCCGGCGTCGACCGCCCCGATTCGTCCTGTGCCAGTTCGAGCCAGGTGGTCAGATGCGTCTGCACCGTGCGGTATAGCACGGTGCGTTCGGGCTGGCGGCGACGATAGGTGGCGGTGCGCGGAGTGGCGCACGCAGCGGCTGCGGCGGGCATGGGCATCCTGATCGGGGGATCGGGATGAATAACTGTAGATAATTCGTCGTTCTCGTGCCCTGTTGCCAGGCCGAAGTCGCAGCAGTGCTGCGCAAGAGCAAGAATGCGTCCTTCTCGAAAACCGCGCTGTCCGAGCTTTGGCGGCACCCGATCCACGCGCGTGAATTCGGCAGCCACCTGACCAATGTGTTTCGCTGCCTGTTGCTGGAATCGCACGGCTATCAGGTTACCGTGACCGAGTTGGTGGGCTGGGAACACTCGATGAAAAACGAGCTGATCATCGCCAGGAAGTCTGGATCGCCGCGTAACAATGCGCGTGAACGTCTGGAACAAATTTTGGCCGAATTGAATCTTGAAGAGTTGAAGCCGCGCTTCGCCTATGTTTGACAGCAAAGCTGGGCAATCCAGGCCTGTCTAAAAAAATATGCTGGGGGTGGCGAGGTTTAAGTATTCGTTAAGTCCACGCACTGAGAATGAACACAGCCGAACGCCAAGTCGTAAGGCAGTTCACTTAACCCAAGGAGATTTTCAAATGACCAAGACCCTTTCCGCTCTGTTTGTTGCCGCTTCCCTGTTGACCTTTGGCGCCGCCCAAGCTGCCGATATGGGCGCGCCCGCCGAGAAGCCTGCTGCTTCTGCCCCGGCCAAGCATGCCAAGAAACAAGTCAAGCACGTCAAGCACGTCAAGCATGCCAAGCACGCAAAAGCTGCCATGCACACCAAGGCCGTCGAAGGCGCTGCCAAGTAATTCGCAGCCTTTCTAAAGGGCCGGGCGCTTTCGGGCGTCCGGCTTTTTTTATTTGAATCAACGTGGAGAGACTCCCATGTCCGGTCATCATTTTCATGTGCATGGCGCCCACGACCATGCTGTTGAACACGAAGCCCAGCACGGGCCTGGCCTGGCCCAGCAGGTCGCAATTTTTACTGCGGTCCTGTCCACCATCGGCGCCGTCGTCAGCTATCAGGGCGGCGCGACCCAGAACGAAGCGATGATGTTCAAGAACGAGGCCGTATTGCAGAAATCGCTGGCCTCGGATCAGTGGAGCTATTACCAGGCGAAGAGCATCAAGGGGCACTTGCTGGAACTGGCCGCCGACCAGGCTCCGGAAGCCAAGAAAGAAAGTTTGCTGAAGCAGGTCGAGAAATACAAAAACGAGAAAGAAGAAATCAAGGTCAAGGCCGAAGCACTGGAGAAGAAATCCGAGGCGGCCAATCAAGCCAGCGAGCACACGATGCACCCGCATCATCGACTGGCGCAGGCGATGACGCTGATCCAGATTGCCATCTCGATGGCTTCAATCACTGTGCTGACGCGGACCCGCTGGCTGTTTGCATTCGGCGGCCTCGCAGCCATTGGTGGTTTTGCCCTCTGGGCCGCAGCCTGGATGACCTGAGATGTTAAGAAGCGTGCTTTACGACTGGGGCGGCCTGAATGTTTGGCTGTTTCATGCGATCAACGATGTTCACGGCCATTGGCTGGATGCCTTTATGCGCCTCGGCACCACGCTGGGGGGACATGCCAACTTCCCCCTCTACCTGGCCATCGCCGCCCTGATTGGCTGGTTTGTCACCAGCCGGTCTTCAAAAAAGTCGAATCAAGCCGCTGTCTGGCTAGGCGTGCTCACAGTGTTCAGCGTCGCTTATGTGCTGGATGGCTGGCTGCTCGGCTGGCTCAAGCCCTATCTCGATTTCCCCCGGCCACCGCTGGCCCTGCCGATGGGCGATGTGATCGTGGTCGGACAGCTGGAATTGCATCACAGCCTACCCAGCGGCCATGCCTCGTTCGCGATGTTGATCGCAGCCAGTTTCTGGCCGTTGCTGGGCAAGCCGCGGCGCATCCTGATGGGGCTGTTCGTGCTCTGGGTCGGGCTGTCCCGCATCAGCCTGGGAGCGCACTTCCCCGCCGATGTGGCAGCCGGCTTCCTTTCCAGCTTGGTGCTGGTGTTGCTAATGCGATTCCTGTTGAAGCGATGGGTTTAGCCGATGGCTTCCTTGCTCAACAAATGGATTCCGCAACAAGTTCGCGCGCGGCCGCGCCTGATCATTTCCATCCTGGTCGGGTTCGCCGTGGCGGGTCTGTTGCCGCATGGGCTGGCGGCGAATCTGAATACCCGTCTGCTTGTCGGCTGGAACGCAATGGCCTGCCTGTATCTGGCTTTGGGCGGTTTCATGATGGCCCGCTCATCGCAACAGTCCATGACCCAGCGGGCGCGCCTGCAGGACGACGGCAAATGGGCGATTCTGCTGCTGGTGATTGCTGCCGCCGTGGCCAGCCTGGCGGCCATAGTGGTTGAACTGGGCGTGGCGAAAGACATGCAAGGGCCACTCAAATATGGGCACATCGGCTTGGCCGCTTTCACAATCCTGTCGTCATGGGCCTTCACCCACATGATGTTCGCCCTGCACTAAGCCCACGACTATTACGTGGCCCGCGCCAACGACCAGCCCGGCGGGCTCGATTTTCCCGGCGAGGCATCTCCTGGCTATGCCGACTTCCTTTATTTCGCTTTCGTCATCGGTACTTCAGGACAGACCGCCGATGTTGCCATCGCCTCTCGTTCGATGCGCCGGGTGGGTCTGGTGCACTGCGTGCTGGCTTTTATGTTCAATACCACCGTACTCGCCTTGACCATCAACATCGCCGCCAGCCTGCTGTGAACCCGCTCAACAAAATGCCTGACACGCCACCGCAAAAAATGATCTGGCTCGCCAGCGGATTAACCTGGATCGGTCTGATTTATGCCGTGGAATCCGGTCTTGTCCCCGCCCTGCTGGCCGGCTTGATGGTGTACCAACTGGTGCACCTGCTGGCGCCCTTCCTGGTCGGCATAAACGGCGCTCGTGCAGGGGGCTTCGCCCTGTCGCACCGGGCCGGGCGCTGGCTGGCTTTGGTCGGCATCGTCAGCGTGATCATCACGGCCCTGGTTGGATTCATCATGCTGATGATCAACCTATTGCATACCGGCTCGGACAATCTGACCAGCGTGTTCGCCAAACTGGCCGAAGTACTGGCCTCCTCGCGCGCCATGCTGCCCGCATGGCTGCTGAGCTGGCTGCCTTTTGCAGATGGCGAAATGCTGCGTATCGAAGCCGTGCATTGGCTGCAAGCGCATGCCCACGATTTGAGCCTGCTATCGGGTGAGGCTGGCAAAGCGACGGCCCATGTATTGATCGGCATGATTATCGGCGGGCTGCTGGCGATGCGTGAGCCTACGCCCGATCAGCCTCCCGGCCCGCTGGCGGCGGCCTTGCAAGAGCGGATAGCACGGTTTGGCGAGGCCTTCCGGCAAGTGGTCTTCGCGCAAGTGCGAATTTCGCTGCTCAATACCACGCTGACCGCGCTCTATCTGGGCATCGCTCTGCCCTCGGCCGGCATTCACCTGCCGTTTACCAAAACCTTGATCGCCCTGACATTTCTCGTCGGCTTGTTACCCATTGTCGGCAACCTGATGTCGAACAGCGTCATCTTCATCCTGTCGCTGGCCCACTCGCCGGCGTTGGCGCTCAGTTCGCTCGCCTACCTGATCGTGATTCACAAACTGGAATATTTCGTCAATGCCAGGATCATCGGCCAACGCATCAACGCCACCGCCTGGGAAATGCTGCTCGCCATGCTCGTGCTGGAGCATCTGTTCGACCTATCCGGTCTGGTTATCGCGCCGGTGCTTTATGCCTATCTGAAGGCCGAACTGAAACAGGCGCGGCTGGTTTAGCTTCGATTATTCAAGTCTTGAGTGGCGATGACGTCTGCTCTCAAGGATAGGAAATTCAACGACCCCAAGGCAAGTATCGCGGCGCTTTTCGCCCCATGTCAAAAGAGAATTGCATCCGGAAACCTCGCTGAAGCCTACTCGCCCATGCAGAACTATCACCTGAAAGCTCAAGACCCGCCGAATTCGGCCGGTCTTGCTTGAGCTTTCAGGCACGAGTCGTCCCGCGACAAGCCGTACCCCTTATC
>JBBQQT010000210.1:0-4212 GCA_038215555.1 Burkholderiales bacterium | reverse complement strand
GGCCAGCGACCACCCGGTCAGGCGCTCAGCCGTAGGGTTCATGCGCGTTACCCGTCCATCAATGTCGGTAGCGATAACGGCGTCACCGATGGAATTGAGCGTGATGGCGAGGCTTTCCTCGCTTTCCTGCAGGGCCGATTCGCGCTTGCCCAGGGTTTCCAGCAGCGTGTTGAAACCACCGATCAGTTGCCCGATCTCGTCGTTCCGGGCCACCGGAAGACGCTGGCTGCTGTCCGCCTGTATGGTCAGTGCTCTGGCAGCGTCGAGCAGCGGCGCCAGCTGGCGTTTCAATACCCACCAGCTCAGGCCGCCAGCGAGCAGAGTGAGCAGGAGTGTGGCCAGCCACATGCGCTGCTGCATTTCGCGGACCGGAGCAAAAGCTTCGGCGATGGGTAGTACGGCCGAGGCGTACCAGCCGGCAATGGGAATGCCCTTGGCTGAAGCCAGAATCCCGACCCCCACTGGATTGATCGCAATGCCCGATCCTTCGTAGCCGCTAACGAAACGGTCAAGCAAGGGAATGATGTCGGGGCCGGGTAGCGACTCTATGACGCGACGCTGGTCGGAGGCGGTGATCACCAGGCGGTGTTGCGCGGCGACGAGAATCAGGTAGCCACTCTTGCCGTACCGCCCTTGGGTGATCTGATCCAGAAAGTTGGGAATTCCCAGATTGATGCCGCTGCCCAGCGCACCGATGATCTTGCCGTCTACGTCGCGAATCGGAACGGCCATGCCGAAGACCGGGCTTTTCAGCGTTTTGCCGATGATCGGTTTGCCGACCGACGAGCGGCCTTCCTTGAGCGCAGCGGCGATGACGTCGATATCCATGTAATTGAGGCCGCGCCGTCCGGCGAGCACGGGGAAATCGGCAATGATCGTTCCGTCGAGATCATGGACAGCGACGGCGCCGTTGAACAGGTACTGCAAGTCGGGTCGCTGTTCGAGAAACGCCTGCACCGCCGCCGGACCGTCCTGCATGGCCGGTGCCACGAGGCCGGCAACAAGCGCGAGCGCCTTGAAGCGGGCTTCCAGTTCGCGGTTGACCATGTCGGCAATTAGTGATGCCGTCGAAAACTGCTGTTCGCCGAGCTGGCGTTCCATGTCCTGGTGCAGCATCCGGCTGGCGTAGAACGACAGCGACCAGAGACTGGCCAGCGTGGCGAGCGTGATTCGCGTCTTGAGTGAGTGCCGGGTCAGAAGGCTTGTTTTCATGTCGTTGATCAATTCCTGAGGATGCCCGTATTCATTGGCTTGTAGGCCGGATCGTTGGTGCTCTTGCGCCAGTCTCAAGCCATTTCAGCAGGGTCGAGAACAGGGCGTCGGGATCAATCGGCTTGGTCAGATAGGAAGCGTTGAATCCATGCCTTGATCACCTTCGTCGGGTGGTGCGTCGGAATGACCGATACGGCCCTTGATCAATTGAACAGCGGTCGCTGTCGAGGGCGTACTCGGTCCCGGTTTCGGCCTATTTTTTTGGTGCGTGGTCCTGATCAGGGCAATATTGCCCAAGCCTGATTGGGTGCAATCAAAAGTGTTGGACAGCATTAGTTCGATGAACACAAGTCCGTGGGAATAGCCCTTGTAGGCGTGCAGCTCTGCACTTCCTTTGGTCGGATTTCTGCGCGATACCGCCTCTCAATCGCCCCTATCGCCCAGAAATCTGGGCTCCTACAAGAAACCTGGGCCGCTTGGTGACGAGTCCGCCCAACACTTTTGATTACACCCAGCCTGATTGGCATATTCGCAAATTTATTCGGCTTTGTGCATCCGTAGTTTGCGCAATAAACGGCGGTAAATACGGAGGCGGCTGGAAGGCGCATGGATAGGCGATCTTCACGTTAATGCCGTGAAGAGTGGCTTAAATGCTGGCGTCCACGGCATGCCTTTCGCGGGGCACCATTTGACGGGCGTTTCGGGGCGGCCTTTGAAAAGCGTGGCGATCAGGTTTCGTGGCGTTTGATTGGCAAACTCACCCTGAAGGTACTGCCTTTACCTGCTTGGCTGGAGACGTCAATGCGCCCGCTATGCCTCTTAACAATGCCATAGGAGAGTGACAAGCCCAGCCCCGTTCCTTTGCCGACGGGTTTGGTGGTGAAGAAAGGATCGAAAATACGCGGCAGAATCTCCTTCGGAATACCGTTGCCGGTATCACTAACCTCAATCCAGACCTGTTCGCCATCGCGACCTGTACTGACGGTGATCGTCCCGCGTTCCGGCCCGATTGAGTGAACCGCGTTGAGCAACAGATTCATGATGACCTGATTGATCTGCGACGAAAGGCATTCAACCTCCGGAATATCGCCGTAGCTCTTGATTACATCGGCTTTGTACCTGATTTCGTTGGCAAGAATATTCAGGGTCGAATCGATCCCCCGATGCAAATCCGCCCACGCCCATTCGGTTTGATGATCGATACGCGAAAAATCCTTGAGGTCCTGAACGATCTTCTTGACGCGCGTGAGACCTTCCATGGTTTCGGCCATCAGATGACGACTGTCCTCGATCAGGTACTCCAGTTCGACCTCTTTGCCCATGCGATCAAGTTGGGCGACGACATCCGGCGAGGCGATGAATTGCTGCGCATCGGCGTACGCCGAAAGCATCTTGAAAACCTTCTTCATATAGCCTTCCAGCGTATTGAAGTTGGAAAAAATGAATCCGATCGGATTGTTTATTTCATGTGCAACACCAGCGGCCAGTTGGCCGATGGAGGCCATTTTTTCCGACTGCAGGAGCTGTTCCTGTGTTTGGGACAGCTTGACATTAAGCTCGGAGAGTTCGATGTTGCGGCGCTGAATTTCAGCATCGAATCGTTTGCGCTCAGTGATGTCGCGGGCCAGGCCGACAATTCCGATCACCTTTCCGTCATGATCGCGCAGATGTACTTTGGTCGTCTGCAACCATCCCGGTTCGCCGGTATCCAGATTCGGCACGAGCTGTTCGCATGCGATCAAGGGTTGGCCCGACTGGATCAGTGCCTGTTCCACGGCAAAATACTGGGAGGCCAGTTCCTCGGCGTAGAAATCGAAATCTGTTTTTCCGATCATTTCTGCCGGCGTGCTCTTGCCCATGAGCGTGGCCACCGCCTTGTTCGCCAGGATGAACCGGCTTTGCGTGTCTTTGGCGTAAATCCGGTCAGGCATGATGTTGATCAGTGTGCGGAATACCAGGGCATCAATGTCCTGCACCGAGTCAGCGCTTGATGGCACTTCATTTCCCTGCGTTTTCACTGGATTAGTAGCGCGGCTGTTTGGCGTTGTTGTCATGGTTTTCTCGCGAAGACACGGTTGATTACAGGTTGAGGCTCCCAACCATTATTCGGCATTGAGGACGATTTAATCAAGGTGACTCTTGGGTAAGACTTTCGGCAACAGCGGCAAGCAAACAAACCGGGCCGCATGGATAGTCGTTCTACAGGCGAATGCCTTGAAGAGTGGCGTAAAACCTGGTTGTCAGCGAATACCCCGACCTGCGCTTAGGCATCAAGCAAAAACACGTTGAACGTGCAATCGAAACCTCGTAGGTCGGGTTAGCGTAGCGTAACCCGGCGATTGACCGGCGAGGCGTCAGGTTACGCCCTTTGGGCTAACCCGACCTACAGGGTTCGTTGTGTTCAAGTTATTTTTGCTCACCTCCTTAGCGCTTGTCGAGCCATTTCAGCAAGGTCGAAAACAGCACGTCGGGGTCGAGGGGCTTGAACAGAAAGTCATTCATCCCGGCGTCCAGGCAACGCAATTTGTCTTCGGCAAAAACATTGGCGGTCATCGCCAGAATCGGTGTTGTCAGGTGCTCGGGCATTTTTCGGATCTGCCGCGTGGCTGCCAAGCCGTCCAGGATCGGCATCGGCATGTCCATCAGAATGACGGCGTAGCTGTTTTCAACAGCTATGCTGATCGCTTGTTCGCCGTCTTGCGCGATGTCGACATCCAGCCCGGATTCGTGCAGAAGCAGTTGCGCCACCTCCAGGTTCATCGGGTCATCGTCGACGACCAGGATGCGGCGGTGTTGTTGATGGCGGCGGTGGATCAGGCTTTCGGCATTGCCAGCCTCGTCGCTCGCCGACGACGGCTGGGTTTCAAGCGGTGTCGTCGTCAACCGGGCGGTGAACCAGAAGGTGCTTCCGGCGCCGGGCGTGCTGGTGACGCCCGCTTCGCCGCCCATCAACTCGGCCAGTCGCCGTGTAATTGCCAGCCCGAGCCCGGTGCCGCCAAA
>JBBQQT010000209.1:0-4322 GCA_038215555.1 Burkholderiales bacterium | reverse complement strand
ACATGGCGCCGGCGACAAGGCCGGCCATGCCGGTCAACAGGATGTCGCCGGGCTTGGCAGCGGCAGCGGCGACGCCGACAATCAGGCTGGCGGTCGAAACGATGCCATCATTGGCGCCGAGCACGGCGGCGCGCAACCAGCCGATACGATCGGCACGGTGACGTTCAGTATGGTGTCGCAATGAGTTCACGATTGGTCGTCTCCATCAATTGATCGCGGGCTGGGTACCGCAGCACCCATCAGATGCCCCCGCCGTTCTCAGTGCATGACGAGAGCCAAGCTGAAATCCTTGGCCGCTTCCGAAATACTGTTGCGGCCCGGATGATCAGACGGTTTCGAGCAACTTCGTGTTGGTCAGCACAGTACGCACCTTCTCCACCTCCTCGGTACTGCCGTGCACCAAAAGGACGTATTTATCGACCTTCAATGCCGTTTCATACTTGATCACCTGGTCATTGGGCACGCCGATCCGGGTCAATGCCGCACCCAGTGCCGAAATACCTCCGACGACGACCGCGCCCTCAATGCCGCCGACCAGCGCGGCCACGATCGGCCCGGCCATGGCGACCAGGCCCAGCCCGGGAAGGAAGAACACAGCCGGCGCGAACAGCAAACCCCAGATGCCGCCCCAGAAGGCACCCATGCCACCCCAGGTCTTGATTCGGTCACCGGTGGTGTAAAAGCCGATGGGATGTTCTTCGGTGTGGTAGCCCTTGCCGACCAGAGAGAGCTTCTTCATGTCAAAACCAGCACGGCTCAGCGACTGGATGGCTTGTTCGGCTTCAACGTGCGTATTGAAAACATAAAAGGGTGAATGATCGTTTTCCATGATATTTCCTTGTGAATTTGTGAATAAGTGATGAAACGGCTGAAGGAATCGATGCGATTCCGGGATCAAGAAAGCGCCAACATCAAGAGCCGCTCGCGGCACCTGAATATCGGCGTTCATCTTCTTGTTGCGATGCTTGCTGAAGAATCTCGACTATCTGCCAAACGAATTTTCGGGACTGTTCGCCAGCGCACTATTGGTCGAGTTTGCTGACCGCCCAGTACCGCGTATATCCGTAATAGTCGTAAATCCGAGCTTCCTGGTTGCGATCAACGGGTTTTTTTGGGTCATAAGGCGGGGCGTCTTTTACTGCCTGCCGGGTGAGCTTGACCAACACTTCGCCTTCCAGCCAACTCACCTCCTGAATCCATTGCGGCGCAATCAATACCTGATGTCCGAGCCACCAGTTGCTGGTATTGACGATGAGGTAGCGTATCGCCCAGGTTTCATCATCAATGAGATAGCCAGTCACGTGACCGATGTCGCCATCGGTGGCGTGAACGATGTATTTACTGACTGCCAGGCAACTGCGCAGATCAGGGTCATCATCGCGATGCCGCGCCTCTTCCTCCCTTTCGCGCTCACGCTCCGCCTCGGTTCGTTCGTCATCCGTCGAGCCGGCTCCCGCGTAGCTTGGCGCCATCATGTAGGGGTACATACCGCCCCCCCAGAGCCCGGAACCGCCCCAATAATTCGGATAGCCGTAGTAGCCCAGATAGCCGATTTCGTGCTGTCACGAGACTGGTTTCTTGGTGGCGATGTCAGGGCTGTTCCTGATCTGATCCTTGCTAATCGCCGCAGGTAGCAATTTTTCGGTCGACCAATCGCGATCGGCGAAATCAACACTTCTCGACTTGAAAGCCAGGATCCCGTTTCGACAACGAGGTAACGGATAACCCACGCCACATCATCAAAATAGAAATCCTCGACCTTGCCGATGACGCCGTCGCTCGCGTCAATGCGGTAGTCCTCCCGACGTCACTCCGTTTCTGTCCTCATGAAAACTGCATTGCTAGTTCGGTTGTTATTTCTTGCAGGCAAGCTCACCATTTCTCCTTCGCAGATTCAGCGCTTAAGAGGCGAGTACATCATGGTTACAGAGAACACATCGCAGCAAGACTATTTGCCCTCGCCGCTGGATCCATTGGATTGGACGAATTTCCGAAACGAAGCCCATCGTCTGCTTGACCACTGTGTCGACCACCTTGCGGACGTTCGAAATCGTCCTTGGCGCCCTTTGAATGACGCGGATCGTTCGCCACTCAAACTGGGTGATCCAACCGAGGGGTGCGGCATCCCGAGCTTGGTTGATGAGCTAGCAAGCAATGTTCTGCCCTTTTCATCGGGAAATACGCACCCCCGTTTTTTCGGTTGGGTGCAAGGCAGTGGGCTGGCCAGCGGCCTACTCTCTGAAATGGTCGTTGCGACGATGAACAGCAACTGCGGTGGCCGTGATCACGGTGCGGTCTATGTCGAACGAGCGGTTATCGACTGGTGTCGGCGCTGCTTCGGTTTTCCATCGCAGGCCTCCGGTATTCTCGTTTCAGGAACGTCACAAGCGACAGTGACGTGCCTTGCTGCTGCGCGTCTGAAGGCATTGGGAAGGGCCTCTCGCTTTGATGGCATTCAAGGTTCGCCGCAACTTGCCGCGTATGCGGTGGAAGGCGTGCATAGCGCAACCAGCAAGGCGCTCGAACTACTGGGGGTTGGATCGTCGATGCTGCGCAGGCTTCCCAGGGGGCCGGATGGCAGCATCGATATCGCCAGTCTTTGCCAAGTGATTGCCGAAGATCGAGCAGCAGGACTGGTGCCGTTCTGCATCGTGGGCACGGCGGGGTCGGTGGATTTGGGCTACTTTGACGACCTCAACGCGCTCGCGGACGTATGTGTCAAGGAGATGCTCTGGTTCCACATTGACGGGGCTTTCGGGGCCTGGGCGCGACTTGCACAAGCGCCTTGGTGCGACCTTGTTCGCGGTATTGAGCGCGCCGACTCGCTCGCCTTCGATTTTCACAAATGGATGTTCGTGCAATACGATTGTGGTGTGGCTCTGATTCGTGACGAGAAAATCCATCGTGAGACATTTGCCGCGCGGCCGGCCTATCTGGCGCAGCAGGATCAGGGGCTGGGTGGCGGCGAGCCCTGGTTCTGTGATTACGGGACTGACTTATCTCGTGGCTTTAGGGCGCTGAAGGTCTGGTCCGCGCTGCGAGCCTATGGAACCGAAGCGCTTGGTCAGGCGATTACGCGAAACTGCCAACTGGCTGCTCAAATGGCCATGCTCGTCGAGACAACCCATGGACTCAGGCTGGCTTTGCCAGTCCGATTGAACGTCTGTTGCTTTAACGCCGCGCCACGCGAATGGGAGGGCTCAGCACAGGATGCTTTGAATGCGAAAATAGCATCCGTATTGCAGTTGTCCGGTGATGCCGTTTTTTCGACGACAAAGCTCGACGGCAGGACAGTGCTTCGTGCGGCGATTACAAATCATAGAACCTGCGAAGAAGACGTCGTTTACGCGATATCGGCAGTCGCCCGCGTTCGGGATACGGAGTTCGGTCGGTAGTCAAGGGCCTGGTCACCCAGGCCTTGCCGTGCTGCCGCAGGTCAGGTCATTCCCCGCTGGGCTGCGGCTGTAAGGCCAGTCCGATGCTTCCCATAAAAAACACCAACAAGATGAGAAATGGCCAGTTGGCAAGCCTCGAACCCGAGTGTGCCGACCAGGATGACAACCGTTACGCCAATGCCGAACGCGGAGAGATGTATGAGTAAGGCGGTCGAGCGTCTATTCGGCAAGCCATCAGTAAAGGATTACTCATCATGACTTACGACTCGTGATGAATCGGCCTTCAGCCCGGGCCAGGCAGCGGCCCGACAAAACCAGTTCGGCATTGAGCAGATAAACGTGCCGGCGTCGTTCGCAGAGTGTTGCCTTGATTTGCAAATTTTCGGCACAAGGTACCGGTTCAAGAAAGCGGACTTTTAGAGAAGCCGTCATGGCTTCGATGCCGTGATGAAAGAGACAATGCGTCATGGCGGCATCCAGCAGCGTACTGATCATTCCGCCATGTAAAAACCCCGAATATCCTTGCCATTGCGCGCTCGCCTGAAAGATGGCCGTGACCGAATCGCCTTGTGGGCTGAATTTAATGCCAATTGCGTTTCCCTGTCCGCAAACCATGCACGAGGCATGGCTGCTAGGGGTGGGGATCGGGTCGGTTGTTGTGCTGATGAATCGTTCAGACGCAGAGAAACTGTCGTTATCCAAACCTGCTCCAGTTTATTTGCCAAAAAAAGGGAGATGAGACGGAAGGGCCGTCCCGCCTGCGCTTAACCTACTACTTGCCCGATGGGTTTTTCAGATCATTGATCAAGGCGCCCTGATGCGCTTCGCGGTTGTAGCCTGAGTGAATTGCACGAGAAGAAAAGTCTAATTCTGAACTGCAACGAAAGCGGCTCGGGCAAGCCGTGCTGTATCGCATACATCAAATAG
>JBBQQT010000208.1:0-4335 GCA_038215555.1 Burkholderiales bacterium | reverse complement strand
CCAACACTGAAGACAGCATCGTAAAACTGCGCGCTGTGCAAACCGAACTGGATGCCTGGTTTGTTGCCCAGACCTATGGCCAATCGGGTATCAACCTTGCCTGGCTGCCTGCACGCGCCGCCGATTTTCGACATGGCAAGTCAGAAAGCCCGTTCCGGGCGTTGATGAAGCGTCTGTTTGAGCAACTCGAAGCCGCCAAGCTGACTCGCTTTGGTTTGTGTGGTGATACCCCCCCCAATGCCATCGCCATGGGTTTTCTTGACCGATTCAGCCACGGCGAATGCAAGATCGACGGCCGCTCCCCGGCCCACCCGGAACTCGACGGCCTCAGCGAACTGGCATGGGATCAAGTCATGACCGGAAAATGGCTGGTTCACCAGAACCGTGTGCTGATCACCCGCGGCAAGGTCGCACCGCTGTCGAATGGCCAGACGTTGAACCAGTTGCGCCTACCCATCTTCGGCTACCACGTCCTGTTTACCGGAGCTGAAGATGCCAGCGGCAAATTCGGCGGCGAAGCAAAATCTGGCAACCTGCTGCGCGCCTGGGACTTCTCATTGCCGGAATCGGCCGATGCGCCACTCTGGAATGGTTACGCCCGCCGCGCCATCAATGCCTTCGTACCCAGGTTCGGTGAGTCCAACGCCTGGGAATCCGACCGCTACAAGGGATTGGAGAATCTCGACGACTTCGACCCACATCCACAAGCGCCGAAGACCTTGAATCATCTCGCCCGCGATGACCGCAAGCTGGACGAGAACGGACACTGGGTCGGCGCGGAAGCTTTGATGACCTTGAAAGGCGACATCGACAATCTCGGACTGATTTTTCAGAAAGGCCTGGAACGGCCCACTTTCGCCCGCATGGCCGGGCTTTCTCGTCAGATCAACGCCTTCTTCACCGTTTGGTTGCCTTGGGTGTGCGAACAGGAATTTCCCAATACATACACCGTGTTCGCTGGCGGCGATGACTTCTTCCTGATTGGCCCCTGGCATTCCACCATCAAACTGGCGCAAAGAATGCGCACAGAATTTGCCCGCTATGTGGCGCACAACCCGGACATTCACTTCTCCGCCGGCCTGTCGATGACCAAACCGGGCATGCCTATCCGCCACTTGAGCCAACTGGCTGAAGTGGCGCTCAACGGCGCCAAGCAGATCACCGGCAAGAACGCTGTTACCAGCTTTCACCATGCCGTCACCTGGGACACCTTCGATCAACTGATGGCACGGGAATCTGCACTGGGCCGACTTCGCGAGGAACTCAGCTTGTCCACCAGCTACCTCTACGGACTGCTCAACCTCACCGATATGGCCGCCGACCAGAGTCGACCGGAAAACGCCCTCTGGCATTCCCGTTTCGCTTATCGCACATGGCGCATGCTGGAAACCAAAGTGAAAAATACCGGCGACCGCGAAGCCACCGAACGCAAGCGGCGGAAACTGCAAACCGAACTGGCTCTGGAAATCGCCAGTTCCGGCATCGAAAAACACCGGGCTGCTTACAAGATCGCCCTGTTTACCCATCTTTATCAACAACGTGACTGAGGAGAAATAAATGGATAAACCCAGTTTTAAAACAATTGACGCGGAACTGTTCAACGGTATTGCCAAGGAGGCGGCGCAAGGTATCGCGCGTGCTGACGCCAATTGCAACAAGCCAACGCAACTCCGACGTTTTTATGACGAACTATTGCTCTGGGAGACCCGCGTCAGCCAGCAGCCGATGGACTTGCAGGCGGCGAAGTTTGCCGAATACCTGCCCTTCATTCGCATGCTCAACGCCAAGGCTGCTTATGCTGAAGGCCGCAAGCTTGTGGATAGGACATTCGTCGATCTGATGCACCACACTTTGTCTGAAGTGACCAACCCCGCGACTTTGACTACCTGTAAATACTTCTGGGAAGCCTTCATGGGTTTCTACAAACAAGAACGCCAAGACTGAGCAAGGGAAACCACATCATGAAACTCACCGCTATCCGCAAATTCACTGGCAGCTTGGAACTCGTCACCGGTCTGCACATTGGCTCCGGCAACACCGAAATGCACATTGGTGGCACCGACAACCCCGTGCTGAAAAACCCCGTTTCTCAAGAACCTTACATTCCTGGCTCCAGCCTCAAAGGCAAGATTCGCAGCCTGCTGGAATGGAAGTTGGGCTTGGTCAGCCAGACTGAAGGCAAACCACTCGGTTTCCGCGACATCGCACGCGTCCCCGATGGCGAACGTCAGCAAGCCAAGAACCTGCTCAAGTTGTTTGGTGGCGCGCCGGAAGGTTCTGGCCAGGACATGAAACTGGTCGAAGAAATCGGCCCCACCCGTCTCGCTTTCTGGGATTGCTCGCTGTCGCGTGCCTGGGTGAACGAGATGAGTCGGCGCAATCTGTTGCTCACCGAAACCAAGATGGAAAACATGATCGACCGTATTCGCGGCGTCGCGAAAAACCCGCGCAACACCGAGCGTGTACCGGCCGGCGCAACCTTCGATTTCGCGCTCACCGTCCGCATCCATGATCAGGAAGACGTGATGGCAATCGTCTATGAAGGCTTGAAATTACTGGAGCTCACCGGCCTCGGC
Organism: Burkholderiales bacterium; assembly: GCA_038215555.1. GTDB lineage: Bacteria > Pseudomonadota > Gammaproteobacteria > Burkholderiales > Thiobacillaceae > PFJX01. The sequence continues at coordinate 1,759 of JBBQQT010000208.1, read as the reverse complement.
GGCTCCGGCTCGCGCGGCTACGGCAAAATCAAGTTCGCCCGTCTAGAACTCGATGGCGCCGACGTGTTACCGGAACTGGCCAAGGTCAACCTGGCTGGAACTGCCTGAAATGAACACCTGCGCCCACATTGCAGCTTGGGTTGGCCGCGCGCTTTGTGCAGTAACTCATGCCTGGAGTCCTTCATGTTGACCCTCAAGGCCCGCATTACCCCGCAATCCGCATTTGGCACAACCTTACGCGGAGATACCTTGTTCGGCCAATTGTGCTGGGCATTGCGTAACCGGCTAGGTGAAAGCCAACTCAATCAACTGCTTGACGGCTATACCGCTGGCCGGCCGTTCGCAGTGGTTTCCGATGCTTTTCCGGCGGAACATCTGCCTCGGCCGGCCATGCCGGCGCATTGCTTCAACCCATTGTCGGATGACGACCGCAAAGCCGCCAAGAAAAGAATCTGGTTGCCCATTGAACAGTTCGACCAACCGCTTGCCGATTGGCTGCAACACTGCCGTCCGAATAGCGATCTTCCCGGTGGTGAGCTGCAATCGCATCCGCAGCCCCACAACGCCATCGACCGCAGAACCAACACCACCGGCGAAGGTTTCGCACCCTATTCGATGACGCGACACTGGTACGGCAAGCAAGGCGCACCCAGTACCCAGGATGCATTCTGCTCACTTCAATCCCCGCTCGACCTGTATATCGTTCTTGATGAAGCGCGCCTGCCGTTTGCCGATTTCAAACAGGCAATTCAAGACATTGGCGAACTTGGCTTCGGCCGAGACGCGGGTATCGGTCTGGGACGTTTTTGCGTTGATGAGCTTGTCACCACGATATTGCCGACCCAAGCCAATGCCGATGCCTGGATGACTTTGGCACCTTCTGCGCCGCAAGGTCTGGCCTGGGATACCGAACGTTGCTTTTATACGGTGTTCACCCGTTTCGGACGCCATGGTGACATCGGCGTGCATTTAGGCAATCCGTTCAAGGCCCCCGTGCTGCTGGCGAATACCGGTGCCGTATTCACCCCTCGCTTGCAGCCGGCAGGTGAATTCCCTGAAAAAGTCTATTTCACCGGCCAGGGGCTGGGCGGAAAAACGGCAAATGGAGAAGGTGTCTTGTCCAAAGCCATTTTAGGAACGGTGCATCAAGGCTATACGCCGGTGGTCGGCATCAAACTACCCAAGGGAGAAAACAACAAATGAGCGAACTCGTTTTTTTCGAGGTGACCGACAGCACCATCGAAGTGCGCGTCGAACAGGAAACCGTCTGGCTCTCGCAGGAACAGATGGCACGGTTGTTCGAGCGGGATCGCTCGGTCATCAATCGGCACTTGCGCAATGTCTACAAGGAGGAGGAACTGGACCGGGAGTCAACCTGTGCATTTTTTGCACAAGTTCAAAACGAGGGTGACAGAACGGTTACACGGCAGATTGAGCACTTCAATCTGGATGCCATTCTTTCGGTCGGCTACCGGGTCAATTCGAAACGTGGTGTGCAATTCAGGCAATGGGCCAGCCGGGTGCTCAAGGACTATCTGGTGCAAGGTTACGCCCTCGACCGTCACCGTCTGGAAACCAACAGTGCCGAACTGGAATCTGCCCTCAACCTTGTGCGCGCCACACTGAAAAGCCCAGAACTCACCGCCGAGGCTGGAACCGGCCTGGCCGACATCATCACCCGCTACACCCAGACCTTCCTCTGGCTACAACGTTACGACGAAGGCTTGCTCGCCGATCCGCGCGGCCAGCCTGGAGGATC
>JBBQQT010000207.1:0-4495 GCA_038215555.1 Burkholderiales bacterium | reverse complement strand
CCATTTACCCCTTCACTCGCCCCCTTGGAGCCCGACATGAACGCCACCACCATCCCCGCCGATCTCGCCCCCGAATTCTGTACCGGCATCCAGCATTACGGCCCCGCCTGGCCGGGCTTTGCCGAGCAAGCCGCCGAACCGGCGATTGCCGCCAACGCGAAAGCCATTGGCAGCGCCCACGCTCCCGCCGCCGCGTATCAAACCCTGATGGCGGCGGATGCGCTGCGCTACCTGACTCTGCAAATCTGCGGCGCCAAGGCGTCCGGCCATCCGGGCGGTTTTGCGTCCAGCGCCGAGGCCTATGCCGCGCTGGTGATGTTGGGCCACACCAATATCGTCACCGAAGTCGGCCACCACGCGCCCGGCTTCTATTCGGCAATGTTCCTCGACCGTTCTTTGGAAGAAATGGGCATCAACACCGTGCAGCAACTGCGCGACCGTTTCCGCGAAAAGCATGGTCTGCTCGGCCACCTGTCCGGCGCGATTCCCGGCCTGCTCGCCCCTGCCGGCCCGCTCGGCCAGGGCCAGCATTTCGCCATGGCCGGCGCGTTGCTGCACCCCGGCACGCTGTTCCCGGTCACCATCGGCGACGGCGGCATGGGCGAGCCGTACATCCTGAATTCGATGATGCACTTCAACACCGCCTACCCGAAGGTGACCAACTTCCTGCCGGTGCTGATCTGGAACGGCTACAGCCAGGAACACCATTCGATGTGTACCACCTGGAGCAACGCCGAAATGACGGCGTACTGGAAAGGCCACGGATTTGAAAACGTGTTTCTGGTCGATGCCAAGAACTTCGATGATCAGGACCAGGTCGGCGCCTACGTCGACAGTTCGGCATTCTCGTTCGATCGCCGCCTGGCCTTCGCCGCCGCTGTGTTGCAGGCTGCAGACGCCGCCGCCCGAAGCGCGCTGGGCGGCAAGCGGACGGTCATGATCCTGAAGCAGTTGAAGGGCGCCGGCGTGCACAAGGTCGGCGCCAAGGCGCACAACCTGTACCCGGCCGACACACTCGATGCCGAACACATCATCGCCGGCCTGCAACGCCGCGCGCTGAGCCCGGAAGCCTGGCAGATTGTGCGCGACAACTTCACCCGTGCCGGTGGTGGCCCCGCCGCCAAGACGGTGGTGACCGAATATGTGCTCGACATCGTGCCGTTGCCTGAACTGCCGATCCGCGCCTTCGAACCGGGCGACAAGCAAGTACCGGCCACCGCCTTCGGCGCGCTGGTTGCCGCCGTCGGCCAGAGCGATCCGTACTTTGTGGTGACCAACGCCGATGGCAACGAAGCCAGCGCCATGGCCAACATCAACGCCGCGCTGAAGATTCGTCACCCGGTGGAAGATCCGCTGTATTTCCAGGAACCGAACGGTCAGGTTTACGAGCCACTCAACGAAGATGCCTGCGCCGGCCTGGCTGCCGGCATGGCGCTGTTCGGTGCGCGTTCGATCTGGCTGTCGTATGAAAGCTTCGCCATCAACGGCTGGCCGATCGTGCAGACCGTCACCCAGGCGATGGCCGAACTGCGCCGCAAGACGCCGTCGTTCGTCTGCATGTTCACCGCCGGCGCGCTGGAACAGGGCCGCAACGGCTGGACCCATCAACGGCCGGAAATCGAGAACTACTTCGCCGCGCAAATGCGCAACGGCAATATGTATCCGCTGTTCCCGTGCGACGCCAACCAGATCCAGGTCGCTTACGACTGGGCGCTGGGCACCCACAACAAGGGCATCGCGATCATCGCCTCGAAGTCGCCGCTGCCGGTTTACACGACGCTGGATCAGGCCCGTGAAGGCATCGAACGCGGTGCGGTGAAGCTTTATGAAAGCGAGAAGGGAAGCAAGACCGTGGTGTTCGCGGTCACCGGCGACATGGTGCTGCTGCCGGTGTTCGAGGCAAAGGACAAGCTGGAAGCCGCCGGCTGCAAGGTGCGCATCGTCAGCGCCGCCAACCCGCGCCGCCTGTATCGCCCGACCGACGTGGCCTGGGATACCGTGTCGGAACCCGACAACGCGTTCATGGACGACGATCATTTCAACGCCTTGTTCGATGCGGATGCGCTGATCGGCGTCACCGGCGGCCCGTCCGGCCCGCTGGAGCCGATCATGCTGCGCACCCGCGCCACGCGTCGCGACGTGATGGCCTGGAAGCGCGGCGAAACCACCGCCAGTCCGGGCGAGATCATGGCCTTCAACGGGCTGACCGGCGAAGCGATGGCGGCACGCGCGATGGCGTTGCTGGGCTGAACCCCGTCATTGATAAGGCTGCTAGCCAATCGACTAAGCGAGCAAGAAGCGCTCGCAAAGTCGCTGGTTATCCGGCGAAGGCCGGAATCCAGAAATCACCCCACTGGACCCCGGCATGCGCCGGGGTGACGGCAAGGAATTTGATATGACCCAAACCAAAATCATCGTTCTCGACGACGACCCGACCGGTTCGCAAACGGTGCATTCGTGCAAGTTGCTGACCCGTTGGGATGCCGCCACCTTGCAGGAGGCGCTTCTTGACGACGCGCCGTTGTTCTTCGTGCTGACCAATACGCGCGGCATGGATGCGACACGTGCGGCAGCGGTAACGCGCGAGGTGTGCCGGAACATCAAGTTTGCGCTGGCCGATCTGGCGGCGGGCGGCACGTTGTTCAACCCGATTTTTGTCAGTCGGTCAGACTCCACGCTGCGCGGTCATTACCCGGTAGAGACCGATGTGATGGCGGAAGAGTTGGGGCCGGGTTTGGGTGGCATAGATGCCCACTTTCTAACCCCCGCCTTCTTCGAGGGCGGCCGTTTCACGCGCGACAGCATTCATTACCTGATCGTCAATGGCGTGCCAACGCCGGTGCATGAAACCGAATTCGCGCGCGATTCGGTATTCGGCTATCACCATAGTTATCTGCCGGATTACGTCGAAGAAAAAACCGCCGGCCGGATCAAGGCCGATCAGGTCGAACGCTTTCTGCTGGCCGATGTGCGCGGCGATGTTTCCGACCGCCTGCTGGCCTTGCACGGCAACCGCTGCTGCGTGGTCGATGCCGAAACCCAGGCCGATCTGAATCATTTTGCCGAACAGCTCACCGCCGCCGCGCAGCAAGGCAAACGTTTCCTGTTCCGCTCCGCCGCCAGCCTGCTGACTGCGCTGGCCAAACTGCCACCGCAACCGGTGGCGGCCGAGGCGATGCATGCTTACGTTCGCGACAACAAGCCTGGCGCGGTCATTGTCGGTTCGCATGTCAAGAAGACCACGGCGCAACTGGCCATCCTGCTCGAACAACCCGGCATCGTGCCGTTGGAAGTGGATGTCGATCGCATCGAAACCCAGCGCGACAAACTGCTGAACGAAATCCTCTCCCAATCGCGCGACGCCCATGTCCAAGGCTGGACAACGGTGATCTACACCAGCCGCGTCGAACGCCAGTTCCCCGACCAGGCCGCGCGGCTGGCTTTCGGTGCAGCCGTGTCGGCATTCCTGATGGACGTTGTGCGCGGCCTGCCGACCACGCTCGGCTTCCTGATCAGCAAAGGCGGCATTACCTCCAACGATGTGCTGTCGGACGGCCTGGCGCTGCGCACTTCGACGGTGATCGGCCAGATCCTGCCCGGCTGTTCAGTGGTGCGCTGTCCAGACGACCATCCGCGTTACCCCGACCTGCCGGTAGTGATCTTTCCCGGCAACGTCGGCGACGACGCCGCGTTGGCGACAGCTTATCAACGGCTTTCGGCATAATGACCGCCACGTCAAACCCGGTCGACACCGTAGGATGTGGTGAGGAACGAACCGCATCACTGCCCGCATTGCACGATGCGGTTCGCTGCACTCACCGCATCCTACGATCATTACTTTGATGATGAATCCAACATTCCTCGCCGCCTTGCGCGCCGCGTTGCCGTCCAACGCGCTGCTGATCGAAGACGAAGCGCTGCGTCCTTACGAATGCGACGGCCTGTCTGCCTACAAACAGATTCCGCTGGCGGTATGCCTGCCGGAGACATTGGAACAGGCGCAATCGATATTGCGCGTGTGTCGCGAACACCAGGTTCCGGTGGTTGCTCGCGGCGCCGGCACCGGCCTTTCCGGCGGCGCGTTGCCGTTGGCCGATGGCGTGATCCTGTCGCTGGCGCGGTTCAACAAGATTCTGCAGATCGATGCCGACAACCGCCTGGCGCGCGTGCAACCCGGCGTGCGCAATCTGGCGATTTCCGAAGCGGTGGCGCATCTGGGTTTGTATTACGCGCCCGACCCGTCCTCACAGATCGCTTGCTCCATCGGCGGCAACGTGGCGGAAAACTCCGGCGGCGTGCATTGCCTGAAGTACGGGTTGACGGTGCATAACCTGCTGGCGCTGAAGGTGCTGACGATTGACGGCGAGTTGCTGGAGATCGGTCTGCCTGCTTTGGATAGTCCCGGCTATGACCTGCTGGCGCTGATGACCGGCTCCGAAGGCCTGCTCGGCATCGTCGTTGAAGTCACCGTCAAATTGCTGATCAAGCCGGAACG
>JBBQQT010000206.1:0-4619 GCA_038215555.1 Burkholderiales bacterium | reverse complement strand
GAGTGGATCATGTTTTATTGTGTTCCGTTACACGGAATCTGTGAAGCAGAATCAAGGCGGAGCGTCGCCGTGCTCGCTGGCGATGGCTTGAAAGGCGTCAAAGCCGTCCAGAAAGGCATCGACCATGTCCGGGTCGAAATGGCGACCGCGTTCCTGGGCGATCAGGTCGCGCGCGACTTCGATCGGCATGGCGGGTTTGTAGACGCGAGGCGAGATCAGCGCGTCGAACACATCGGCCACCGCCATCAGGCGGGCGGAGAGCGGAATAGCTTCGCCGGCAAGACCATCCGGGTAGCCGCTGCCGTCCCATTTTTCGTGGTGCCAATGCGCAATTTCCTTGGCCAACGTCAGAAAATCGACCTTGCGGGCGGCATCGCGTTCGGCCAGTTCGATGGCATTGGCGCCCATCTTGGCATGGGTTTTCATGACGATCCATTCCTCCGGCGTCAGCGGGCCGGGTTTGCGCAGGATGGCATCGGGCACGCCCACCTTGCCGATGTCATGCAGCGGCGCGGAACGGTGCAGCAAGTCGATGTAGCGGTCGTTGAGGGTGGCGGCAAAGCGCGGGTGGTTGCGCAGACGCTGCGCCAATTCACGCACATAGCCCTGCGTGCGCAGGATGTGGTAACCGGTTTCGTTGTCGCGCGTTTCGGCCAGATGCGCCAGCGCGCGGATGCTGACTTCCTGGTTGATTTCATTTTCCAGCATGCGCCGCGCCACTTCGGCTTCCAGCCGGGTGTTCTGATCGGCCAGCCAGTCGCGCACCTGTTTCAGTTCCAGTTGCGTACGCACCCGCGCCAGCACGATGGCCGGCATGATCGGCTTGGTGAGGTAGTCCACCGCGCCGGCGTCCAGACCGCGCAATTCTTCAACGGCGCTGTCCATCGCGGTGACGAAAATGACCGGGATGTCGCGCGTGGCGGGGTCGGCGCGCAGATGTTGGAAAACCTGATAACCATCCAGATCCGGCATCATCACATCGAGCAGGATCAGGTCCGGCCGGGGTTCGCTGGCGGCGACCCGCAGCGCCATCAGCCCGGAAGTGGCCACGCGGACCTGATAGAGCGGACACAGCAAGGCATTGAGAAACGTGAGGTTCTCGACGACGTCATCGACGATCAGCAAGGTGGGTTGGAGCGGGTCAGTCATTGCACGAAAGAGTGGCTTTGCAGCTATTTGGTTTCACATTCGGGTTTCACATTCCGCTTATCGGTAAATATCTGGCGTTCATGAAGTGTTTTTTCGGCATGCACCGAAATGTCGGTGCATGTCGTCCGGAATCGCACCAATTTGGCGCACCCAAGCCGGAAGAACACTGACAACCCCCGCTTTCAAACCTTTCAACCGGGCGTATGAAAACGTGGCCTGGATGGCCATATGCAAGGCGCACACAGCGCAGCGACCGAGACATATCAACAGGATAGGCAAAGGAGCGCGCAACGCCGTAGTTGGCCCACCCACAGTCGTTTTTCAACGGCATGTCAAAACATGGCATGGTCATTGCTAATGCTCTGACAGGCTTCCTCGCCTAAGCGATCTTGGACAACGGCGTCCGCTCCCTATCAGGGCGGCCGCCGTTTTTTTTCGTCGATAGGATATGCAAGGATTTGAACATGGCACGCATGAAACTGGTTTTGGTGGGCAACGGCATGGCCGGCATGCGCACGCTGGAAGAGCTGCTGAAGGCGGCACCCGATCTGTACGACATCACGGTGTTTGGTGATGAGCCGCATCCCAATTACAACCGCATCATGCTGTCGCCGGTGCTGGCCGGCGAGCAGACGGTGGAGCAGATCGTGCTGAACAGTCGCGATTGGTATGCCGAACGCGGTATCACACTGCATACCGGCAAACGGGTAGTGAAAATCGACCGCAAAAATCGCGTGGTCGAAGCCGATGACGGCACGTCTTCAGCCTACGATCGGTTACTGCTGGCGACCGGGTCGAAATCGTTCATCTTGCCGATTCCCGGCGCGGATTTGCCCGGCGTCGTCGGGTTCCGCGATATCGCCGATGTCGATGCGATGATCGCCGCCGCCGGGCAATACAAAAACGCGGTGGTGATTGGCGGCGGCCTGCTCGGCCTGGAAGCGGCGAATGGCTTGAAGCTGCGCGGCATGGAGGTGTCGGTGGTGCATATCGCGCCCTGGTTGCTGGAACGGCAGATGGATGAGCCGGCCGCACGGCTGTTGCAGAAGAGCCTGGAAGAGAAGGGGCTGAAGTTTCTGTTGCAGAAGCAGACAGCGGAACTGGTGCGTGGCGAGGATGGCAAAAACTCCGGCCGCGTCTGCGCGCTCAAATTCAAGGATGGCGAGACGGTTGCCGCCGATCTGGTGGTGATGGCGGTCGGTATTCGCCCGAATACGCAACTGGCGGAATCCGCCGGCCTGCAATGTTCAGCCAGACCTGGAGGTTTGCTGGTCAACGACACCATGCAGACCTACGACCCGCGCATCTACGCGGTGGGTGAATGCGTCAACCATCGCGGCATTGCTTATGGTCTGGTAGCGCCGTTGTGGGAGCAGGCCAAGGTCTGCGCCAATCATCTGGCCGAGCATGGCGTAGCGCGCTATCAGGGTTCGATGACCTCGACCAAATTGAAAGTCACCGGCATCGACCTGTTCTCCGCCGGCAATTTTGTCGGCGGAGAAGGGCATGAGGAAATCGTGTTCCAGGATGCCGGGCGCGGTTCCTACAAGAAGTTGGTGCTGAAGGACAACAAACTGGCCGGCGCGGTGCTGTACGGCGATACGCTGGATGGCGCCTGGTATTTCGAGCTGATGCGCGATGCCACCGATGTTTCCGACTTCCGCGACAAGCTGCTGTTTGGCCGCCACCACATTGGCGATTCCGGTGCGGGCGGCGGCATGGGTGATGAAATGTCGCGCGTCATGGCGTTGCCGGATACCGCCGAAATCTGCGGCTGCAACGGCGTCTGCAAGGGCGACATCATCAAAGCGGTGCGCGAGAAGAAGTTGTTCACGCTGGAAGAAGTGCGCGCGCATACCAAAGCCTCCGGTTCCTGTGGCTCTTGCACTGGGCTGGTGGAAACCATCCTGGCGGCAACGGCGGGCGGCGACTATTCCACCGCGCCGTCGAAGAAACCACTGTGCGGCTGCACCGAGCATACCCACGACGAAATCCGCGCCGCCATCGTCGAACAGGGTTTCAAGACTACGCAGGAAACCATGCGCGGCCTGGCCTGGAAAACCCCCGATGGCTGCACCAAATGCCGCCCGGCGCTCAACTACTACCTGCTCTGCGCTTTCCCTTCCGAATACGTCGATGACGCGCAGTCGCGCTACATCAACGAACGCGCGCACGGCAACATCCAGAAGGACGGCAGTTTCTCGGTGGTGCCGCGCATGTGGGGCGGCCTGACCAATCCGAAGGAACTGCGCGCCATCGCCGATGTGGCGGAGAAGTTCAACGTGCCCGAGGTGAAAGTCACCGGCGGTCAGCGCATCGACCTGTTCGGCATCAAGAAGGAAGACCTGCCGGCGGTGTGGCAGGACTTGTCGGACGCCGGCTTCGTTTCCGGCCACGCCTACGGCAAGGCGATGCGCACCGTGAAAACCTGCGTCGGCAGCCAATGGTGCCGCTTCGGCACGCAGGATTCGACCGGGCTGGGCGTCAAGCTGGAGCAACTGACCTGGGGTTCCTGGATGCCGCACAAGTTCAAGCTGGCGGTATCCGGCTGCCCGCGCAACTGCGCCGAAGCGACGATCAAGGACTTCGGCGTGGTCTGCGTCGATTCCGGCTACGAGCTGCATGTCGGCGGCAACGGCGGCATCAAGGTGCGCATCACCGACCTGTTGACCAAGGTGGAAACGGAAGAACAGGTGCTGGAATTCTGCGCCGCCTTCACCCAACTCTACCGCGAGGAAGCGCACTACCTGGAACGCACCGCGCCGTGGGTCGAGCGCGTCGGCCTGTCGCATATCAAGGCGCAAGTGGTGGAAGACGCCGCCAACCGGAAACTGCTGGCCGAACGCTTCCTGATCTCGCAGAAACCGGCGCAGGTCGACCCGTGGAAGAAACGCACCGCGGGCGCGTTGAAGCGGGAATTCATGCCGTTGTCTGTCATTCCCGCGCAGGCGGGAATCCAGCCATCCGTCTGATTGCTTTGCACACCACTTTGGATACACGCAAATACACACACTGGTTTCCCGCCTGCGCGGGAATGACGAAAGGAATACCAACATGAATAGTCCAACCGAGCACTGGCTGCAGATCGGCAACCTCGAAGACATCCCGCGCCAGGGCGCGCGGGTCGTCAAAACCGCAGCCGGCGAAATCGCGATCTTTCGTACCGTCGATGACGAAATCTTCGCGCTGCGCGACCAATGCCCGCACAAGGGCGGGCCGCTGTCGCAGGGCATCGTGCATGGCAAAAAGGTCGCCTGCCCGCTGCATGACTGGAAGATCAACCTGGATACCGGCCTGGCGGTCGCACCCGATGTCGGCTGCGCGGCGCGTTATCCGGTGCGGGTAGTCGAAGGGGCGGTCAGTTTGTCGCTGACGCCGGAACCGACCAGCCCAAGCAGATGAGCCCCCAGTTTCGTCATTCCGGCGCAGGCCGGAATCCAGTCGCAACGAACTGGACCCCGGCCTGCGCC
>JBBQQT010000205.1:0-4652 GCA_038215555.1 Burkholderiales bacterium | reverse complement strand
TCCCGATTGATGGCGAAGATCAAGCCCGCTTCCTGATCCGCCTGCCGGTCGTTCAACCCGTCTGGCTGATTCCGGTCCTGATCGGCGCCCTGGCACTGGGTCTGGCGCTGGCGTTGGGCTTCCACCTTTTGCTTGGACGCTGGACACGCGAACTGGTGCTCCGCATCGAAACCCTGAACCGCGCCGCGCATGCCTTCGGTGATGATCATCATCCCAACCTGCCAGGCGCGCGCGCCCTGCTGTGCAAAGCAAAGGCAAAGGATGACGAAATTGGCGCCCTGGCCGATACGCTCGAATCGTTGATGGATGTGGTGTTCATGCGCGAGGAAGAAAACCGCGCCTATCTCGATACCCTGAACCTGCTGGAAGAAGTCGTCATCGAACTCGACCTGAGCGGCAGCATCCGCCGCGCCAGTTCGGCCTGGCGGCGACTCAGCGGACTGGCTGACGAGGTGAATACATCGCTGACCACATCGCTGACCACCTCGCTGACCACCTCGCCATCCAACACGCTCGCCTCGACGATCAAATTCCATGATTGCCTGCATCCGGATGACGCGGATCAGATGCAGACCGTGCTGGAAGGCATCGCATCGCGCGAAAAAGACCAGATCACGCTGCGCGCGCGCCTACGTGGCAAAGCCGCAACGGACACCTGGGTCGAGTGCCGTTTCGTGCCATTGCGCGATGTCGGCGGTCAGGTCATCGGCGTTCGCGGCGTACTGCGCGACGTCACCCAGACCTACATGCAGGAAAAACAGATCACCCACATGGCCCTGCATGATGCGCTGACCGGCTTGCCGAACCGGGTCTTGCTGGAAGACCGCGCCAAGATGGCGATCCGCATCGCCAGGCGTTCAACGCACAAGGTCGGTCTGTGCTTTTTCGACCTGGATCATTTCAAACAGATCAACGACACCCTGGGCCACAAGGCGGGAGACCGGCTGCTGGTCGTCCTGTCGGAAGCCGTGCGCAGCAGAATGCGCGATGGCGATACGCTGGCACGCTGGGGCGGTGACGAGTTCGTGCTGTTGATTCCGGATATGAAAACCAGCCAGGACATCCGCGAAGTCGTCGCAAAAATCGCTGACATCACGCGGGAACCGCTGACGGTCGATGGCGCTGAATTCGCGGTGACCTTCAGCATGGGCGTCACCATCTATCCGGATGACGCCGACAACCTGGATGCGCTGCTGTCGCAAGCCGACCGCGCCATGTTCTATGCCAAAGCCCAAGGCCGCAACACCTACCAGTTCTTCGCCGACATGTCGCAAAAAGGACTCGGCAAGAAGGATCTCTATATCCAGCACCGGCTGGCGGCGGCGATCAAGAACAATGAAATCCTGACCTGGTTCCAGCCATTGGTCGACAGCAAAACCGGCCGCACACTCGGCCTCGAGGCCCTGGCGCGCTGGCATGACGCGGAACTCGGCTGGGTCTCGCCGGCGTCCTTCATTCCAATGGCGGAAAACCTGGGCCTGATTCGCGAACTGGGGGAACAGGTGTTGACCGCCACGCTGTCCGCCGGACGCGACTGGAAGGCACGCGGCTTCGATCTCGGCCTGGCGGTCAACGTTTCCAAACGCCAATTGTTCATGCCCGACTTCACCGAGAAATTGATCAAGGATTCTCAATATTTCGGCATTGAGCCGCAACGGATCACGCTGGAAATTACCGAGAGCGTCGCATTGATGGATGTCGAATTCGCCATGGAACGGTTGAATGAACTCAACCGTGCCGGATTCCGCATCGCCATCGACGATTTCGGCACCGGCTATTCTTCGCTGTCGCAACTGCATGACATGCCGGTGCATGAAATCAAGGTCGACATCAGCTTCGTCCGCCGCATTCATACGCCGCAAGGTCTGCGCGTGGTACAGGCGATCATTCAGATGGCATCCGCGATTCGCCTCGAGTGTGTCGCCGAAGGCGTCGAAGACGCGGTTACCGCCGAGATGCTGTCCCAACTCGGCGTCAACACGCTACAAGGCTTCCACTTCGCCAAGCCAATGCCGCAGACTGACTTCGATGCCTGGCTGATGGATCATGACGCTGGCGCCTGGCGTAGGGTCGATTCCAACATTCGCCCTCAGGGTGAAGCCACAATGCCGTAGGAGCGCCCGCTTGCGGCGCCAAACGTTGGGAGATCGCGCCGCAAGAGGGACGCGCCTGCATTGCAGCGAATTGTTGGTTTTTGGTTTATTAGCCTTTCTTTATATTAAAAAAACCAATACCAACTATTGAAAATTGACCCCAGGTATCGGCACATCGATAATCCACCGGCTTTCATCGCCCTTCGCGGGTGCAACTGTTTTTGAAACATTTAAATATTGCCGGTAAGCCGTGCTGGCTAGCTGCCAGCCGTGTTTCCACTGGCCTTTTCGGAGCACCCTTTTCATGCCGAATTCCCTGCCTGCGCATTTGCCGGATAGTGATCCTCAGGAAACGCGCGAGTGGCTTGATGCCCTCGCCGCCGTGATCGAAGAAGAAGGCGTTGAACGCGCCCATTTTCTGCTCGAAAAACTGATCGACAAAGCGCGCCGCTCCGGCGCCTACCTGCCTTACAACGCAACCACCGCTTATGTGAACACCATCCCGGTGCACCTGCAGGAAAAGCATCCCGGCGACATCGCCCTCGAACGCCGCATCAAGGCGCTGATCCGCTGGAACGCGGTGGCCTGTGTGATGCGCGCCAACGAAAAGGCGCCCGGCGTCGGCGGCCATATCGCCAGCTTCCAGTCTTCCGCCACGTTGTACGACGTCGGCTTCAACCATTTCTTCCGCGCCCAGACCCCCGAACACGGCGGCGATCTGGTCTATTTCCAGGGCCATGCCTCGCCCGGCATCTACGCCCGCGCCTACATCGAAGGCCGCATCAGCGATGATCAATTCGGCAATTTCCGCCAGGAAACCTCGGGCCACGGCATTCCCTCCTACCCGCACCCGTGGCTGATGCCCGACTTCTGGCAGTTCCCGACGGTGTCGATGGGCTTGGGCCCGATCACCGCGATCTACCAGGCGCGCTTCCTGAAATACCTGCATGACCGCGGTATCGCCGACACGTCCGGCCGCCATGTCTGGGCTTTCCTCGGCGACGGTGAGACCGACGAGCCGGAATCCCTCGGCGCCATCACGCTGGCCTCGCGCGAAAAACTCGACAACCTGATCTTCGTCATCAACTGCAACCTGCAGCGCCTGGACGGCCCGGTGCGCGGCAACGGCAAGATCATCCAGGAGCTGGAAGCGGCCTTCCGCGGCGCCGGCTGGAACGTGCTCAAGGTGATCTGGGGCTCGTATTGGGACCCGCTGCTGGCAATGGACAGTAAAGGCATCCTGCGCCAACGCATGGAAGAATGCGTCGATGGCGAATACCAGAACTTCAAGGCCAAGGGCGGCGCCTACACCCGCGAAAAATTCTTCGGCAAATACCCGGAACTGAAGGAAATGGTCGCCGCCATGTCCGACGAGGACATCTGGCGTTTGAATCGCGGCGGCCACGATCCGCACAAGGTCTACGCAGCTTACGCGGCGGCGGTGAAGCACACCGGCCAGCCGACGGTGATTCTGGCCAAGACCGTCAAGGGTTACGGCATGGGTGCTTCCGGCGAGGCGCAAAACCCGACGCATCAGCAGAAGAAGATGGACCTGGACTCGCTGCGCGCCTTCCGCGACCGCTTCCAGATTCCGATTACCGACGATCAGCTTGAGCACCTGCCGTTCTACAAGCCGGCCGAAGATAGCCCGGAAATGAAGTACCTGCATGCGCGCCGTGCCGCGCTGGGCGGCTACCTGCCGACCCGCCTGAGCAAGTCAGCCCCGTTGCAAGCGCCGCCGCTCACCACCTTCCAGGCCATGCTGGAAGCTACCGGCGAACGCGAAATCTCCACCACCATGGCCTTCGTTCGTCTGCTCACCACCCTGCTGCGCGACAAGGCGCTGGGTCGCCACATCGTGCCGATCATCCCGGACGAAGCCCGCACCTTCGGCATGGAAGGTCTGTTCCGCACGGTCGGCATTTATTCCTCGGTCGGCCAGTTGTACGAACCGGTCGACTCCGACCAGGTCATGTACTACCGCGAAGACAAGGGCGGCCAGATCCTGGAAGAAGGCATCAACGAAGCCGGCGCGTTCTCGTCCTGGCTCGCCGCCGCAACGTCGTACAGCACCAATAACGTGCAGATGATTCCGTTCTACATCTACTACTCGATGTTCGGCTTCCAGCGCATCGGCGACCTGGCCTGGGCCGCAGGCGACTCGCGCGCACGCGGCTTCCTGCTTGGCGGCACCGCCGGCCGCACGACGCTGAACGGCGAAGGCCTGCAGCACGAGGACGGCCACAGCCACCTGCAAGCCGCGATGATCCCCAACTGCATCAGCTATGACCCCACCTTCCATTACGAACTGGCGGTGATCATGCAGGACGGCATGCGCCGGATGTTCCAGGAACAGGAAGACGTGTTCTATTACCTGACGGTGATGAACGAAAACTACAGCCACCCGAGCCTGCCGAAGGGCGCCGAAGCCGGCATATTGAAGGGCTTGTATCGTTTAAGCGAAGGCACGAAGGGCAAAGGCAAGACCAAAAAGCCGCGCGTGCAACTGATGGGCTCCGGCACCATCCTGCGTGAAGTCATCGCCGCCGCCGAGCTGCT
>JBBQQT010000204.1:0-4831 GCA_038215555.1 Burkholderiales bacterium | reverse complement strand
CCCCGCTCAGAAAAGTGATCGGCTTTCCCGGCAACAAAAAACATTCAACACATTGATTGGCAAGATCGAGAAGAAACGCGCCTTGTTGGCGGGTTGGGAATCCTCCATTCCGTTATTTCAGCAGCGCTACGCAGCCAAAATGCAGCCATTGATCGAACAGGCGGCAATGACGCGTTTTGAATTCGTTCGTCGACTGGATTGGGCGTATCAGCAAAAGGGCATCAGCAAGACCGAACGGCATTACATCGCCGGCATGATTAGTGATCTGGCCAGTGAAATCGCCAGCCGGAGCGAGAGTGCGGATGACTGTGAAGCGATGAAGGCGCTCTACAAAAAATATTCCGGCGGTGATTTCGATGCGGAAGAAGCTGAGTCGATGGAAGCGATGAGATCGATGGTGGAAACCGATTTCGGTGTTGATCTTGGCGACGATTTCGACATGAGCTCACCCGATGCTTTCATTAAGCTACAGCAGCGTTTGGCCGAAGAAGCGGATCGACAGAACGCCGCTCGGCAGGCCAAAAGCGAAAAACAGGCACGGCGCAAAAAGACCGCGAAACAGCTCGCCCAGGAAGAAAAGCTGTGCGAGGAAGAGCAGCGCATGAAGCTGTCTCTGCGCGAAATCTACAGAAAACTGGCGAGTGCGCTTCATCCCGACCGCGAACTTGATCCCGAGGCGCGCTTGCGCAAGACCGCATTGATGCAACGCGTCAACCAGGCCTATGACAACAAGGATTTGTTGCGGCTGCTGGAGTTGCAGCTCGAAATCGAACACATCGACCAGACCGCCATCAACACGATGAGCGAAGAGCGTTTGACCTATTACAACAAGATACTGAAAGATCAATTGCTTGATCTGGAAATGGAAATCGATCATGTCGACACCGGCTTCAGGCTGCGCTTTGGCATCGATCCCTTTACCCGGTTGGAGCCTGCCTCGCTGCTGCGCTTCCTCGAAGCGGACATCGTGCGTGCGCGCCAGGAAATGCGTGATCTCGAATCCGATCTGGCCGCCGCGCAAGCCATCGGCACACTGAAGACTTGGCTGAAAGCCATGCGTCGTCGACAACGCGATGAGTATTTCGACGATATGCCGTTTTGAGGCGCATCGAACTTTCGTTGTTTTGTCACGCCCGCAAATAGTCCAGTCCGCGCGGCAGCCAGCGCTTCAAATGCCGATCCACCACATCCGCTTGCTGCGCCAGCAGATGGTCCGCTGTGTTGCGCGCGGCTTCCAGCAGGTCGAGGTCGGTTTCCAGATTGGCGAAACGCAGGATTTGCTGGCCGGACTGGCGGGCGCCCATGAACTCGCCGGGGCCGCGCAGTTTCAGATCTTCGCGCGCGATGGCGAAGCCGTCTGAATTCTCCTTGATGACGCGCAGGCGCTGGCGGCCGGTCTCGGAAACGACTTCGCCGTAGAGCAGCAGACAGGTCGATTCTCTTGCGCCTCGGCCAACCCGGCCGCGCAACTGATGCAACTGCGCCAGGCCATAGCGTTCGGCATGTTCGATCACCATCAACGCGGCATTCGGTACATCGACACCGACTTCGATCACCGTGGTAGCCACCAGCAGATGCGTTTCGCCGGTTTTGAATGCGGCCATCGCGGCGGCTTTTTCCTCTCCCTTCATGCGGCCGTGAACCAGACCGATATTCAGTTCCGGCAGCAGTTCGACCAGTTCGGCATAGCTTTCCTCGGCGGCGCGCAGTTGCAGTTTTTCCGACTCCTCCACCAGCGGGCAGACCCAGTACGCCTGCGCGCCTGACAGGCAGTAATCACGCAGGCGGCCGATGACTTCGTCGCGCCGCTTCAGCGACATCACCTTGGTGGCGATCGGCGTGCGGCCGGGCGGCAGTTCGTCGATGACGGAGACGTCGAGGTCGGCGTAGTAGCTCATTGCCAGCGAACGCGGAATCGGTGTCGCCGACATCATCAGCAGATGCGGCATGTGCTGGGTGTCGCCATCGCTGTCGATGGAACCACCTTTCTCGCGCAGCGCCAGGCGCTGGCCAACACCGAAGCGGTGCTGTTCGTCGACGATGGTCAGGGTCAGGTTGGCGAAGCTGACGCCGGCCTGAAACAAGGCGTGAGTGCCGACCGCGACATGAATTTCGCCGTTGGCGATGCGCGCCAGACTGTCTTTCTTCGCCTTGCCCTTGGTCGCGGCAGTGATCCAGGCGATCTGCATGCCGAGCGGTTCCAGCCATTCGCACATTTTCAGATAAAGCTGTTCAGCCAGAATTTCGGTCGGCGCCATCACCGCCACCTGACCGCCGGAGGCCAGTGCTGGCAACAGCGTCAACGCGGCGACCAGGGTCTTGCCGCTGCCGACATCGCCTTGTAGCAAGCGGTTCATCGGGTGCGGTCGCGTTAAGTCACGATGAATTTCGTCCAATGCGCGTTTTTGTGCGCCGGTGAGGCCGAAGGGCAGGGCGGCGAGCAGGCGCTTTTCCAGGTCTTGCGCGTGGCTGAGCGGTACCGCGCCGAGTTTCTGGCGTTGGCGTGCGGCAAGCCGTAATGACAACTGCTGTGCCAGTAGTTCGTCGAACTTGATGCGCTGCCAAGCCGGCGTTGCCTGCGTTTCCAGCGCGTTGAGATCGGCATCCGGTGGCGGGTGGTGCAGGGCGTTGAGCGCTTCGGAAAAGCCCGGCAGGTGGAGCGATTCAAGCAGCTTTTGTGGCAGCGTTTCGCGCTGATCGGTCTGCTGCAGCGCGATATCTACTGCCTTGCGGATGGCGTTCTGCGAAAACGCCGCCACTGCCGGATAGATCGGTGTCAGTGTCGACGCCAGCGGCGTGTTGTCGCGCACCACGCGTAGTTGCGGATGCACCATCTCGGCACCGAAGAAACCGGGCTTCACCTCGCCGAACAGGCGCACACGCACGCCGGGCTGGAGCTGATTCAACTGGTTGGGATAGAAGTGCAGCAAGCGGAAAAACAATCGGGTCGGGTTGCTCGAAGCTGCATCATTGATTTCAACCACCAACTGCCGACGCGGCTTCAGCTGCACTTCCGCATGCACGACGGCGCCCTCGACCAGCACATCGACACCCAAACGTACATCGCGCAACGGCGTCAGCCGGGTTTCGTCCTGATAACGCATCGGTAGATGCAGGATCAGGTCGCTGCTGGCGGCATAGCCCAGCTTGCGGGCGACCAAGTCGGCGTCAAGCATGGCAATGCTCGTCATGCCGGCGAATGCCGGTATCCAGGCGGGTTCGAGGTGGCTGATACGGGAGGACTGGACCCCGGCCTTCGCCGAGGTGACGGACCATTTTCAAGCGTCCGTTCAGCCCAGCACCATCACCGCATCCGCTTCCACCAGCGCGTTGCGCGGCAGCGAGGCGACACCGACGGCGGCACGCGCCGGATAAGGCTGGCTGAAATACTGCGCCATGATTTCGTTGACCTTGGCGAAGCTGCCCAGATCAATCAGGAACACATTGAGCTTGACCACATCGGCCAGGCTGCCGCCGGCCGCTTCCGCCACTGCCGCCAGATTCTTGAACACCTGATGAATCTGCGCTTCGACGCCCTCGACCATCTGCATCGAAGCCGGGTCGAGGCCGATCTGGCCGGACATGTAGACGGTGCCGTTGACGTTGACGGCTTGCGAGTAGGTGCCGATGGCTTGCGGGGCGTTGGCGGTGGCGATGATGGTTTTGGGCATGGCGGTTTCCTGTTGGTTTCGGAGCGCCGCGAAGCCTACAACATCAGGCGGTCCCGCCGCCAACTTGCCAGCGCGTCAGCCCACCACCTGGTAATACAGATTCTGCGGATGATTCGCCTGGGCGAAGAAGAACCAGCGTTCGAACAACAGACCGATATATTGCACGGAGAAGGCGAGCATCAGCAGCGCGGGGCTGTTTTGCGCCAGACCGGCCCAGAGCAGCAGCAACGGAATCGGGAAAACCAGTACCAGGAAGATCCATTTCACCGACTTCAGGAAGGCGGCGGTGCGGCCGTGGAAATATTCGCGCGTGTTGTAGGAGCCGCCCATCATGCCCATCGCGCCCTGGCGGATGGTGTTGTGGCGCACGCCAATGGCGGTTTGGATGCTGGAAATCTGTTTGATGCGGGCATTGCGCAACAGCGAGGCGATGCGGGTGAGCAGGCCGGCGACGGTCAGCGTGATCGCCCAGCCGCCGTAGAACGGCACCAGGTCCGGGGCGTTGAGCGCGGCATAGGCGGTGGCGAAGGCGAAACCGGAGGCGGTGCCGAGCACGAAGTAGTTCACTACCGTGAGCGGACTGGCCCATTCCTGCAAAAACTTGATCGCGGCGTAGATCATCGCGGTGCAGACGAACAGCGCGAGGGTGGCGACGACACCGAATGCGCCGACGCTGAGCGCGAGTTGATTCGGGATGCCTAAGCCGTAAAGGTCGGCGTCGATGCCCAGCCAGTTGACCAGCGCGTAGAGGGCGATGACGGCCATGGTGATCGGCAAGGCGATGACTTCGCGCGACAGCCAGGAGGTGCGCCACTTCGCAGCGGCCCGCCAGGCGCGTTCCGGGCGGCCAAGGTGGAACACCGAGGAGATCAATCCGCCAATCAGGAAGACCAGCGCGATGAAGGCGCCCAAGGCGTAGAAATTGCCGGACTGCGCCGGCAGCACATCGACGACGCTGTAGGCCTGGCTGGAAAACAGCGCGAGGAACAAGCCCTGGCCGACGCCGAGCAGGGTGGTCAGGAAGATGACGGAAAACGCGGGATGCATTGTTCAAAACTCCAAGCTAATTTGTGGCTCCGTAGGATGTGGTGAGGGACGAACCGCATCGAGCGGTGGTGTTCGGTTAGTTCCTCACCACAACCTACGTCGGGGTGGGCTGG
>JBBQQT010000203.1:0-4968 GCA_038215555.1 Burkholderiales bacterium | reverse complement strand
GTTGATGAATTCGGGCCGGAAGTAGATCTTCACCTCGCCCATCACCGCCAGCTTGATCACCTGGTAGTCGTCGCCGGACATCTGCTGGATCATCTGCGAACCCAGATTCGAAGTCATCACGATGACGGTGTTCTTGAAATCGACGGTGCGGCCCTGGCCGTCGGTCATGCGGCCGTCGTCGAGCACTTGCAGCAGCACGTTGAATACGTCCGGATGGGCTTTTTCGACCTCGTCGAGCAGGATCACCGAGTACGGTTTGCGGCGCACGGCTTCGGTCAGGTAGCCGCCTTCTTCGTAGCCGACGTAGCCGGGTGGCGCGCCGATCAGGCGGGCGACCGAGTGTTTCTCCATGAACTCGCTCATGTCGATGCGGATCAGGTGGTCCTGACTGTCGAACAGGAAATCGGCCAGCGCCTTGCACAACTCGGTCTTGCCGACGCCGGTGGGACCGAGGAACAGGAAGCTGCCGTAGGGACGGTTCGGGTCGCTCAAGCCAGCGCGTGAACGGCGGATGGCGTCGCTGACCAGACGCACGGCTTCATCCTGGCCGACCACGCGCTGATGGATGCGATCTTCCATCGCCAGCAGCTTGTCGCGTTCGCCTTGCACCAGTTTGGAGACGGGAATGCCGGTAGCGCGACTCACCACTTCGGCGATTTCTTCGGCGCCGACTTCGGTGCGCAGCAGCTTGAATTCGGTTTTTCCCTCGCCTGCTTCGGCTTGCTTGAGTTGCGCTTCCAGCGCCGGCAGTTTGCCGTACTGAATCTCGGCGACCTTGTCAAACTGGCCGCGCCGTTGCAGGTCAGCCATCTGCGCGCGCAGATGGTCGATCTCTTCCTTGACGTGGGCGGAACCTTGCACCACGGCCTTTTCCGCCTTCCAGATTTCTTCGAGGTCAGAATAGTCCTTCGAAAGCTTCTGAATTTCTTCTTCGATCAGCGCCAGACGCTTCTTCGAGGCTTCGTCTTTTTCCCGTTTCACCGCTTCGCGCTCGATCTTGAGCTGGATCAGGCGGCGGTCGAGCTTGTCCATCACCTCGGGCTTGGAGTCGATTTCCATCTTGATGCGCGCCGCAGCCTCATCGATCAGGTCGATCGCCTTGTCCGGCAGAAAGCGGTCGGTGATGTAGCGGTGTGAGAGCTCGGCGGCGGCGACCAGCGCCGGGTCGGTGATATCGACGCCGTGGTGCAGTTCATATTTCTCTTTCAGGCCGCGCAGAATGGCAACAGTGGCCTCGACCGAAGGCTCATCGACCAGCACTTTCTGGAAACGGCGTTCCAGCGCGGCATCCTTCTCGATGTATTTGCGATATTCATCCAGCGTGGTGGCGCCGATGCAGTGCAGCTCGCCGCGCGCCAGCGCCGGCTTGAGCATGTTGCCGGCATCCATCGCGCCTTCCGCCTTGCCGGCGCCGACCATCGTATGCAGTTCGTCGATGAACAGGATGATGCGGCCTTCGTCCTGGCCGACTTCCTTCAACACCGCTTTCAGGCGTTCCTCAAACTCGCCGCGATACTTCGCGCCAGCCAGCAGTCCGGCCATGTCCAGCACCAGCACGCGCTTGCCCTTCAGCGTCTCCGGCACCTCGCCGTTGATGATGCGCTGCGCCAGACCTTCGACGATAGCGGTCTTGCCCACCCCCGGCTCGCCGATCAGCACCGGGTTGTTCTTGGTGCGCCGTTGCAGCACCTGGATGGCGCGGCGGATTTCGTCATCACGGCCAATAACCGGGTCCAGCTTGCCGTGGCGGGCGCGCTCGGTGAGGTCGAGGGTGTATTTGGCCAAGGCCTGACGCTGACCTTCCGACTCTTGTGATGACACGCCCTCGCCACCGCGCACCTCGCTGATCGCAGCCTCCAGCGCCTTGCGCGTGGCACCATTTTCTTTAAGCAGACGGCCGGCTTCGCCTTTGTCGTCCACCGCCGCCAGCAAAAATAATTCGCTGGCGATGAACTGGTCGCCGCGTTTGCTCGCTTCCTTGTCGGTCAGGTTGAACAGATTGACCAGTTCCTTCGAGGGCTGAATCTCGCCGCCGGTGCCTTCCACTTTCGGCAGCCGGTTCATCGCCGCCTGCAACGCGGCGACCAGCGAGGGCAGGCGCGCACCCGCCTTTTGCAGGATCGGCCGCGCGCTGCCGCCTTCCTGGTTGATCAGCGCGGCAAGCAGATGCACCGGCTCGATATAGGAATTGTCGTTGCCCAGCGCCAGACTCTGCGCATCCTGAATGGCGGACTGGAACGGGGTGGTGAGTTTGTCGAAACGCATGGGGAACTCCCTGATTGGATGATTGGCTTTCAAATGGGGAAGCCATGGGCGATTTCAACTGCGGGCGCGGGGGCAATTACAATCCAGCCATGCCCAATTCACTCGAATCCACTCTCCAGTCCAACGTCCGCACCGCGTTGGAAGAGGATATCGCCAGTGGCGACCTCACCGCACAATTGATCCCGGCCGATGCTCAAGCCCGCGCCCGCGTCATCTCGCGTGAAGACGCGATGTTATGCGGCGTCGCCTGGTTCAATGCCTGTTTTGAGACGCTCGACGCAAACGTGATTATCCATTGGAACGCGGGCGATGGCGATGCCATCAGCGCCGGCCAAATCCTTTGCGACATCGCCGGCCCCGCGCGCGCGCTGCTCAGCGCCGAACGGCCGGCACTGAATTTTCTGCAAACGCTTTCCGGTGTGGCGACCGAAACACGCCGTTACGTCGCAGCCATCGCCGGCACCCGAGCGCGCATTTACGACACCCGAAAAACCTTGCCGGGATTGCGGCTGGCGCTGAAATACGCGGTGAAGTGCGGCGGCGGCGAGAACCAGCGTATCGGGCTGTACGACGGCATTTTGATCAAGGAAAACCATATCGCGGCGGCGGGCGGCATTGCGCCGGCGCTGTTGGCGGCTGTCAAATTGGCCAACCCAGGCGTGAGCGTGCAGATCGAGGTGGAAAACCTGGTGCAACTGAAAGCTGCTCTGGATGCCGGCGCCAAACTGATTCTGCTCGACAATTTCGATCTCGCCGGCATGCGTGAAGCAGTGCGTTTGACCGCCGGCCGGGCTGCGCTGGAAGCCTCCGGCGGCATTTCACTGGATAGCGTGCGAGAAATTGCCGAAACCGGCGTCGACCGAATTTCCGTCGGCAACCTGACCAAAACGGTACGCGCGCTGGATTTATCGATGCGGTTTATTTGATGTTTTGTAGGGCGGAAGGCGCTGCGCTTTTCCGCCCTACGCCAACGCGCCCAACTCCCAATCAGCGCAAATAACCCTCGTGTTCCAGCTTCAACACAATCATCTGCACCGCCTCATCGACGCTGTAGCGGGCGGTGTCGATGGCCAGTTCGGGATGTTCCGGCACTTCATAGGGGTCTGACACACCCGTGAATTCGGGGATCAAACCCGCCCGCGCCTTGGCATAAAGCCCCTTGCGGTCGCGTGATTCGCAGACTTCGACTGAAGTCGAAATATGGATTTCGAGGAAGCCGCCCCACTCCTCGATCATCGCCCGCACGGCTCGCCGCGTTGCCTGATACGGCGCGATCGGCGCGCAGATCGCAGTGCCGCCGTGCTTGGTGATTTCGCTGGCAACAAAACCGATGCGGCGGATATTGATATCGCGGTGCGCCTTTGAGAAGCCGAGTTCGGAAGACAGATGCGTTCGCACGATGTCGCCGTCGAGCAAGGACACACGACGGCCGCCCATTTCCATCAAGCGCACGGTAAGCGCCCGTGCAACCGTCGATTTTCCCGAGCCGGACAAGCCGGTGAAAAACACGGTGAAGCCTTGCCGACTGCGCGGCGGATAGGCTTTGCGCAATTCAACCAGCACTTCCGGGAAGCTGAACCAGTCGGGCACCTTCAGGTTCTGCATCAGGCGGCGAGTCAGCTCGGCGCCGCTCATGCTCTCGGTGCGCGCGCCAGCCGGCGCATCGTCCTGCGTCAGCCATTCGTCGCGATCCTCGACATAGACCATGCGCGGGAACGACAGCAACGTAACGCCCAGCGTCTCGCGCGCCACGGCATAGACATCGTCGCTAGCGATTCTCGGCGTGTCTTGTCCACGTCGTTGGCGCGCATCCGGATGCGCGCTTTCCAGCACGGTTTCGCCACCGATCACCAACTGCGAACAGCCGTAGTTGCGCGCCATGATGGCTTTCAGCAGGGTCTTGCGCGGCCCCGCCGCCCACGGCGTCATCGGGTTCAAGGCCAGCATGCTGGTCGAGGCGGGCAAACGCGGCATCAGGGCCTGACAGGCACGCACCAGCGCGAAGTGGCCGGATTCCATCACCGGATCGGCACCGGCCACAGCATGGATCAGCAGATTGGTTTCCTGTTGCATCGCAGTGCGTAGCAGGTATTCATATTGCGGACGATGCAGCGCTTGGCTGGGCTGATACGCCATGACTTTGCGCCAGCCGAGGCGCGAAAAATGCTCGCGCATCTCGGCCGGGCTCAGTCGCAGATTCAGGAAATCATGCCTCGGCGGCAAGGTCACGCCTTCCACACGCCCGCCGACGTAATATTCGCCGACTTCGGCCTGGACCCGCGCCAACGGCACGCCGGACGACTCGGCCAGCGCCATTTCCGCCACCGGGTCGACGGGCCAGACTTCGGAGATATGCAGAATCGCGGGCATCACGCCTTCGCTGTCGCGCAACGCCACGGTTAGGCCGGGGCCCAGTTTCTGAGCCGCCTTTTCCGATACGATCAACATCACCGGACGCGGCCAGAACAGGCCATCCGGCAATCTCATCTCGGCCAGCACGCCATGCCTTTCGGCCTGATTCATGTAGCCGGACAACGGCGACAGCGCGCCGTTGAGCAGCAGTTCCAGCTCGCAGATCTGCTTCCAGTTCAGATCCAGCGACGGCAGCGTCAACGCTTCCTGTTTGATCTCGGCGATGCGCTCGGGACTAGCCAGCAGGCTTTTCAGCTCGCCGCCATAGGGGGTGATCAGACTATCCATTCG
>JBBQQT010000202.1:0-5173 GCA_038215555.1 Burkholderiales bacterium | reverse complement strand
CATTGGGGCCGGGCATGTTCAAGTCCAGCAGCAGCAGATCCAGGCCGCCGGCACGCACCTGTTCGATGGTCTCCCAGCCATCCTTCGCTTCGCCGATCAGTTCCAGCTCCGGCGCCAGCGCCAGGACCTGGCGCAGGCCTTGGCGCACGATGGCGTGGTCGTCGGCGATCAGGACGCGAATCATCAATTTCCCTGTGCTTGGAGTGGAATTCGGATGCGCAGGATTGTGCCGGCACCGGGACAACTGTCAATGCTGGATTCTCCGCCGAAAATGAGCGTGCGCTCGCGGATGCCCAACAATCCGAAGGTCTTGCGGTCGCGCACCGCAGCGGGGTCGAAACCGATGCCGTCATCCTCGACCCGCATGACCAGAACTGCGTCCGCCAGTTCGATCGCCACGCTGACTTGGTTGGCCTGGGCATAACGGGTGATGTTGGTGAGCGCCTCCTGCAGGATGCGAAATGCCGCCGTCGCGCGTTCGTTGTCGAGACTTAGATCTTCCTGCGGCGCATGCAAACGATAAGGCGTGCCGGTACGCTCTTCGAATCCGGCCAGCAACCATTCCGCCGCTGAAACCAGCCCCATGTCGAGGGCGCCGGGACGCAACGCGGCAGCCAGGTTGCGCACCACGCCGATGGTGGTATCGATGGTCTCCTTCATGCTGGCGAGATGCTGTTTCAGTTCGGGATTACCAGCGCCATAGCGGATGTTGAGCATGGCGGTATCCATCCGCAGGGCGGTGAGGTATTGCCCGAATTCATCGTGAATCTCGCGGGCGATGCGGGTACGCTCCGCTTCCCGGATCTTTTCGTGGTGGGCCGCCAGATCGCGGATCATTTGCCGCGAGCGAAACAACTCCTCGGTACGTTCGCGTACGCCCGCCTCCAGCGCCTGGTTCAGCGCTTGCATCCGCTTCTGGTAGAGCCGCACCTTGACCAGGTTGCCCACACGCGCCAGCAACTCCTCCACATGGAATGGCTTGGTGACGAAATCGGCCGCGCCCTCTTGCAGCGCGCGCACCCGATATTCCTGATCGTGCTGGGCGGTGACGACAAGGATGGGGGGCAAGCTATCCAGCACCTGTTGCCGCAGCAGACTCATGACCTGAAAACCATCCAGGTAAGGCATGTTGAGGTCGAGGATGATGAGATCAAAACAATGTTCTTGGCAGAGCTCAACCACACGCCTGGGCTCGGTGGTGGCAACCAGACGGTAGCGCCCGCAAGGCTGCAGCGTTCGTTCCAGCAGCTTGATGTTGGACGGCTCGTCGTCGACCAGCAGGATGCTGGCGGCCTGATCATCCGCCAGGTCTTGCTCCGTCTCCCACAACTTCATGCTCACTGCATCCATCACTGCGTCCTTCCGGCTAAGCGGATCAATCCTTGCTGCTCTAACGCCTCGGCGTGTTCAGCCGCATCAAACATCGAGGCTCAAGCCCGGTTTCTGCGCGATCTGGTCGAGCGTGACCTGAGCTGACTCCTCGTCGAGTTGACTCATATGCAACATGCGTTCGTTCGCCAATCTGGCGTCGCATGGACATGGGCGTAGATGGCCTCCAGCTCGGCAAAGGCCGGTAAATGACCGTAACACGACTTGCCCTGGTGATCATAGCTGTGCCAGAAACGGCATTTGTGATGATCTGTCAACTCGCCTTTCTCCAGACGCGCTGAACAGCGTATTCGGCACCGCTTGGGTATTGGCCAGATCGTTCCACGAGCGACATTCGGTCGGCTTGACCTCTGGAACCTGCCATCCATCATGCCAAAGGCCGAGCATCTCTTCCGAATCAGTTTCCGACTCACCCCCCTGCGACATCGCACGATCAGCCGATTCCAGCCAAATTACAAATCCGCCAGCACCTTGATGTGCGCTGCCACGCTGCGGCCAAGCGAACTCAGGTCGTAGCCGCCTTCCAGCAAGGAAACGATGCGCCCTTGTGCGTGACGTTGCGCGACCGCCATAACCTGCTCGGTAACCCAGATGTAATCCGATTCCATCAGGCCGAACTGGCCCATGTCATCCTCGCGGTGGGCATCGAAACCGGCGGAGAAGAAGATCATTTCCGGCTGGAACGCCTCCAGACGCGGCATCACTTCGGCCTCGAACACTTCCCGGTATTTCTTGCCGGTGGTGCCGGCAGGCAGCGGCACATTGACGATATGCGGATTGGAAGTATCGGTGCCAGAGAACGGGTAAAACGGATGCTGGAAGGTGGAACACAGCATGACGCGCTCGTCGTCCTTGAAGATATCTTCTGTGCCGTTGCCGTGATGCACATCGAAATCGACGATGGCGACCTTTTTCAAGCCATACGCGGCGATGGCATGCGCGGCGGCTATCGCAATATTGTTGAACAGGCAGAACCCACCTGCCTTGTTGCGCGTGGCGTGGTGGCCGGGCGGTCGGCACGCGACAAACGCATTGTTGACTTCGCCATGCATGACCCGATCCACCGCCATCACCGCGCCACCGGCGGCATGATAGGCGGCATCCAGCGTGTGCGGATTCATCACCGTGTCATGGTCGAGTTCATACGTGCCTTCGTACGGCGAAGCGGCTTCGACATCATCGATATAGGCGGCGTCATGCACGCGCACCAGTTGGCTGCGGTGAACCAGCGGGGCGTCGTGGTGAACCAGATAATCGAAAAGATGCGCGGCATGCAGACGATCTTCGATCGCGCGCAAACGAGCCGGACTTTCCGGATGCCAATGGCCCATTTCGTGTTTCAGGCACTCCGGGTGAGTGATATAGGCAGTGTGCATGAGAAATTTGATGCAATGCTAAATACAATATTGACTATACGTCCTGCTGCATGGAACTGTAATCCGAAGTGGCATAGGATGTCTGCTGAATATTCAAGTTCAACGTTTCACCTTACGTTTTTCAGAAAGCGATAATTATGTCCAGCCATTACCTGCATCCCCTGCTAAGCCCCCGCTCCGTCGCCGTTTTCGGCGCCAGCGCACGCGAAGATTCCGTTGCCGGCGTGATTTACGCCAATCTGCGTAAATCCGGCTTTACCGGCCAGGTGTACCCGGTCAACCCCAAATACGAGGTGTTGCTCGGCGAAAAATGTTACGCCTATGCCAGCGATCTGCCAGAGACGCCGGACCTGGCGATCATCGCCACCCCCGCCTCGACCGTGGCCCAGATCATGGGAGACTGTGGCAAACGCGGCGTACGCAATGTCGTGGTGCTGTCGGCCGGCTTTCGCGAAATCGGCCCAAAAGGCGTGGTGCTGGAAGAAGCCATTTCCGCCATGGCCAGAAAACATGGCATACGCTTCATCGGACCCAACTGCCTGGGCATCCAACGTCCGGCGATCGGTCTGAATGCGACGTTCGCGTTGGGTACTGCGCTGCCCGGCGATCTGGCGCTGGTGTCGCAATCCGGCGCGTTGTGCACCGCCATGCTGGACTGGGCGGAGTCGAATGGCATCGGTTTCTCCAGTGTCATATCTACCGGCGCCTCGGCGGACATCGACTTCGGCGAGATTCTCGATTACCTGGCGTATGACCCGCAGACCAAAGGCATCCTGCTCTACATCGAAGGCATCCGCGACGCGCGCCGTTTCATGAGTGCGCTGCGCAACGTGTCGCGCCTGAAACCGATCGTGATGATCAAGGTCGGTCGGCATGAAGCCGGCTCAAAAGCAGCCCAGTCGCATACTGGCGCGCTTGCCGGCTCCGACGCCGTGTTCGATGCACTGGTGCGACGCGCCGGCGTGGTGCGGGTAAAGACGATCATGCAGTTGTTTGCTTGCGCGCGCGCTCTCTCGACTCATATCAAGCCGACCGGCAACCGTCTCGCCATCGTGACCAATGGCGGCGGTCCAGGCGTGATGGCAACCGATCTGGCAATCGACGTGGGTGTCCGGCTTGCCGAACTGTCGCAACCAACGCTGGATAAACTCAATCTTGCGTTGCCGCCGACCTGGTCGCATGGCAACCCGATTGATGTCATTGGCGATGCCGGCGCACAACGCTATCACGACGCAATCGAAGCCTGCCTGGCCGACCCCGGCGTCGATGGCGTGCTGACCATGTTGACGCCGCAGGCGATGACCAAGCCGTCCGAAGCAGCGCAAGCCGTGATCAATGTGGCGAAGCAATCGAACAAACCGGTGTTGTCCTGCTGGATGGGAGAAAGCCAGGTTGCCGGTGGCCGCAAGTTGTTCAAAGAGGCGGGCATTCCCTACTTCAGCACGCCGGAACCGGCAGTCGAGGTGTTTTCCTTCCTCTCCGCGTTCTATGAAAACCAGCGTCAACTGATGCAGACCCCGGCTTCGCTGACCCAGCAAGCCGAACCGGACGTCGAAGGCGCCCGCCTGATTATCGAAAGCGCACTGGCGCAAGGTCGCCATACGCTGACCGAAGTCGAATCGAAGTCATTGCTCGCCTCATTCCAGATTCCAGTCGCGCAGACGCTGATTGCGCGAGACGCGACGGAAGCGATGCTGATGGCGCAGCAAATGGGCTTCCCGGTGGTGATGAAGATCAATTCGCAACAGATCAGCCACAAATCCGATGTCGGCGGCGTTCGTCTCGGCTTGTCCAGCGGCCAGGCCGTGCGCGGCGCGTTCATGGGCATGATGGCGGAAGTGCACAAGCATCAACCCGATGCCAAGCTGGATGGCGTGGTGATTGAACCGATGGTGACCCGGCCGAATGCGCGCGAAGTGCTGATTGGCGTCGCGACCGACCCAGTACTGGGTCCGGTGATCATGTTCGGCGCCGGTGGCGTTGACGTCGAAGCCGTTCAGGATCGTGCCGTTGCGCTGCCTCCGCTGAATCATTTCCTGGCCGACGACCTGATCAAGCGAACCCGTGTCCACAAGTTGCTCGGCAAATTCCGCAATCGGCCGGCGGTGGATATGAATGCGCTGGAAAACATTCTGTTGCGCGTTTCGGAAATGGTCTGCGCCCTGCCCTGGCTGGAAGAACTCGACATCAATCCCCTGCTGGTCGATGAACACGGCGCGCTGGCGGCAGACGCCCGCATCATCATTCGTCCGCGTGCGCCTACAGCAGACCGCTATAGCCACATGGCAATTCACCCGTATCCGGCACACCTGGTCACGCAATGGCAGTTGCCGAATGGTGCCGATGTCACGATCCGTCCGATCCGTCCGGAAGATGCGGACATGACGCAGGAATTTGTCCGCGGACTG
>JBBQQT010000201.1:0-5177 GCA_038215555.1 Burkholderiales bacterium | reverse complement strand
TGAAGTGATCAATCTTGCCAAGTTGACGGGTATCAACGATGGCCCGATGCGCATCACTCACCCCGAGTACAACCGGGCGGGCGATGAAGTCTGGTTCTCGCTGTGGAACCCGAAGAACAAGCAATCGGCCATCGTCGTGATGAACGACAAGACGCGCAAGCTGAAAGCCGTGATCAAGGACCCGCGCCTGATCACGCCGACCGGCAAGTTCAATGTCTACAACACCCAGCACGACGTGTATTGACCCGCTTGATCTGATCTGAACTCCGTCCGGCTGCGGTTGACCGCTGACCGGGCGGGTTCGCGGGGCGTCTCTATCGGGGCGCCGCGCCAACCCGCAAGGAAACCCGAGAGGAATACCGACATGCAACAACCGTCATGCAGTGCCTGCAAGTCGACCAGCGCAGCGACTCGCGATGTGGAATACCAGCCCAAGCCGATGTTGACCATCATGCTGGGCCTTGGCGTCGCCACGTTTTTCGCGATCGCCATGTTGGCGTTGACCACGCTGGTCCGCCCGGCCATGGCGGAAACGACAGTCACGCTCCCCTCCTCCGAACGCCAGCACGAACTGATTCGCTTCGTGCGCCAGGAATGCGGCTTCTGCCACGGCCTGCAACTCACCGGCGGACTCGGTTCACCGCTGACAGCGCAAGCGCTGGCCGACAAACCCAGCGAGGCACTCGAAGCCACCATTCTTTATGGCCGCACCGGCACCGCCATGCCCGGCTGGACGCCGCATCTGAACGAAAGCGATGCGAGCTGGATCGTTTCCGCATTGATGAAAGGATTCCCGGAATGAACCGCACCATTCGCCACCCAAGCCATGCGCCCAAGGGCCTACGCCTTCCCATACGATTGTCCACGCTGACGCGTGCGATCGCCGCTGGCATCATCGCCTTCGCGCTGTCTCAAGCCGCAAGTGCAGAAACGTTCGCCCCCATTCCGCTGCGCGGCACCGGCGATCTCGGCCTGGTTATCGAACGCGCCATGGGCAGCGTGCAACTGCTCGACACCACCCGCAAAACTGGCCTGCAACGTATCGAAGGCCTGGGCGATTTGTCGCATGCTTCCGCCGTGTTTTCACGCGACGCGCGCTATGCCTACATCTTCGGTCGCGATGGCGGCCTGACCAAGATCGACCTGCTCACCGGCAGCATCGTCAAACGCATCATCCAGTCCGGCAACAGCATCGGCGGCGCCATTTCGCAGGATGGCAGCATCATCGCCGCCGGCAACTACAAGCCAGGTGGCGTCAAATTCTTCGATAGCGAAACACTGGAACTGCTGAGCGAGATTCCGGCGCGTTCGGAAATCACCGGCGAACTGTCCAAGGTAGTCGGCCTGGAAGAAGCCGCCGGAAACCGCTTCACATTCAGCCTGTTCGAGGCCGGCGAAATCTGGCAGGCCGACCTGTCGAAGGATCCGAAGAATCCCGTCGTCACCCGCCATACCGGCATCGGCAAGGAACCCTACGACGCGCTGGTCACCGGCGACGGCCGCTGGTATGTCGCCGGCCTGTTCGGCGAGGACGGCATCGCCGTGCTCGACCTGTGGCACCCGGAACGCGGCGTCAAGCGTGCCCTGCCCGACTACGGCAAGGGCGAACAGAAACTGCCGGTGTACAAGATGCCGCACCTGGAAACCTGGGCGGTGGCCGGCAACCTGGCGTTCATCCCCGGGGTCGGCCGGCATGAAGTGGTGCTGGTCGATATTTCCACCTGGCAGAAAGTCGGCACGATTCCGGTCGCCGGCCAGCCGGTGTTCGTCATGGCCGAGCCGACCGGCCGCAAGCTGTGGGTCAACTTCGCCTTCCCGCATTACGACACGGTGCAGGTGATCGACGTCGAAAGCCAAACTATCGTGCATACGATGAAACCTGGCAAAGCCGTGCTGCACATGGAATTCACGCCACGCGGCGAGCATGTCTGGATCTCGGTACGGGATGAAAACCGCATCCAGATCCACGACACCAGCAGCTTCGAGAAACTGGCGGAAATTCCCGCGCAAGCACCCAGCGGCATCTTCTTCTCGTCACGCGCACATCGCTTCGGGCTATGAATCTGAATCCCATCGACTTCCGCCTGGTCAACGACTGGCAGCGCGACTTTCCTCTGATCACCCGCCCCTACGCCGAACTGGCGCGACGCCTGGGAACAGCGGAAACCGCGGTCATCGAGCGCCTGCAAGCGCTTGCCGCCAATGGCACGGTCTCGCGCATCGGCGCCGTATTTCGGCCGCACACCCTGGGCTGGAGCACGCTGGCCGCCGTATCGGCGCCGGAAAGCCGGATCGAAGCGGTGGCGCAGGTCATCAACGGCTATGCCGAGGTCAACCACAACTACGAGCGCGAGCATGCGTTCAACCTCTGGTTTGTCGCCACCGCACCCAGCCGTGTGCAGGTGGAAAACGTGCTCGCCGAAATCGGACAGGCAGCGGCCAGCTCGGTGCTCAATCTGCCGATGCTGGAAGATTTTCATATCGACCTCGGCTTCGACCTGCGCGCCGGTGCCAGCGCGCGACGTCCGCATCTGGACCCGTTGCGGCGGCGGCAAGAAAGCCCGGTGCCGCCGGCGCTGGAAGCAGCCGATTTCGCGCTGGCAGACGCGCTGGAAGGCGGCATCACGCTGTCAGCGCGGCCTTACGCGGTGCTGGCGACTCGACTCGGAAGTAACGAAGAAGCCATCCTGCTTCGCCTGGCGCGTTTGTTGAAACTCGGCGTCATCCGCCGCTTCGGTGTTGTGGTTCGGCATCGCGAACTCGGCTACGACGCCAATGCGATGGTGGTCTGGGATGTTCCCGATGCCAGCGTTTCGGAAGTCGGCCACCTGCTCGCCAGCCAGCCCGCCGTCACCCTGTGCTACCGCCGTCCGCGCCAACTGCCGGATTGGCGCTACAACCTGTTCTCGATGGTGCATGGACAAGATCGTCAAGCAGTGCTGGCGGAAATCGACCGCATGCGTCAAACACTGCAGTTGCAGGACATTGCTTGTCAGCCGTTGTTCTCGCGCCGCCGCTTCAAGCAATGCGGCGCACGCTATTCGTCCACGGCCGGCAAAGCCTCGGCAACCGAACTGGCGGTTGCGGCATGAGCAGAATTCGCAGCGCACGCATGGCGAAGCCCTCTCCCGCGTGTCTGCATGCGCAAGCGCATCAACCCGCCGCGGCCTTGCCGGAGCAGACATTGAATGAACTGGATCGCCGGCTGATCAACACTTTCCAGGGCGGCTTCCCGATCTGCGAACGGCCATTCCAGGTCGTCGCAGACCGTCTGGGCATCGACGAAGCCAGTCTGATCGCGCGAATCGATGCGTTGCTCAAAGCCGGCGTGCTGACCCGCTTCGGCCCCTTGTTCAACGCCGACCGCATGGGCGGCATCAACGTGC
The DNA here is from genome assembly GCA_038215555.1 of Burkholderiales bacterium. GTDB lineage: Bacteria > Pseudomonadota > Gammaproteobacteria > Burkholderiales > Thiobacillaceae > PFJX01. Next base: position 1,791 of record JBBQQT010000201.1, on the reverse strand, counting down.
TGGCGGCGATGGCGGTGCCGACCAGCGATTTCGAACAGGTTGCCGATTTCGTCAATCTGCAACCGGAAATCGCCCATAACTACCGGCGTGAACATGCGCTGAATCTCTGGTTCGTCGGCGCGGCTGAATCCGCGCAGAAGGTTGAAGACGCGTTTGATTACATCGAATCGATGACCGGTTTGCCGGTTTATCGCTTTCCCAAAGAACGCGAGTTCTTTATCCAACTCATGCTGGAAGCCTGATGGACGAAATCGATCGTAGCCTGATTGCCGCAACTCAAGCCGGCCTGCCGCTGACCCCGCAGCCGTATCACGCGATTGCGGAACAACTCGGCTTGACCGCCGAAGAGGTGATGGCGCGCATGCAGGCGATGCTGGAGTCCAGCGTCATCCGGCGGATCGGGGTAGTGCCCAACCATTACGCGCTGGGCTATATCGCCAACGGCATGACGGTCTGGGATGTCGCCGACGACAAGGTCGATGAACTCGGCGAACGCATCGGGCAACAGCCCATCGTCAGCCACTGCTACCGCCGCCCGCGCCGGCTGCCGCACTGGCCGTACAACCTGTTCGCCATGGTGCATGCGAAGAGCCGCGAACAGGCACAGGCGGATGCCGATCAGATCGCCGCAGTGCTGGGCGATGCCTGCCGCAAGTCCGACATTCTTTACAGCAGCCGAATGTTGAAGAAGACCGGTTTGCGTCTCGCTGAATAACCCTTTATCTGGAGTACCGATTCATGTTCCGCGTCACCCAGTTCATGCAGGAAGTCGCGCAGGAAATCACACAACCGACGCCACTCGGTCCCAAGCGCAGCCCGCCCGGCCCAGTGGTGATCTGGAACCTGGTGCGGCGCTGCAATCTGACCTGCAAACATTGTTATTCGATCTCCGCCGACAAGGATTTCAAGGGCGAATTGTCGACCCATGAAGTGTTCAGCGTGATGGACGACCTCAAGGCGTTCAAGGTGCCGGTGCTGATTCTTTCCGGTGGCGAACCGCTGCTGCGGCCGGACATCTTCGACATCGCCCGGCGCGCCAAGGCGATGGGTTTTTACGTTGGCCTGTCCACCAACGGCACTTTGGTGAATGCCACCAATGTCGCCGAAATTGCAGCTACCGGTTTCGATTACGTCGGCATCAGCCTGGATGGTCTGCAAAAAACACATGACAAGTTCCGCCGCAAGGAAGGCGCTTTCGACGCCGCGCTGAACGGCATCCGGATGTGCCGCAACGCCGGCGCCAAGGTCGGCATGCGCTTCACACTGACGCAAGACAACGCGCACGACCTGCCTGCCCTGCTCGACCTGATGGAAGCGGAAAGCATCGACAAGTTCTATCTGTCGCACCTGAACTACGCTGGACGCGGCAACAAGAATCGCAAGGATGACGCTCACTTCAAGACCACCCGCATCGCGCTCGATCTGCTTTTCGAGCGCTGCTGGCGCCAGGTTCGCGGCGGCAAAGCACGGGAATATGTCACCGGCAACAACGATGCGGACGGTGTCTATCTGCTGAACTGGGTGCAACAACATCATCCCGAACAAACCGAACACATCCGCCGCAAACTCGCGCTCTGGGGCGGCAACTCATCCGGCGTCAACATCGCCAACATCGACAACCTGGGCAGCGTCCACCCCGACACCATGTGGTGGGATTACCCGCTGGGCAACGTGCGCGAGCGGTCTTTTTCGGAAATCTGGCGGGACACCTCCGACCCGCTGATGGCGGGCCTGAAGCAGACGATTCGCCCGGTCGAAGGCCGCTGCGCCATCTGCGAGCACCGCGCCATC
>JBBQQT010000200.1:0-5255 GCA_038215555.1 Burkholderiales bacterium | reverse complement strand
TTGGCGTCAGGCTCCACAGCAGGTCATTCACCGTATCGACACTTTCCTGCCAGTCAGGGCTGCTTTCTCCTTTGGCGGCATGCAGTTCGGCAAGCCGCTTTTCCCAGTGATTGATCAGAAAGTCGCGGATCGCGATGGGCATCGGATGGTCGAGCATGCAGGCCATGACCGTATCGTGCGCAACTATCCGCGCGATCTCGAATTGTTCCCGGTTGCGCAGGAACTGGGCGCTGCGGCTGGTGAGTTGATCGCTGGTCTGCTTCTCTTCCGCCAGGTAGGCCTGGAAATCGCGTAGCGCCTGAATGAAGACATCCAGCCCATCTTCGTATTGGCTGAGAATGCGCTGCACGATCTGTTCAATTTCCCGGTACAGGCGGCTGTCGTGGCCTTCAATCGGATCCCAGCCAAGCGCGGCGTCAGCCAGCAGATCGAGCAATTGCCGGGCCGGATGCGTCTTTTGCGAAAAGAAGGATTTATCCAGCATGGTGACCTTCAGCACCGGGATCTGCAGGCGGCCGATCAGCGCTTTCATCGCATCCGGAATGCGGTTGTCGCCGAGGATGTAGTCGAACACCAGCACGACGATATCCAGGGTCATGGTTTCCATCTGGCCCATCATGCCGGCCGCTTGCGATTTCTTCAGTTCGCGCAACACGTTGATGTGACCATCCGCGATCAGATCGGCATTCAAGTTGGCCATGCCGAGGCCTTCCATGCGGCCATGCTGAAGCTGGGTAAGCGCCTGCAACACCGCAGGATTGATTGTTTGTCCGACCGCCTGGCCGGTAGTGGTGTCAATCACCTGACCACTGTCCTGGCCTCCCCCCATCGGTTGCAGTTGCGCATAGCCGGGCATGCCGGGAAATGCCATGCCGGCGCCGGAGCGGCCGAACATCAACTGCTGCAGCATGGCGAACATGTCCGTGCCACCGCCGCCGGGAGGCGCGCCAGTGGCCAAATTGGCGGCGACGGCAGCGGGCGTGGTCGCGCCGGCAAGCGATGCGGCAGCCTGCGCAGACGGGGCGCGGGCCATGCTCGCGCGGATCGTCGGCAGGATGTTGTGCTCGACCAGATAGCGGTTGATTTCCTGGTAGGCATCGCGTACCCGGGCCGGGAAGTGCTTGTTGATGCGGGAAACCAGCAACAATTTGATCTTGACGCTGGTGTCCTGATCCTTCAAAGCATCCAGCAACGCGGTGCCGATCACATCTGGCCCAAGCGGAATCTGTTCGGTCTTCAGGTCCGCCTGGTTGAGCAACACGCCGATGCGCTTGCCCAAACCGAACAATTCCTCGCCGCAGGAATTGGCGATGGCGTTGGCGATGGTATTTGCCGCGAGCGACTGCTCAAGGTCATCCGGTTCAACCAGGCTGAGGCTGGAAAGATCGAGATTGGACTGCTCTCGATTTGGCGAACCATTGAGCTGACGTCGCTTTTCTTCATTGAAACGGTTGAAAAGCTGTTTTTTGAACGATGCGGCAATGGCGGCGCTTTTGTCGCGCGCCAGTTCCATGCTGTCCATGTAGAGGATGTACATTTCTTGCGACGGCATCTTGCTGACCAGTTCAGTCAGTTCGGCGACGACCCGGGTCAACGTTTGCACAAGGTCGTTTGATAGCCTGGTGGCGATCTTGTCGCGACAACTATCAAGCAGTGCTGTTTCAGACATCAATTCATCTCCTGGCAGGTTGCCGCGCCTGGCGCGCGGCAATCGTCTTCCTGCATTTCAATTTGATTTTCCAGCATAAACCGCTTTCCTGACAGCAATGCATCTATCGCTTTGTCAAGCCTTGTCCGACGCGATGGCTTGGCCCATCCTCGCGCCCCTTTGCTGTTTGTATGACCGACACTGTGACCAACACTGATTCCGTTATGTTCAACCCGATCGAAAACCGTATTGCCCAGGAACTCAATGTCCATCCCAACCAGGTCGCCGCCGCTGTGGCGCTGCTGGATGATGGCGCTACCGTGCCATTTGTCGCACGTTACCGCAAGGAAGCCACCGGCGGTCTTGACGACACTCATTTGCGGCATCTGGAAGAACGGTTGGGCTATTTGCGCGAACTGGAAGATCGCCGCGCGGCGGTGATCGCCAGTATCAGCGAGCAGGGAAAACTGACGCCGACATTGCAGGCCGATATTGCCGCCGCCGAAACCAAGCAGCGCCTGGAAGACCTATACCTGCCCTACAAGCAGAAGCGCCGCACCAAGGCGCAGATTGCGCGCGAGGCCGGCCTGGGTCCGCTGGCCGAAAAGTTGCTGGCTGATCCGATGTTGACGCCGGAAGTTGAAGCGGCTGCATTCCTCAACCCGGATCTGGGCATCGCCGACACCAAGGCTGCGCTCGATGGCGCGCGGCAGATTCTGATGGAACAGTTCTCCGAAGACGCCGCATTGATCGAACGTCTGCGTGGTTATTTACAGGCCAACGGTCGCGTCGTTTCACGCCTGATCGAAGGCAAAGAAGCCGAAGGCCAGAAATTTCGTGACTGGTTCGAGTTCGACGAACCCTGGCAGGCAATGCCATCGCATCGTGCGCTGGCACTGTTTCGTGGCCGCAACGAAGGCATCTTGTCGGTGGCGATCAAGTTGCCGGAGGAGTTGCCGGGGTCTGCTTCCAACCCCGCCAGCAGCCCGTGCGAGGGCCATATCGCGGCGCATTTCAATCTGCGCGACCAAGGTCGACCGGGCGATAAATGGCTGCTCGATAGCGTGCGTTGGGCGTGGAAAGTGAAGCTGTCGCTGCATTTGGAGCTGGATTTGATGAATGCGCTGTTCGAGCGCGCCGAAACCGAAGCCATCCGGGTTTTTGCCAGCAATCTGAAAGACCTGTTGCTGGCCGCACCCGCCGGGCCGAAGGCGGTGATCGGGCTGGATCCGGGTATCCGCACCGGCGTCAAAGTCGCTGTGGTCGACCGCACCGGCAAGGTGCTGGATACCGCTGTGATCTACCCGCATGAGCCGCGCAACGATTGGAATGGTTCGTTGGCCACGTTGGCAAAACTTGCCAGCAAACACCGCGCGGAATTGATCAGCATTGGCAACGGCACCGCCAGCCGGGAGACCGATAAACTGGCCGCCGATTTGATTTCCCAACTCTCGCGGCTGCAACCTGAACTGGGTCTGACCAAGGTCACCGTCAGCGAAGCCGGCGCATCGGTGTATTCCGCCTCCGAGCTGGCCGCGCGCGAATTCCCCGACATGGACGTCACCCTGCGTGGCGCGGTGTCGATCGCCCGCCGCTTGCAAGACCCGCTGGCTGAACTGGTCAAGATCGAACCGAAAGCCATCGGCGTCGGCCAGTATCAGCACGATCTTGGCCAGTCCAAGCTCGGCCAGGCGCTGGAAGCGGTGGTGGAGGATTGCGTCAACGCCGTCGGCGTCGATGTCAATACTGCTTCCGCCGCGTTGCTGACCCGCGTGTCCGGCCTCAACACCACACTCGCCAACCAGATCGTTGCGCATCGTGATGCCAACGGTCCTTTTGCCAACCGCGATGCGTTGAAGAAAGTGCCGCGCCTGGGACCGAAAACCTACGAACTGGCGGCCGGCTTTCTGCGCGTGCCGGGCGGCAACAACCCGCTCGATGTTTCTTCTGTACATCCGGAAGCCTATCCGGTGGTTGAACGCATCCTGGCTGACCTGAAGCTGGACATGAAAAGCGTCATTGGCAACAGCGATGTTTTGAAGCGCCTCGACGCCGGCAAATACGTCGATGACCGCTTCGGCCTGCCGACCGTGCGCGATATTTTGAAAGAACTGGAAAAACCCGGCCGCGACCCGCGTCCAGCGTTCAAAACTGCCACCTTCCAGGACGGCGTCAACGACCTGAAAGACCTGCAGCCCGGCATGCAACTCGAAGGCGTGGTCACCAACGTCACCAACTTCGGCGCTTTCATCGACATCGGTGTGCATCAGGACGGCTTGGTGCACATCTCCGCGCTCTCCGACAAGTTCGTCAAAGACCCGCGCGAAGTGGTCAAGGCCGGTGACATCGTCAAGGTCAAGGTGCTGGAAGTCGATGTCGCGCGCAAACGCGTGGCGCTGACCATGCGCATGAGCGACGCGCTCCCGGCCAAGACCACTTCAGTTCCTGGCCAGCGGGTGCGACCCAACCAAAGCAAACCCACTGAACCGATCAGTGGCGGCGCACTGGCGGATGCGCTGAAAAGGGCGGTCGGCCGAAAATAGCGGCTGCTTTAAGCTGCTGTTTTAAGCGGCTGCTTTAGTTTGCCCAGTTTTCAATCAGCAGCGCGTAGATGGGCTGAGGAACGAAGCCCAACATCGGCGACGTCAGCGGGGTGTTGGGTTTCCTTCGTCAGCCCAACCCTTCGCCACTGCATGCAGCGTAGCGGAATCCAGGGGCTACGGTCCTGCCTTCACTCACCAACCCATGATCCATCTGCGAGTTGGCGGGCGCGGCCGAGGGCGGCGAGGGTGGCGAGGAGGTCGGGGAGACGGGTTTTCCATTTGCCTTTGCCGCTGAAGCGGGTGGCGAGGTGGCTTTCGGTTTGCGGGGTTTCGTTCAGGGTCTGGGCGAGGGCGGCCATTTGTTCGGGCAGGCTGGTAGGCCAGGCTGGAGCGGCGGTTTTTGGGGTGGTTTGGGTGGCCGGGTTTTGCGCGGGTTCTGCGTCGAGGCTGATTAGGGTTTGCGCTGATGCATCGGCCAGCGGGCCGGTCACGGCGGGGGTGGCGGACTGGTTGGGGTTCTGGAAGTCCGGACGCAGCCAGCGGACCTGGCCGGCGGCTTCCTCGGCGGCGCGTTGGCTGTTGAGCGCGACCAGGCGTTCGAGCAGCGCGTCCCCCCTCTCCCCCGGCCCCTCCCCCGCCAGGGGGGAGGGGAACAGGTCGTCCCAGCCGTAGGCTTGCAGCACGGCGGCGTTGAGGTCGTCGTGGTAGGACTTGAGTACGGCGACGAGGCCTTTTTCGTAAATGGTCTGGTCCTTGGCATTGCGTTTGACACCGGCGCGGATTTTTTCCAGCACGTTGTAGAGGCCGGTCAGCGTGAGGTCGGTGTGTTCGGCGAGGACCTTCTTGCGCTGGGCGTCGAGTTGTTCGGCAAGGTCGCGGATGCGGGCTTGTTGTTCCGGAGTCGTGACGGGGAAGGGGAAGGTTTCGAAGCAGCGGGATTTGTTGTAGCGCGGACGATCTTCCAGCGTGCCACCCTGGGCCAATGCCCAGACGACGTGGACGCGACTGGAAAGCACACCAAGGTAATAGGCGTCGTCGAGGGCGATGCAGATCAGCATGTTGTC
>JBBQQT010000199.1:0-5289 GCA_038215555.1 Burkholderiales bacterium | reverse complement strand
TTGGTGGGCGGGACGGCATGATTTCAGCGGCTATAGCCATGCTGTTGCCGCTGTTTCGGTGCAACCAGGGGGCGGTGCCGCAAAAAATCGACCATTTCTCGGGGCAGGGAAAGTTCTGACCAGTGAACTTGCGGATTCAGGGAGATGGTAATTGTCCTCACGGCGTGTCCTTAGATATTCGCCACAAGTAGATGTGCCAGCGCCTACTGCGATTTTGTTCGCCCCCGCTATTGCAGATTGCGGCACTAATAGGCTCAGTGTGGCGGTGAATAGCATTATTAAAGGGGCCGGGCACATTATTTCCCATCATTTCAGTTTTTCTAGTTCGTTCTTTGTCTCGGCCAGCGGCGGGAGGTGTGCACAACGAGCAGCACCTGCACTTCACCTGCATTGGTTTTAATTCGAGCCTGGCTCCTTTAATTATTTTTGACGTACTTCATCTTCCGGATGCGAGCATCCGTCTGACGACTTCTTCAGCTAAGTGCCAGTCTTCTTTTTCAAAGCCCACGGCAAAATTGCGTTTCTCTGCAAGGTAGTAGGCTTCTTTTTCAACCAATTGATGGAATTCTTCGTCGCTGAGCGTGATGCTGGATTGCGCTGCCACCGTTGCCGCGATCACGGTTTCGGTCTCTACGACCTTGATTTTTCCCTGGGCTGGCGCTTTCGGTTTGGCTTTGGCTTTGGCTTTCTCGGGCGCCGTTTTGCTTGACTCAGGCTCAATAGTTTTGCTCTTGGCCGCTACCGGTTTTTCCGGCGCGATTATTTTTTCCGCGGTTTTAGTGGGCGCTGCTTTTTTAGCCACGGGTCGTGTGGATTCGGCCTTCATTTTGCTTGGCACGGTTTTCTTGGCCTCGGTTTTGCTAGCCGCGGTAGTTGCAGCCGCTATGGCTTTTTCAGGAGCGGTTTTTGTTGTGACTACTTTTTCAGCCACTGCTTTCGCTGGCGCCGCTTTTTTGACAGTAGCTTCTTTGACAGTAGCGGCTTTTACTGGCGCTGCCTTTTTGGTTTTTTTTACACTGGCGACATCCACTGGTGTCTTGGTGGTAGTGCCTTCGGTCTTACTTTTCATCTTGCTATCTCCTGTTGCTAACGTTTATGGCGAGCATGTCAAAAAATGCAGCGCCCAGAGTTTGGGTGGGTTTCAGGCGTCATTCATACGCTTTTAACCTGCAGGTCGGACTTTTTTCCAACCTATCGGGTTGAAACCCATCCGGAAAAATTTAAGCACACTTTGTTTGCGAATAAATGGGCCACGAATAAATGGGCCAGGCTCGCAATCAATTCCCTCATTTCACCAATGCCACCGGCACATAAGGACTGGCCAGGTTCACCGTCAGCATTTGCATGGCCGGATGTAAAACCAGATCCATCATTTCCATGGGGACTGCCCCAAACAAGGGTTCGTCGCCGCGCGGTTGGAAGTCCGGTCCACCGGGCAAACGGGTCATGGCATCCAGATGCGCCCCCGTTCCAATGCTTCTTGCGGCGTTGCGGCGAATTCCTGCCATTTGAGGTTGCCGACGATGCGCATGGTATGCGTCAAAGCTTGACCAGTTTCGGATGTTGCGCCGGGCGGCCTTCCAACTTGGCGCGAAAGTAACTGAACACTTCATCAGCTTCGTAGACCAGGCCAAATTGTTCAACTTCTTCCCTTGCCTTTAACGCGGATGCGACGAACTCGCGCCGCCATTCCATTCGGGATTCCGCTGGTGTTTTGCTGGCGGGTATTTCGATCTCCATTCCTTGGACAAAGACGCGTGGCGCGTCGTCTTCCGTTGCCGGCGTCGAGTGGCAGGCTTCTCTTCGGGTGACGTGGTCGGGCGTTTTCATCGTCATGCCGCGATACATTCAATTCGCGCGTAGCTATCGCCTTTTTCTCGGGCCAACTGCCACAGGTCCAAGGCTTCCTGCATGCGCAGCCAGCTTTCCGGCGTGGTGCCGGTGAGTTTTGCGACTCGAATGGCCAAGTCGGCAGAGAGGGCGCGTTTTTCGTGGATCAGTTCAGAAATGGTCAGGCGGCTTACGGCGAGGCGCTGGGCCAGTTCGGTCTGGGTGAGGCCGAGGGCGGGCAGGACATCTTCGCGCAGCAGTTCGTCTGGGTGGGTTTGCGGTTGGGATCGCGCAGCGTCATCAGTGGGTGTCCTCCTGCTAAATTTTCGCAGCTTTTAGCCTGGATGCAGAGTATCGGAATTCGGGTTTCAACACCGAACCCGGATTCCGCTGCGCTACATCCAGGCTACGTATGCTGGCCGTCTTTCCGGCGAAGGCCGGAATCCAGTGGATCGAAGAGCCTGGACCCCGGCTTGGCCGTCACCCCGGAGTTGGGTAATCCGGGGCGGGGTGACGGAAATCTCCTTCATGACTTACTGACACGCCTCGCATTCCTCGAACCCCGCATCGCCCGGCCGCATCGTGCAGGCTTTGCCGACGATTTCCGGTTCCGGCAGGTTGGGCGAGGCCACATAACCGCCCGCATTTACCCCGCCAGCGCCGTGTGCCGAAACCGCGTTCAGTTCGCCGCCCTTGCCGGTGGATTTCTCGGCGGCGGTGGCACCCATCGAGCGCAGGTAGTAAGTGGTTTTCAGGCCGCGTTTCCAGGCGAGTTTGTAGGTTTCGTCGAGCTTCTTGCCGGAGGCGCCGTGGAAGTAGAGGTTGAGGCTTTGCGCCTGGTCGATCCACTTCTGGCGGCGCGCGCCGGCTTCAATCAGCCAGACCGGGTCGACTTCGAAGGCGGTGGCGTAGAGCTGGCGCAGGTCGGCCGGGATGCGGTCGATCTTGGCCAGGCTGCCGTCGAAGTATTTGATGTCGCCGACCATGACTTCGTCCCACAGGTTGAGCGCCTTCAGGTCGCGCACCAGGTACTGGTTGACGACCGTGAATTCGCCGGACAGGTTGGATTTGACGAACAGGTTCTGGTAGGTGGGTTCGATGCTGGCCGACACGCCGACGATGTTGGCGATGGTGGCGGTGGGCGCGATGGCGAGGCAGTTAGAGTTGCGCATGCCGACCGTCATGATGCGGCTACGCAGGGTGTTCCAGTCCAGCGTTTCGGACAGGTCGGCCTCCAGATAACCGCCGCGCTCGGTGGCCAGCAGCTTCAGCGAATCTTGCGGCAGGATGCCCTGGCTCCACAACGAGCCGTCGAAGGTGCTGTAGCGGCCGCGCTCTTCAGCCAGATCGGCGGAAGCGGAGTAGGCGTAATAGGCGACGGCTTCCTGCGTGAGGTCGGCGAATTCGACGGCTTCGACGCTGGCGTAGGGGATGCGCATCAGATGCAGCGCGTCCTGGAAGGCCATCGTGCCGAGGCCGACCGGGCGGTGCTTGAGGTTGGAATTGCGCGCCTTGCCGACGTTGTAGAAGTTGATGTCGATGACGTTGTCGAGCATGCGCATGGCGGTGCGGATGGTCTGCTTCAGTTTGGCGTGGTCGAGGCCGCCCTCTTTTATATGGTTGGCGAGGTTGACCGAGCCCAGGTTGCACACGGCGATTTCGTTGTCGTTGGTGTGCAGCGTGATTTCTGTACACAGGTTGGAGCTGTGCACGACGCCGACGTGCTGGTTGGTGTAGCGCACGTTGCAGGCATCCTTGAAGGTGATCCAGGGATGGCCGGTTTCGAACAGCATGGAAATCATCTTGCGCCACAGGCCGACTGCGGCGACTTTCTTGAATACCTTGATCTCGCCGCGCGCGGCTTTTTCTTCGTAGCGGGTATAGGCGGCTTCAAACGCCTGGCCGAACAGGTCGTGCAGGTCGGGCACGTCGGACGGGCTGAACAGCGTCCATTCGGCGTTTTCCATTGCGGGGTTTGCCATAACCCGTTTCATGAACAGATCCGGCACCCAGTTGGAGGTGTTCATGTCGTGCGTGCGGCGGCGGTCGTCGCCGGTGTTCTTGCGCAGTTCGAGGAATTCCTCGATGTCCATGTGCCAGGTTTCCAGGAACGCGCACACCGCGCCCTTGCGCTTGCCGCCCTGGTTGACCGCCACGGCGGTGTCGTTGGCCACTTTCAGGAACGGCACGACGCCCTGTGATTTGCCGTTGGTGCCCTTGATGTAGGCGCCAAGCGAACGCACGCGGGTCCAGTCGTTGCCGATGCCGCCGGCGTATTTCTGCAACAGCGCGTTTTCCTTGATGCCCTGATAGATGCCGTCGAGGTCGTCGGGGATGGTGGTCAGGTAGCAGCTTGAGAGTTGCGAATGGCGGGTGCCGGCGTTGAACAGGGTCGGCGTGCTGCTCATGTAGTCAAACTTCGACAGCACCTGGTAGAACTCCAGCGCGCGCGCTTCGCGGTCGATTTCGTTGAGGCTCAGGCCCATCGCCACGCGCATGAAGAAGGCTTGCGGCAGTTCGATGCGGCGCTCGTCGATGTGCAGGAAATAGCGGTCGTACAGGGTTTGCAGACCGAGATACTGGAATTGCAGATCGCGGTCGGCATCGAGCGCGGCGGCCAAGCGCGGCAGGTCGAACTGGCGCAGCCGCTCGTCCAGCAGTTCGGCTTCGATGCCCTGGGTGATGTAGTTCTGGAAATAGTCGGCGTAGCGCGCGTTCATCTCATGCTGGCCGACTTCCTCGCCCAGCACTTCGCGGCGGATGGAGTGCATCAGCAGACGCGAGGTGACGTAGTTGTATTCCGGGTCTTTTTCGATCAGCGAACGCGCCGACAGAATCAGCGAACGGCGCACTTCGTCCATCGGCACGCCGTCGTAGATGTCGCGCAGCGTGGCTTGCAGGATGGCCTGCGGGTGGGTTTCGTGCAGGCCTTCGCAGGCGACGGTGATGACTTCGGTCAGATGGCCCAGATCGAGCAGGCGCCGTTCGCCATTTTCCAGGCAGAACAGGGCACGATCTTGCAAACCCTCGGCCACTTGTTGCTGTTTTTGCTTGGCGCGTTCGTCGTTGCGCTTTTCGCGATACAGCACATAGGCGCGCGCAACTTCATGTTCGCCGGAACGCATCAGCGCCAGTTCGACCTGATCCTGGATGTCCTCGATATGGAAAGTGCCGCCGTTGGGCTGTCGGCGAATCAATGCACTGACGACATTGCCGGTCAGGTGTTCCACCACGTCCCGAATGCGTGCGCTGGCGGCGGCCTGGCCACCGTTGACGGCGATGAACGCCTTGGTCAGCGCAATGGCGATTTTGTTCGGCTCGAAGGCAACCACAGCGCCGTTGCGGCGGATGATCTTGTGGTCGGGATAAGTTGCCGCCATCGGCGTTTCCGAAGTCATGGGGTCATTGCTCTGAATGGGGTCACGGGTGGGCCGAAAATCGGTGGAAAGCTGCATGGGT
>JBBQQT010000198.1:0-5294 GCA_038215555.1 Burkholderiales bacterium | reverse complement strand
ATGACGACAGGGCAATCGGCTCCCTGATTGAAAAAAGGCGTGTTCATTTTGCTGCATTTTTGAAATTCAATATCCGATTCCCACGGCTGCCAGAACAACAACGCATCGCCGACTGCCTCATTACCCTCAACGACCTCATTTTCGCTCAAAGTGCCAAGCTCGAAGCCCTCAAAACCCACAAGAAAGGGCTGATGCAGCAGCTTTTCCCATCACCAGAGGAAGTTGAAGCATGAGCCATATCGACCTCGCAAAAGAGATCCGCGACGCGAAAGAACGGATCGTTCTGATGTATGCGTTCAACGCTACAGGCAAAACGAGACTTTCCGTAGCATACAAAGACGCGACGAAGGGTGAAGATGGCTCTCACACCGGGGTCTACTACAACGCATACAGCGAAGACCTTTTTGTTTGGCAGAACGACACAGAGAACGACGAGTCAACCGTCCGATTGGACATTCGGAAGAGTAGTTTGAATCTATTTCACAGTTCTCTTTCCGAGGACGACATCCGGGAAAAGCTGAACAGGTATCGGCCGAGCTATCGGTTTGAGTTTATCCCCCACGAGAATCCCGAAGATGGTATCAAAGCCGTGCTTTTCTTCTACGAGAAAGCTGCGGCAGACGATCCAAACGACATCTCGAAAGTCCCCATCAAAATTTCGCGGGGCGAAGAGAGGGTATTTGTTTGGTGCTTCTTTCTCGCGCTCTTCGAGGTCGAGGGCTGGGCAGATAAGCAGTCGTCGCACTTCTTTATCGATGACCCGGTTTCGAGTTTGGATGACCACAACATTTTCATTACCGCATCCACTCTCTTCGACTTAATCGAAGAGCATTTTGAGAAACGAAAGGTCATCATCACGACCCACCACCTTGGGCTCTTTTCCATCCTGGCGGATTGGTTAAAAAAAGGGGAGAAGGCTGATAAGTTCAAAAAGCATGCGAGGGTTTGCATGTTGAGCGCCAAGGATGGCGACTTGGCTCTGGAGAACTGCAACAACGACGTTTTCCTGTATCACTTGCGGCTACTGCAGACGTTGGAGCAGGCCTACGCGAGCAACGGAGTGAAGTCTTTTCACTTCGCACTGCTTCGGCAAGTGCTTGAAAACGTCGCCTCCTTCTTGGGCGTAAGTCAATTCCGCTACGTGCTTGAGCAAATCGGCATCACTGATGCCAACGAAGCGGCCAATATTATCAACACGCTTTCCCACAAGAAGGTCTATTACTTCGAAGGCGATGAACTCACACCGGACAGCAAGAAACTGTTCGAAAGCGTCTTCACCAAGATCAAGAGTAAATACAACTTTGTTCTGCATTCACCTGCGCTCGCCATCACATTCCCCGCGACAACATGACCAACCTTATCCTCTACACCACTGAAGACGGTAAGAGCCGCATCCAGCTTCGTGCGGACGAACAGACCGTCTGGCTCACGCAGTTGGAAATGGCGGACCTTTTCGATGCCACCAAGCAGAACATCTCCCTGCATTTGAAGAATCTGTTTGAGGACGGGGAGCTGGACCCGGCGGCAACTGTCAAGGAATCCTTGACAGTTCAAACCGAAGGCGGTCGTGAGGCAAGGCGCCGCACCAGTCGGCAATTTGGTAAGTGCAAATGTCCAGAATGTCCGAGCTGCGGTTTTGTACCGTTCGCCACCCCTTCTTCCGCCGCTGGCCGATTGCGGGAATTCACCGCGCCTGGGGGGTAGGTCGGCCATTTTCCCAGCGTCCCTCGCTGATCGTCCCAGCGACGTCAGTTCCCTCCATCCCGCAGTCAACGCTCCAGTTGCAGCGCTGCCAGCCGCGCGTAGAGGCCACCTTGATGGCGCAGGTCCGCCGGGGTGCCGGTTTCGACGATGCGGCCCTGATCCAGCACGACGATGCGGTCGACCTTCTGCACCGTGGCCAGGCGGTGCGCGATGACCAGCGTGGTGCGTCCCTGCATGGCGGCGTGCAGTCCTTGCTGCACCAGGACTTCCGATTCCGCATCCAGGGCGCTGGTGGCTTCGTCGAGCAGCAGCAGCGGCGCACCTTTCAGGATGGCGCGCGCGATGGCGATACGCTGGCGCTGGCCGCCGGACAAGCGGGTGCCGCGTTCGCCGAGGAAAGTCTGGTAGCCCTCGGGCAAGCGCTCGATGAACTCGTCCACCAGGGCAGCCCGGGCGGCGTGCATCACTTCCTCGTCGCTCGCCGTGGCGCGGCCATAGCGGATGTTCTCGATCGTGTTGGCGGAAAAGATCACCGGGTCTTGCGGCACGATGGCGATGCCGTGACGCAGGTCGTGCAGGCTCAATTGGCGGATGTCCTGACCATTCAACAAAATGCTGCCCTCGGTGACTTCGTAGTAGCGCAGCAGAAGCTGGAACAGGCTGGTCTTGCCGGCGCCGGATGGCCCGACCAGGGCGACGCTCTCGCCCGGCGCAATGTCCAGGCAGATATCGCCGAGGGCGTTGGTTTGCGGGCGGGCGGGATAGCGGAAGGTGACATGGTCGAAGCGGATTGCTGCCTGGGCGGGCAGCACCGGCGTTGCCGGCGCGGGCGCTTCGTGGATGGCCGATTCGGCGTGCAGCAGATCGAGCAGCCGCTCGGTCGCCCCGGCGGCGCGCATGACATCGCCCCACACTTCCGCCATGGTGCCTACGCCGCCGGCCACCAGCGCGGCATAAAGGACGAAGGAGGCGAGTTCGCCGCCGGTCATGACACCGTCAGCCACCTGATGGGCGCCAATCCAGAGCACGAAGATGATGGTGCCCATGACCGCGGTGATGATCAGCGCCGTGAGGCCGGCACGCACCCGCGTGCGCCGGATTGCGGTGACAAAACTGGTTTCCGTGCGCGCGGCGAAGCGCCGGGCTTCGTGCTGTTCCTGGGTATAGGCCTGCACTGTCGGCATGGCATTGAGAATTTCGCCGGCCAGGGCCGAGGCATCCGCGATGCGGTCCTGCGATTCCCGCGAAAGCCTTTTGACCTTGCGACCAATGGCGAGGATGGGCAGCGTCAGCAAGGCCATCAGGCCCAGGTTGAGCGAAAACAGATAAAGGCTGGTGACGGCCAGCATGACCATGCCGCCGATAAACTGGAACAGGCTGCGCAAGCCCATGGAAATGGAACTGCCCACCACGGTCTGGATCAGCGTGGTGTCGCCGGTCAGCCGCGACAGCACTTCCCCGGTCTGCAAGGTTTCGAAGAATTGCGGCGACTGCGCCAACACCCGCGCATAAACGGCGCTGCGCAGATCCGCCGTCGCCCGCTCACCGACCCACGACACGGTGTAAAAACGCGCCGAAACCGCCAGTGCCCATAAGGCTGCCAACCCGAACAGGGCTATGAAATGCCCATTCAGGCTCAAAGCGCCGAGCAGGCCGCCGGTGGCCTGTGCGCGATTGCCGAAGCCGAAGTCGATCAGGTCACGAAACGCCAGCGGCACCAGCAGGATGGTTGCGGAACCCAGGCAGAGCAGAACGAAGGCCAGCATGAGTCGCGCCCGATACGGCTGCAGAAAGGGCCACAGGCCTTTCAGTGTCGACAAGGAACGAGAACTTTCAGGAGGCGTAGCGGTAACGGAAGGCATGCGTAATTGTGGCCGATTCGTGGCCGGGCTGTGACGAAACTGACCCGCCGATGTCAGTTCTTCGGCCCTGCGTGGTGGACCATCGCCCCGTCCACCACCTCGATGATCTTGTCGCAACGTTTCGCCAGCAACGGGTTGTGGGTGACAAACAACACGCTGGCGCCCTGCTCGCGATTGACCCGGCGCAGCAGGTCGAACACCGCATCGGCGCTTTGGGTGTCGAGGTTGCCGGTGGGTTCGTCGGCCAGCAGCAGAGCCGGGTTCATCGCCAAGGCACGAGCCACCGCGACGCGCTGTTGCTGGCCGCCGGAGAGCCGGCTGGCCAACTGGTCGCGCCAGGGCGTGAGGCCGACGCTTTCGATCAATTCGGCGGCACGCGCGGCCATCTCTGGGTTGGGAAAACCGGCGTTGCCTAACAACGGCATCATCACGTTCTCCAGCGCGGTGAAGGCGCTGATCAGATGGTGATACTGGAACACGAAGCCGATGCTGTGACCGCGCAAGCGGGTCAGCGCGCGGTCGTCGAGCGCGGTGGTTTCCTCGCCTGATATCGACAATGTGCCTTGGGTGGGGCGGTCGAGCAGGCCAACGATGTTGAGCAACGTGCTCTTGCCTGAACCCGACGGGCCCATCACCGCGCAGAACTCGCCGCGCAGCAAGGTCAGATCGATGCCGTGCAGCACCTCGGTTTCATTCGGCAAGCCGAGGTTGTAGGTCTTGTGCACATCGGTCAGTTGCACCACAGGCACCACCGCCGGCACCACCTCCGGCGCGGAGGTTGGGTTGACGGAATCAGCCACGGATCGCCACTACCGGGTCTAACCGCGCTGCGCGCAAGGCCGGTGCGAACGCCGCCAGCAGCCCGGTCAGCGTGGCCAATAACAGCGCCGCGACAAACAGCGAGAACTCGAAACTCAACGGGAACATCTGCGAGCCATCGGCATTGCGCGCCATGCGCTGCCAGGCGAACAAAGCCAGTGCACCCAGGCCGGAGCCGGTGAGCGCGCCAGCCAGGCCGAGCAGACCGCCTTGCAGCAGAAACACGCGCAGGATCTGGCCACGCGAAATGCCCATTGCGCGCAGGATGCCAATCTCGCGCGAGCGCTGCACCACCGACACCACCAGCACGCTGGCGATGCCGAAAGCCACCGACAGCGCGACGAAGAAGCGGATCGCAGCGTTGGCCGTGGTTTGCGCGCTGATCGCGGTGAAGAACTGTTCGTTGGTCTTGATCCAGCTATCGGCTTGCACACCGGTCAGCGCCGTGATGCGCTGGGCGATGATTTCGGCGGCATAGATGTCGCGCACCGTCACATCGAGCACCGTGACGCCGCCGGGCAGTCCAAGCAGGCTTTGTGCGGTACGCAGCGCCATGAAAGTGGTGCGCAGATTCGCGCCTTTGTTGCCGAGATCGAAGATGCCGGCGATGGTCAGGATATTGGTGACCACATTGGCGGCGCCGGTTGCACTGCTCACACGCAGCTTGTCGCCGATGCCGACGCCCAGCTCGGTGGCCAGTTCGGTGCCGATCAGGATGTCGCTGCCGGTCAGGCGGGAACTGCCGCGCACGATCTTTTCATCCATCGGTACGATGCGGTAATACAGCTCCGGCTCCATGCCGATCAGTGAAATCGAGCGGCTGGCGTCGCCGCGCACCACCAGCGCCGAACCGGTGGCGGCGGGCGCCGCCACGACGACTTCGGGTTAGGCGCGAATCTGCGCCAGCAC
>JBBQQT010000197.1:0-5432 GCA_038215555.1 Burkholderiales bacterium | reverse complement strand
TCCAGGTAATGCAGTGCCTTGCCCAACAAACTGCCCGGCGTCACGCTGTGCCGATGCGTTACCAGCAGATGCTCGATTTCCGCCAGGACGGGACGGCTCGCTGCCTCGCGTAATTGAGCCCGTTCGGCCACCGTTTTATCCTTGGCCTTCGCCTCCACGGCATAGAGTCGAGCAATCGCAGCAATAAACTGTGTCGCCAGCTGATCCGGACGGCGCACAGCTTTCGGCAAGACGGCCTCAGCCTCGACAAAGTAACGCCGCGCATGCGCCCAGCACCCCAGGTGAATCAGGTGATGTGATTGCGCGATACCGTTGTAGACCGCGTAGCCGTCAGACATCAACACCGCGCCTTCCCGGATGCCGGCGTAAAGCTGCTCGGCGTGGGTTCCGCCACGCCCCGGGGCATAGCCGAACAAGCGTACCGGCGGCCCGGTGCCGTTCATCTGGGCCCACAGATAACTCTTGCTCTGCGCCGCTCGACCAGATTCCTTAAGTACCTGGATAACCGTCTCGTCGCCGAACACCAGTTCGGCGTCGAGCAAGTGATCGCGCAGCAGATTGATGATCGGCTGCACCGCTTCGCCGACCTTGACCATGCTGCCGGCCAGCGTGTTGCGGGAGAGATTGCCGCCGAAACGACCCAGCAGTGCTGCTTGCCGGTAAAGGGGTAGCGAATCCTGGTATTTGGAAGTCGCCACCCAGGCCAAAGCTGCTTCGGTCAGCAATCCCTTGGGGATGATCCTGGCAGGCACCGGGGTGACCTTGATCCCCTGGTCACAACACGGACAGGCATATTTGACGCGCTGGTGCTGGATGACGCGAACCTGTTGCGGAATGATGTCCAGTTGTTCGCTGGTTTCGACGCCGATTTCCACTAGCGTCTTGCCGTCATGAGGACAAATCCGTTCGGCTTCCGGCAATTCATGGCGAACGATCTCGCGGGGCAGTGCCGGATCAAGGGGCTTGCGACCCCGCTTCAGGCGGGTATGCCCGGCGATCTCGATACCGGATTCGACAGGGACCTCCTCGGTCACCGGGGCACCGGCAGAAGCCAAGGCTTCCGCTTCGTTGAAGAGTTCTGACTGGCCATTGCCGCGCGCCTCGCTCTTGGCGGCGAACAGTTTGCGCAGGAAGGCGTTGAGTTTCTCCTGGAGGAGATCACGCTCGATCTTGACGACTTTGAGCTCGCCGCGCAGGGCTTCGCGTTCGCTGACGGCCGCCGCGCGCTCGGCAATCAGCGCGTTGAATTCTTCGGCGGTCAGGGTGACGTTCTGCATATGACGATTTGACTGAACCGGCTAAAAATCGTTCACCCTACGCGTTGATAATTTCGGGCCGGGTGCGGTTGCATGGCCGCGAGGTTGATGCCATCGAGCAGCCAATGCAGTTGCTCGACCGACAGCTCGACGAGATCAGATTCCTTGGGCCATTTGAAGCGATCGGCTTCCAGCCGCTTGATGAGCAGCCAGAAGCCGTTTCGATCCCAGAGCAGAATCTTGATCCGGTCGCGCCGGCGGTTGCTGAACACATAGGCGACCTCGGCAAACGGATCGAGACCCAGTCCTTGTTCAACGAGCAGCGCGAGTCCGTTGATGCTCTTGCGGCCATCGACGGCTTCCCGGTGCAGGAAGACCTTCAGCCGGGAATCGAGTCGGAACATGGCAGGGTGGAAAGCAGCCGAAGAATAGGCGCCAGTTGATCGGCCGGCAATGCCGACCATTCCAGCCGGATGCCGTTGGGGAGCCGAGCCGCGAGTGCCGAGGACGTGATCGGCGAACGATGGGCGCTGACCGGCGCCACCGGGATAAACGGCGATGGCGTTGCTGCTGATGACCGCACTAAAACGCCTGGCAACGATTGACGCTGATGTTTGGTCATCCAGGTGCGCAGGAGATTGGCGTTGATGCCGTGCGCCAGCGCCAGTTTCGCCACCGAAACACCGGGTAAAAAACAGGCCTCGATCAATTCACGTTTGGCCTGCGGGTCGTAGCAGCAACGGCCATCCTGCTTGCGACCGACGACTAGTCGCTGCTTCAACTCTGTAATTTGCGCTGTCATAGATGTCCACCTTGTTTTACGTGGACACATCTTTCACCACTATCGCTCAGCGGGAAAGTGCGCTGTTTATTGATCGCTTACCGTTGTCGTAACTGTCGCCACGACTTCCTACCGATGGTTCTATGCCCGCCTCGCTGAGGCGCTCGGTATAGCGACATAGCGAATGGAAACATACTGCGATCCTCGGTCGCTGTGATGTATCAAGGCATCAGAGAGTTCTGGCTGTCGTGCATATAGCGCTTGCTCTATGGCGTCGAGCACAAAATCTGTCCGCATGGAACGGCTAATCCGCCAGCCGACAATGCGCCGGGCAAAGACATCGATGACAAACGCGACGTACAACCAGCCTTGCCAGGTGGAAACATAGGTGAAATCCGACACCTACAACTGGTTGGGTCGATCTGCCTTGAATTGACGATTGACCCGATCCAGCGGACAGGGCGCCGCCTTGTCGGGGATCGTAGTTCGCACTATCTTGCCGCGCCTGGCGCCAGCCAACCCCAAGTGTTTCATGAGCCGCTCGACAGTGCAGCGGGCCACTTCAAGCGCTTCACGGTTGAGCTGGTGCCAGACCTTGTCGGCACCGTACACCTGCATGTTGGCTTGCCAAACCCGCTTGATCTGCGGCATCAAGACATCATCTCGCTGCGCACGAGCACAACGTAATGCCAGATTGCGCTGACAGGCCGCATGCCGTCGATACCCTGATGGGGCGACCTGCAAAACCTTGCAGATCGGCTCGACCCCGTAGGTATCGCGATGCTGATCGATGAATCCTTTCAGAACTTTAACCGGCGGTCGAGCTCCGCCTGGGCAAAAAACGCACTGGCCAGTTTTAGGATTTCATTGGCTCGGCGTAATTCCTTGACCTCGCGCTCCAGTGTCTTGATGCGGTCTCGTTCTTCGCTGGTAACGCCGTCACGTGTCCCGGTATCGACCTCATGTTTACGCACCCATTCGTGCAGTGTCTGGGTAGCGCATCCAATCTTCGGGGCTATCGACTCGATCGCCGCCCAATGCGACGGGTATTCATGCCGGTGCTCTTGCACCATCCGAACAGCACGTTCACCAACTTCAGGGGAAAACTTGTTTGACTTGTTCATGGCTCCATCTTCTCAGAGCTTGGAGCCGTAACCGTTAACTCCACGGCGTACTTCCCGCGTCCGTAGCAGTTGCTGACAATATTCCCCGTACATCACGGACAGGGGATCGGGAATGGGAAAGCAATCGACAGCCAAAGGTATATGGCGGAGCGCACACGAATGGCGCTCACTGCACACAGAGTTTGAGCAGAGCGGTCTGAGCGTCAAAGCGTTTTGTCGCCAGCAATCGATCAGTGCCTCGAACTTTTATCGCTGGCGAAATCTGCTGGCCAGTAACGAACCGGTTGGACAAGCCCCGGCCACTGCTTTTCTGGATATCGGCGCACTCACGCCGCCCACGAAGACCCCGGCCCGCCTTGAGCTCACCCTTGATCTGGGTGACGGACTCATTCTGCGCCTGAGCCGATCCTGATGTTTTTCCCCGAAGGCCAAATCCGCGTGCACCTCTACGGTCGACCGGTCGATATGCGTAAATCCTACGATGGCCTGTATGCCCTGACCCGGCACGAGCTCGCTCAGGATCCGCTGAGTGGCCGGCTGTTTGTCTTCATCAATCGGCGGGCCACTCAGATCAAAGTGCTCTACTGGGATCGCACTGGCTTTTGCCTGTGGGGAAAGCGCCTCGAAGAAGGCCGGTTTCTCAGTGATTGGCGCAAGATTGCCACGCAGGAAATGGACTGGACCCGACTGAAACTTCTGCTTGAAGGAATGGAGGGCAAAGTGGTCAGAAAGCGCTACCAGCAAGGCTTGGCGGGTCGCGCATCTGGTAAAATGGCGGCATGAATTCGACCACCGCCAGCGGCATTCTCAGCCTTGACGAAGCCGCTGCTTACCAGCCGCAGCAGATCGTTGATCTGAGCCGTGACCGGGTCAATTTGAGTCGCGACTTGGCCCATGCCAAGCAGCAGATTGACTGGTTCAAGCGGCAAATCTTTGGCCAAAAGAGCGAACGACGGCTCGTCACCACGAACGATGGTCAAATGAGTCTGGGCGAGTTGCCGGATGCTGCACCAACCCCACCCGTCGAACGGCTGGTTGCGGCACACTCGCGGCGCAAATCACTGAAGAAGCCGGATACCGGCGATGACAGCCTGCCTTTCTTTGATGAGACCCGCGTCCCCGTGGAAGTCATCGAATTGGCAGCACCGGAAACCGAAGGGCTGGCGCCGGATGATTTTGAAGTGATTGGCCACAAAAATAGCTTCCGACTGGCACAGCGGCCCGGTAGCTATGTGGTGCTCAAGTACCAACGCCCCGTTATCAAGCTAAAGGTCACACAAGCGATTGTTTGTGCTCCTGCTCCGGTCGGCGTCATTGAAGGCAGTCGTGCCGATGTCAGTTTCGTCGCCGGCTTGCTGATAGATAAATTTGCCTACCACCTGCCGTTCTATCGCCAGCATCAGCGGCTGACGGATGCGGGGATCACGGTGAGTCGGCCGTGGCTGACGCAGATCGGTCAGCAAGGGATTGCCTTGCTCGAACCGGTCTACGAAGCGCAAATGGCCTCGATTCGCGCTTCGCGGGTGAAGGCGATGGACGAAACCCCGATCAAGGCCGGGCGCGCCGGTCCCGGCAAACTGAAGGCCGCTTATTTTTGGCCGGTGTATGGCGAACTCGATGAAGTGTGTTTCCCCTTCTTTGAGAGTCGGCGGGCCGAGCACATTGAAGAAGCGCTGGGGCTCAGCCCTGCCGAGCGGGCGGTATTGATCACCGATGGTTACGGGGCTTACACCCACTACGTGAACAAGACCGGGATCACGCACGCCCAGTGCTGGGCGCACACCCGGCGCAAACTCTTTGAGGCGCAAGCGGCCGATCCCGTGGTGGCGGCACAAGGCCTCGACTTGATCGGCGGCTTGTACGTGGTAGAAGAACAGATCCGAAATCAGAAATTGGCGTCAGCGAAGAAACTTGACTACCGCCTGATGCATGCCAAACCGAAGGTCGAACAGTTCTTTGCCTGGGTGAATCAGCAGTTTGCGGCCCAAGGGTTATTGCCGAGCAATCCGCTGACCAAAGCCTTGGCGTACGCCCGTGAGCGGCGATTCGGGCTGGAGGTCTATTTGACTGATCCGGACGTGCCGATCGACACCAATCATCTGGAACGCGCCCTGCGGGCGATTCCGATGGGTCGGAATTATCCAAGCTCAACGATTATGCAAGGTTCGCGCGTCCGTGATTCCGAGACCCAGAGCCGATGGGGTTTGCGAGCTCATTGATACTTCAGAACCTGACATAAAAACGGTGTTTCCTGTGGGTCCGATCCCACTC
>JBBQQT010000196.1:0-5458 GCA_038215555.1 Burkholderiales bacterium | reverse complement strand
TTAATCCCTTTGAAATCAGGGCTTCATTTGAATCCTGGCATACGTTTTTTTCCTTTGCATTCAATCTGTTAAAGAGGGTGTTAGGGGTTTTTGAATACATGTCAGGAGGAAGCTTTTTGATCCGGTAAAAATCGGCATGTTTTTGCATCGTACATGCCATTTTGTTTTCTCGCCATCGATCTTGTCGTTTTAATTTGTTAAGTGTTCAGTTGGTACCGCCCAAGCCCGAAGCTGGCATTTTTCCCAATATGCAGCCACTGGCCGAGTTTCAGTATTGAGAGGAATGGCTGCAGTTCTCCTTCGAGCTGCCAATCGCCCATCACGCCACCCAGGGTCATTTCCTGTTTCTGTCGATTTGAGTAGCGGGTCCAGTCTTGCCAGGCGAGTTGCTTTGTTGATTTGAGTTGATTGGCCGCTTCACCCAGTTCCATAAAATCGATTTCCAGTTTTTTGCCGACATGGAATTCGCTGATAAGTGCGATTCGTCGCAGCAGAGTAATCAACAGGTCACGTCCGGTGAGCTCTTCTGGATGTTTTGGACGGCCGTTTTGTTGGATGCGCAGCGGGGTTTCGATGTGCAGGCTGATTTGTTGCGAGACCGCTTGCTGGGCTTCGCTGCGCGCGTTGATGAGTTCGGCTGTGTGCGTTTTGATCTGGCCTTCTTCTTGCCGGTAGATGGTTGTTTCCGAATGTTCTTCGATCAAGCTGACACACAATAATTTTGCGGTGCCGTCTCCTTTTGCGATGCCGGTCGCTAATGCGCGCTGCCAGGCGTAGACGATGAGCGGTAGTTGGCTAAGTGCGCGGCCGATGAGGATGAATTCGAAGCTAAAGATGTCTTCCTTGCCGTAATGCTTTTCTCCCCAGGCAGGCGGTTCGACGATGAACGGGGCGGGTATTTCGCTGAATTTCTGCAGGCTGTGCGTCTCCGGCGGCGGTGGCGCGAAGATCGCCGGGTAGGGGCAGCTTCGATACAGAGGACAGGTTTTGCAGTCACTTTGCCGAGTCATGCAGGCGGTTTTTTTCAGTGCATGTCCAAATGCGCCACGCAAAGTGGAGCCGGCATATTCCGGCAAACGGATGGGGGTTTCGACCAAGCAGTCGAATCGATAGCGGGCAACGGGGAATGGGTTGGGGAGCATGCAAGTAGGCCGTGTTATTGGGTGTTGTTGCGTGTTGTTGGGTGTTGTTGGCTCATCCAGGTTTTGAGATATTCGACCAGTTTTTTGACATCTTCGGCGGCGAGAACGTCGATCTGGTTATCTTTGGCGCGGTTTTTCATTTCGTCATCAATGGGTCGGGCGGAGAGCAACAGTCCTCGGCCCATGATGCCGCCGACTTGACGGGAAAGTTGTGCGAGCTTGTAGATGTGGTCGGAATCTTTGCTGGCATCTCGTCCAAACCGCTTGGTTTTGCATTCGACCAGCAATAGGCGGTTACGGTGAATGATGGCGGCGTCAAATTCATTGTCGGTCTTGGCGCCAACGGTTTCTACCCGGAGGTTGATAGCGTAATCGGACGGTTTGAGGCTGCGCAGTTTGAGCCAGACGTATTCTTCCAACCAGCCGCCTCGGAAGTAACGCGCGGCATCGGGGTGGGAAAAGATGACTTCACTTTCGTTATCCCAGTTGAGCAGGCCAAATTTTTGGGCATCACGCAGGATGTCGGCATTTCGGCCGCCTGGCGTGAAGGGCAGTTCCTGGCTGGCGCGAAAGGGGCCTTCGGGTTCGTTCAGAGCTTTGTCAGCCAGCCGGTTGAGCGAGCCAAAAAACTTGGCCAGTTTGTCTGCGCCATCGCCTAATGCACGGGTCAGTTCACTCCGTTCATGGGCATCTTGCATCCACTGAACGTCTCGATCACTTCGAGTTTGGATACGGTAGCCTTGAGTCATCAAGATGTCTTCCAGTTTCAGAACATCTTCCATAGGTTGCGTGCTGGCTTGGGGTTTCAACCAGTCGATGCGGTCAACGCGCGTTTCGCAGTAAAGCAGGTGCAAATTGTCGCCGGCAAGTTCGTGAAGTTCGTCGGTGAGGGCAAGAGTCATTAGTTTGTGGCCGCCGGTGGCGTTGAATACCAGCGGTTTTTCGCCCAGATCGAGCGCGACTTTTTGCGCTGAGGTGACGATGGCTTCGGGGCTGGCGTCGTCAAAAGGTAGACGTTTGACGGCGATGCCTCTGGCCTTGAGCGCGGCTTTGAGATTTTCGGCGGAACTGCGCATGGCGGGGGTTTCTAGAATGACCACTTCGCCCGCCTGTAGTTGTATGGCAGGGATTATGTTGGCGAGGTTCTGGCCGGTGGCAATGCAGATGTGCAGGTCGGGTGGGGTCATGGGTGCTTATTCAGGAGTGGAAAGGCGTTATGGGTGACAACTCAGTGTTTATCCGGCCGAATACATTCGGTCTGAAAGCCCAGCGCCGGGTCGAGTTGCAGCCAGGGGCGGTCGGAAGTCACTGCAACAGCACCGGTGGTTTTCGCCAGCGCAAGGCAGGCACGGTCGCCAAGTGATAAACCTAAGTGGCGGGTTACTGCGCGCAACTCGCCGACCAGTAGTGCGTGCGTTTCGTCAAACGGAGTTACCTTGAGCCGCAGGGCGGAGATCAGGACGGGCATTTCTGCGAGCGGGATGCCCGCATCTATAATTTTGGTGGCAAGTTCGGCCAGGTTGACTGTGCTGATGACGTGGTCATTCCCTTCCAGCAATGCGGCTACACGTTCCCAACCCGGTTCTTGCCAGAAATGTGCCAGTACGGCGGAGGTGTCGAGTACGAAGCGGGTCATTCGCGTTCTGCCTCGGCACGGCGTTCTGCAATGAATTCATCGACCAGTGATCGACCCGGCTGCGGCGGGCAATATTTCTGGAATAAACGCCGTGCTTGTTCCAGTTGCGCACGGCGTGTGGTCAAGACAAATTCGCCATCGCGCATTTCTCCCAACAGGGTTTCTCCTTCCGCTACACCCAAGGCTTTACGGATTTCTGCCGGGACGACAACCCGCCCGCCTTCTGACATTTTTAGTGAATACATGCCAAATAACTCCATTGTTATTAACATATGTCATGTTGGGTGTTGGATGGCGAATTGGCAATCATCTGGACAAAGTATTCCTCCAGCCGTGCGCCATAACGCTCCAGGTCTTTAGCAGCCAGTTCGCGCCCGCGTGCTTCCGGCGGCAAATCGAGCGTGAGGTTGTAGAACCGTCCTCCCCGCGCGCATACCTCGGCTGCCAGGTTGACCGGCAAGGTGCCGATGACCACGTCGCCCGGCTGGATTGCGGTGGGGTCAAGATGGGCAATTTGCTGGTCGACCGCCAAACCTTGGCGTGCTGCCCATTCGATGGCGCCGGGGTGGCGGGTGATGAGGGTGGTGGTCATCCAATCCCGCGCAAAGCGGCCAGTTTCAGTTTTTTGAGCGCGTCCTTGTCTATGCGCTCAATGACTTTCGGCAGCCATTCGGCGATGGCATCGGCGGCAGCGTACTTTTCTTCGGCTGTCCAGTCGGCGGATTCGAGCGCTTCCTTGGCCAGTTTTTGCGCACGTTGGTGGTAGTCGGTGTTTTGCCTGTCTTTGCTGCCGCGCAGTTGATTGGTTCGATCGGCGAATTCATCTTTGAATTGTTCAATCCATCTTAGATTCGGGGTCAGCTGCTGCAACTTGGCAAGCCTTTTCGCTTCCGCTTTCTGCCGTTGGATTTCTTGCTCTGCGGCAATCCGCGCGGCTTCTGCCTCTTCTCGCCGCTTTGCTTCGGCGGCGGCTTTGGCTTGATTCAGTCTGACTTGTTGATCGGCGAGCTTTTTTGCGAACGCGCGGGCATCGGCAAGATACGGTTCGCAGGCCGCTTTCAGTTCAGGCCAGTCGGAGGTTGTTGTGCTGATGGGCTGAAGTTCGACCAGCAGCCAGCCAAAGGGCAGCAGGTCGGTGGCTTGGTCTTTGGCGTCGGCGGCAAGCCAAAGTGTTTTTGCGGTGTCGAGATACTCCGGCTGTTCACCCATTCCTTTCATGATCTTGATTTGCCGAACGCCGTTGAGGGTGACTGATTCTGCCCCGGAGTGCCGGCCCACGCGCAGCAGAAAGGCTTCGCTATGCTGCATTTTGTCGCGAGCGGCGTTGAGCATTTTCTGTATGGCTTGGCCCCAGCGCTGGCCGAGATATTTGCGCTCGCGCAGCAGCGCTAATTCGTCTTCGAGTATCGGTAGATAGAAGGCGTTGCAGGCTTGCGCGATGCTTTTGGCGCTGAAATGCAGATTCGAGGCGGGAAGTTGGAGTTTGCCGTTGCGCCCCATGGCGGGAACCCCTGAGACCGATTGCAGATTGATCTGACCGGTGAAGGCGCGATAACGCCAGCCTGGGATACATTCCAGAATCTGGTAGAGATCTTTGGATTCGGCCTGAGATTTGCGGACATTGCCCTGCTTGTCCTTGATTTCGACTTTCTTGCGGTTGACCGCCAGGTGTACCTGCGCGGCGGGCAAGCCGAGTTCACCACTCCAAGGTGCATCGGCGAGTTGTACCAGACGCATGGGGTCGAGTTCGAACTTGCCGGGACTGAACTTGAACAGGCGGTTTTGCAATTCCTGATTGTTTTCATCACGGCGTTTTTTTGTGCGCCGGTCCTCAACTTTCAATAGTCGTTCACCGTCATTTTCTCGATTTAGCAATGCTGTCCGCATTGCACCCTTGAGCGATGAACCAAACAACAGGGGTTGGCGATTGATCGGGTTGAAACTGGTGCGGTCGATTTCCAGACGGTTGACGACTTTGTTGCCGTCAGCTTCGCGGTTGGCGGTCTGTCCCACACGTCTAGCATATAACCCGGCCACACCTGGCAATACCGGGACGTGCTGAATGGCGTGCCCCATCAAGGGTTCGCGCCGCTCATAGAAGAAACGTTGTACCGCTTCGATCATGTTGGCGTCGGGTTTGCCGGTAGCGATGCCAAGTAGCTTGGCGCGTTCGGCTTCTGAGAATGCCGCCATCACCGCGCCGGTATCAAATTCATGCAGCACGCCATCTTCGATGACGTAATTGGTCGGTTCGTAGCTTTCCCCAGTGCCGATATGGATGGGTGATAGCGGGGTGATGTACATACGGTAACTATCGAAAATTTTCATGCGCCATCTCCGGCAAGCATGTTCATGATCAGGCGGATCAACACATCCTTGTCCGCCGGCTTCGATTCGGCCACCAGCAGGGACAGTGCCGCCAGGCCGACGTCGTTGACCACAGGCTGGCCTTTCGTATTGAACAGTCGTCCGTTGGTGTGCAGGAAACCAGCAAACAGCAGCGCACCGATGCGCTTGTTGCCATCCGAAAACGGGTGGTTCTTGACGACAAAATACAACAGGTGGGCAGCGCGGGATTCCAGAGTGGGGTAAGCCGGTTCGCCAAACACGGTCTGCTCCAGGTTGCCCAAAATGGAAGACAGCCCGCCTTCGCGTTCATTGCCGAACAAGGCACTGGCCT
>JBBQQT010000195.1:0-5547 GCA_038215555.1 Burkholderiales bacterium | reverse complement strand
CTTCAGTGCAGCCAGTTCGGACAGCATTGAGACATGGAATGAACGACCGCGCAGCAGCCGTGCAACCTGATGCTGGGATTCGCCACCGGCAAAGATGAATTCTTGAATGCCGGTGAAATCGCCCTGGACCAGCAGGAATTTTTCGGTTTCCCAGGCTTGGTTGGAGGCGTCGTAACCATCTCGCTTGCGATCCCATTGCGCGCGCAGTTCTTCCTTAACCGCGTCCGCTTCATGATTTTGTTCGGTGTGATAGCGCCAAAGTGCGACCGCCAATGCCGCCGTGGTTCGTGAATGATCGTAGAGCGCAACATCAGGCCGCACATTGCCGCCGATGCCCGCCGTGGCCGAGGGGATGGCGTGGGCGAAGGCGAGCCACAGGCTGTCGAAATGATCGAGCCAGAGCGAGAGATTTTGTCGGTGACTGGTGGGTATCTCTTGTAGGCCGGCTAGAAACCGGTTCCATAGGTCGAGGTACTTCGCTTGGGCGTCGAGTTTGCTGTCGGCTTCACACGACTGTGCCGCAACCGGAAAAATGGCTTCGGGCGAGAGCGGCTTCAATGGGTAGCGCCATTGCAGACTTTCAGGCCGGTTATCCAGACGGATGCCTTCCAGCAGCGTCCATTGGCGTGTGGTGTAGTGGTTGAGCTTACGCTCCGGCGTTTCGTCGGATGCTTGGTTGTAAGCCTCGAACTCTTCCCGTTCAAAACCGGATGCCAGACGATCGGCGCTGGCGATGATCCATTGCAGGTAGGTATCGGGCCGATGGTGTTTGGCAGCGGCATTGATCAGCGAGTCGTCGGCATTCTTCTCCCGCCAAGGTGCGAATGGGCTCATGTCTTCGCCTACCAGTTCTGGCAAATGCGTTTCCAGAATATCCATGCCAATGGCGGTGTAAGCCGCATGAATATGGGTTCGTCTACCCTCCCAAGCGGGGCAATAAAGACCTTCATTGATGGCCTGTCGGGTATTGCCTTCTGCGTCCTTGTCTTGCGCTGCGGGGATGCGCGCTCGTTCGGCGAATTTGCCGAGATCATGCAGTAATGCAGCAAGTGCGATTCGACAAGAGGCGAGTTGTTTTGATGGGTGCATCGATTATTCCTTCTTCATTCGAAGTCTTGGGAAACAACGGTGATCGCTGCGCGCGGCAGGTGCAGCCCGAAGCGGCGGTAGCGGGTGCCGGGGATGACTTCCAGCGGGGTGATGAGATAGGACTCGGCGCGGCGTTTGCCGAGTGCTTTGGTGAGCGCCTGGTTGACGTGGGTTTTGGCGGGGTCGAAGTTGGTTTGATCGAAGCCACGGCTGAAAGCGTGTGCGGCTCGGTCGTATTCGCCCGAATGCTTGCCAGCCACTTTGGCGTAAAAAACAAGCAGTTCGTTGGCGATGCCGTCTTCACTCCAGTGCACGCCTTCGCGGCCTTGGCGCAATCGCTCCGCCAGCATCCAGTAAAAGGCGAAGCTGGCTGGCTTGAGCTTGATCGACTCGCCACCAGCAATGACGGCGAGGTTGTTTGGGTCGAGTGCCAACGCGACCGGAGGTAGGGCTTTCTGGGCTTGCGCCACGACTTCGGAGAACTTGGCCTGGCCGGTCAACAGTTGATCCGGCAGCCCATCACGCAGCCGCACGAAGGGGATGCGCGCCAGGCTGATGCGCGCGTTTTTCGCGTCGATAGGACGCCGTTCCGGTGGGTGGGTGTAGATCGTGTGGCTGGTGAGCGTGGGGTAGAAGAAGTCGGGGTTGGATTCAAATGGGCTCGATACCAGCACATGCGATAACTCGTCCTGCGGGCGTCCGTACAGAGACATGGCATATCCGAGGTAGAAACCCATGGTCTTGCGGCCGCCGGCGATGGAGGCATGAACTTGCGCCTGCGCGTCGGCGGTCAACATACGCACCAGTTCGGCCATGGTATCGGCGGCCTGGCTGTTGTCGGTTTCATCGCGAATGTCTTCCAACGGCTCACCATTCGGTCGCCGCAAGATGTGGATGTTGCCAGCATCGAACTGGATTTCCGGCAAATCATAGTCGCGCCGAAGTCGATGAAACCAGCCTGGCGAATCGCTCAGCAAGGTTAACCGCGCACGCTCGGCACCTTCGGTGGTGGTGATGAGGTGGATTTCGGTGGGTATCCAGCCTTCATCTTGGGCGAGACCGTAGAGCGTTTCGGTGACGATCTGGGGCGAGAGCCCGGTGACCGCGAGCAGGATGCGGCGGGGATAGGTCGGGGTAACGAGAGTGGCGGTGTTCATGCCCGGCATGTTGCCGAGAAAACTGATGCTGCACTGAGGCGGCAAGCTTGCCGCATCAAAGTGAATGTTGAGTTGGATTCGGTGAAACAAACAAACCCGGCTGCATTCATTCTGTTGGTGGTTGAACTGGATTTGGTTTGCCGCTTGTGCATGTCCGTCCGGTCGATTTCTTGTAGATATGTCTTCGCCACATGCAACGCCGAAAAACTTGGCTATGGGTAAAGCGCTTGCCGTATTGTCAAACGCCTGAATGGAAATTGAAATATTACTAAAGTTATAAATCGGCCAATGATTGCGTAAAAGATTGCGTAAAAAGTCTGTTTTTTAAAAAAATCATCTCAGCCCAGCTGTCGCACGGTAGATCTAAGACTTATCGTTAGAACAAATTTGTCGTGCAGCTGTCGGGTTGCGCTGGCGAAAACTGTTCCATTGCGGATCAAGTCGGTGTTGAGCACCACCGTTCGTTGTGATCGATTATGCGGAGCACTCGATTATGAGGATCAAGAAGCTGGAAGCCCGTCTACTGCCGGCCAGCAGTGGCCACGGCAAATTTGTTCTCACCGAAACCTCGTCATTCCGGCGTGCATTTAGCCGGAATCCAGAAGCGTAAATCCAATCAAACAGTTAACCCCCGGCTTGTTGAACGAACTGGATTCCGGCTTACAACCGCCGAAATGACGGTAAATCAAAGACTTATCGTTAGAACAAATTTGCCGTGTTCGTGCCGCCTTCGCAAACCACGCGGTCTTGAATACGCGCGTTGAGGAATTCATGTCGGCGGGCTGATGGCCGGTTGCTGCGCCAAAGTTGCCGCTCCAAGAGCCGATCTTGGCTACCGGGCAATGACTGGATCTGGCCGGGAGTAAGCGTAGAGCATCGTTCCCGAAAGTGGCAAGTGGCTTGCCTGGGGACTTTCCCTGGAAAAATCGTAAGGCTCAACCAGGCATATCAATATGATATGTTGATCCCATGCACATCATCTTCATCAAGATGCTTCGTGAGTTCTGGCAGAAACATCCCGCAGCAGAGAATGCTTTACGCCAGTGGTATTCGATCGTGGAGAGTGTTGTCTTCCGGGACTTCAGCCATATCAAGGCGTTCTACAACTCCGCCGACTACGTTCCGCCCTTTGTCGTCTTCGATGTGGCGGGAAACAACTATCGCGTCGTTGTCGTCGTGCAGTACAGGGCGAAACGCGTGTACATACGGGAAGTGATGACGCATCGTGAATACGATGCCGGGTGCAAGCGCTACCGAAAAGGAAAGGTCTGATCATGCAAACAGCACAAACCCAATTTGATATTCGTGCCATCCAGTCCACCTGGGCAGCGTTGGATTCGATGCGGCATCTTCGGCCGATTCAAGACCAGGCCGGGTACGACCAGATGGTCGCCCTGATGAACTCGCTGCTGGATGAGGTTGGCGAGGATGAAGACCATGCGCTCTCCGGTTTGCTGGAACTGGTGGGCGATGTCGTCGCCAAGTATGAGCGTGAGCATTACGCAATCGAACCGGCGACTCCGAGGGATTCCCTGCGCTTTCTGATGGAGGCGCGAGGGCTTGCCCAGGAAGACTTGAGCGCCATCGTGCCGCAAAGCAACCTGTCTTCGATACTGTCAGGGAAGCGCAAAATCAGCGCGACACTGGCGGGTAAGCTGGGCAAGTTCTTTGGTGTCAGCCCGGCGTTGTTTATCCCGATATAGCGGGATGATCATGGCACCTGTTTGGCTCCATCGGCACAACTGGCGTCCTGCCGAAATCCGAGTTGGGCAATCTGAACGGCCGTTCTCGACTTCTCGTTGCGTGTGATGAAAGTCCGGTTGTGGTTTTCGCCAATGACCACATTGGGTCGGGCGCACTCAGACGATGCCATAAAGAGCGGTCATTGCCGAACGGCTGCAATCAGGTGAAGGTGAATGGCGGCTCGGGCTGCTGTCCGTGGGCCACCAACCCCGAGCGTCTGCTGTCAGCCTATTGCCGCCGTAGCCCTTGAACGTCTAGCAGGCAGGTCACGCCGCCATATTCTGCCGCCATATTTCTACGGATTTACGCCGCCTGCAACGCGGGAAACACATTCGCGGATAACACATTAATCGGCGCTTCATAAAGCGACGAGATGAAGAGGTTTTGCCATACTGAAATTGTTGTCGGGCATGGATACCACCCGATTGTTCAGATATGGAGGCGATGATGTTTGTGCGCAATATGATGATGGCGAGCAGCGTTTTTCCAGCGCTGGTCTTGGCGGTCTTGATGCAATGCCCGGTTACTCCGTCAGTGCATGCCAAGGAGTTAGGTGCGGCCGGTGTCACCCGCATGCAGTTGTTCGTCGAGCCCTATCAGGCCGCGTTCTATCTGCTGATGCCAGAGAACTGGCGTACCGAGGGTGGCATGAGGCCGAGCGGCGTGGCCTGGAACAAACTGGATCTGGTGGAAAGCAACATCGGTTTTCGCGCCACGTCGCCGGATGGGCGGTCGCGCTTTGGCTGGTATCCGCGCTTTTATTTTATCGACCCGGCTGTTTATGCACGTTCCAGCGGCGGCATCCTGCACCCGGCGGTGGGCAGCGTGATGGACGGTGCGTGGGTGTATCCGGCCATGGGGGTGGCCGATTTCGCGCGCAACATCGTGTTCCAGCAACTCGCCCGCAAGGAGCTCGGTCGAGCCCGTCTGGTTGGGCGATTTGTGGAAGTGCCGGCGCTACGCAAACTGGCGCCCCAGGTCGCCAGCCAGGTTGAGGCCGGCTATGTCGATTTCGAGTTGGAGGAAGGCGGCAAGCCGATGCGTGGTCGCCTCTACACCACGCTGTATACGTTGGGGGATTCCGGATTGTGGTCCAACATCGTCACCGCTGCCTGGATCGCGCCTGCCAGTCGGGTGCGCGAGGACAGTCGGCTGATGGAATACAGCATGCGTAGCTTTCATTTCAATCCTGATTGGGTGAAGCGGGCTGCTGCTGCCGAGATCAAGCGCGGCACAGAAATGGCGCGGGTGACGCGGAAAACAATGAATCGGAGCGACGCTGGCAGGCGGAGCGGCTGGCTCGGTCTTCGGATACCCAGACGGAGTTTTACAAAGTGCTGACCGGTCAGATCGAAACACGCGATCCAGCAACCGGCAAGGAAAGCTGGCTGCCCGCCTACAAGCACGCATACACCGATGGTCACGGCAATTACGCGGTGACGGACAACGACAGCGCCGCAGCGCAGTTGCAACAAAGTAGCGATTGGCGGCCGCTGCAGATCATCAACCGAAATGCGCGTTAAGCGTTTGGCATCTCCGCTCGATGACCCTGATCGGA
>JBBQQT010000194.1:0-5558 GCA_038215555.1 Burkholderiales bacterium | reverse complement strand
GGCTTGTTTCATTGGCTTACTTGCCTTGGGGCGGGTGGGGGGAGTGTCGGCATTGGGGGATTAGCTTTCACGGTAACGTGGGTGAGGAACCGGCTTACTCTCCGAGCGAATCGATTTGTGGTGCGCGTAGAAGGCCCGCTTTCCAATCAAGGCCTGAAACTGCTCAACCACGGCCTCGAACTCGACGGCAAAAAACTGCGCCCGGCGCAAGTGGCCTGGCAGAACGAAGACCAGCGCCGCTTTATCCTGAAAGAAGGCCGCAAACGCCAGATCCGCCGCATGTGCGAACTGGTTGGCCTGACCGTCGTCGGTGGCGCTATTTGCTGGACGATGAAGGGTTTTGACAGCGCGGCGTAATCCTGTGCCGCGACCTGCCCGGCGGATGTCGGGAATTTTTACAAGGAACCGTCTTTGCCCCCCCTCGGGCGGCGAGCGATAGTGGAATAAAATCCGCAACTCGTTGATTATATGGAAAGTTATTGCACAGAAATATTGTTGGCGCAATAATTGCTTTAGATCACCCACATCAGTTCCAAGGCGCATACCGTACCGCAGACTGTGTCTGAACCGAACTTTACGAACTTAAATTAACGACAGGAGTACTAAAAATGAAACGCAAAATTCTGAACAGCCTGATGGGCGTAGCGATATTAAGTGCCGCTGCGATTGCGCCTTCCTACGCAGCCTATATTTCTAGCGCCAACTTGAGTGGTTACATGTCAGTCGCCGGCTACCACGACGGCACTCCAGGCACCTATCAAGTTATCCTGAGGGATTTAAGCGGCAACGTTACAACTCAAGTTCCCCCTCCGGGCAACTACAGCGTTACTGTTGATGGCTATGCTAAGTTTGACATTTCCGACAATCCCGCAATCCCTGACATCGTCATTACGCCTAACAATGTGGGTATTTTCACAGGTCTGATCGATATCTTTGGCCTGGTCAATCCAAGCTATGCCTTTAACTTCCTTCCTGGCACTCTGGACATGAATGATACAGTTCTTAGTGGGGTTAACTTCGGTGTCAACTATGACGGCCACACCTCCAGCGCCGTGATGAACTTCCTCAACGCCCTTCGTGCTCAAGTTGGTTTGCCTGCACTGGTTGATCCGAATGGTTCGGGTTCGTTAGACATCTCCGGCACGCTTTACAGCGATGGCGCAATTCTCGATATCGTTGAAACCGCATTTAACTGGCCTGGCTTTGGTGGCGCGCTGGTTCAGGTTGATAACATCATAATTCCCCTTACTACAGTTCCCCTCTTCGGCAAACCGAACATTGTTGACGCAAATTTCATTGTTGACATAACTGTCAAGGCTGTTCCCGAACCCGCCACCTTGGCGCTGTTGGGTCTCGGTCTCGCCGGTCTCGGCCTGATGCGTCGTCGCCAGGCTTGATCTTTTCCTGACACGGCGCCATATTAAAACGGCGGTTTCGGCCGCCGTTTTTTTTCGCCTGCGATTCCCCGCGCCCTGATTTGTCGGATTTTTTTACACTGCATTTCCGCTTCGATTGCTTCGTCATGATGAAGCTTGCATACCGCCCCTATCACATCGGCCCGAGGACGGGCCTCCTACGTCACAGTAGAATCGGCGTCCCCACCGCGATAAACCGTTATCCATTTCATTGCCAGGAAGAGAAAGATAAACTCCGTCTGCAACAAAGAAAGCGGGTCAATTGACGCTGGAAACCAGTCCTTCATAACAATATTTGCCAGGGTAAGGTATCAAAAGTCATGGTCATTATTGGGTGGTTTGTCTTGGGTTTGCTCCTCTCCGGGGTTGCGATACGCGGCGCGATGGTGCTTGCGCATCGCTTCAACGTGGTCGATCAACCCGGTGGACATAAACTGCATAAAAACAGCACCCCGTTTGTCGGTGGCGTAGGGATAGTTTCAGCATTCCTGTGCGCGCTTTTTCTGCTCTACAGCGCACAAATGCTGCCCCCCGGTCATTGCGGCGCGTTGACGGTGGGCGGGGTGATCATTTTCCTGACCGGTTTTGCCGATGATGTCTGGCGGCTCAGCTTCAAATTCCGTTTTGCCATTCAGGCCATTGCCATTTTGTTGATGATTTTCTGGGCCGGTGTGGCGCTGGACGATCTGGGCCAACTCTCTTGGCACGGTCAACTTGAACTCGGCTGGTTTGCCATTCCCTTCACCCTGTTTGCCGCTGTCGGGATCATCAACGCTTTGAACATGACTGACGGGATTGATGGCCTTTCCGGAACCGTCTCGCTGGTCAGCCTGTTTCTGCTTTCCCTGGTCGCGTTTTCGGCCGGGGCGAATGCCTATGTTGTCTTGCTGGCGGCGCTGATGGGCGGCGTGGTGGGTTTTCTTTATTTCAACCTGCGCTACCCCACCCAGCCGCATGCGCGTGTATTTCTTGGCGATAACGGCAGCATGCTGCTGGGATTTCTGTTCGCCTGGTTGCTGTTTGATTTGTCACAAGGTGAGCCGCGCGCCATGCCGCCTGTGCTGGGTTTGTGGCTGTTCGCCGTGCCGTTGATGGATACCGTCGGTGTCACCCTGCGCCGCATCTGGCTGGGCAAATCGCCGTTCCGTCCAGATCGCCATCACCTGCACCATCTCTTCATCCGGGCAGGTTTTCGTATCCGGGACACGGTTTATACGATTGCACTGATTCAACTTGGCTTCGGGGTGGCTGGCTTTTTGGCAATCCAGGCAGGCGTATCCGAGCTTTCGATGTTCGTGGCATTTCTGATTGCATTCATGGTTTATTTCTACCTGATCGTGCGGCCCTGGCGCTGCGTGCCGGCGTTGAGACAAATACACGCCCGGCTCGGGCTGTCCTCGCCGGAGACCCAAGGGGTTTTTCTGGGTGGCTGCTCTCTTGAAGGAGCTACTTTTCTAATTGATGGTTTGACGCAACAAATGAAGACCTGCGATGACTTTCAACTGGCTGTTTATAAAGCTCGGCGCGAGGGCCGCAAGGACGAATACATCTACGCCGTCATCGAGCTATTGACCGAGGACAACGAGGTTTCTAAGGAAGAGGCACGGCGCCTGGTCAACAAGCTGAAAAATCGCTTCCATGGCCATATGGGCATCCGCATTCGGCAATTCCTGGTTCGCAACCACGTCAATGACCGTCGAGTCGGACGTAAAAAAATCCAGATGGATAAACGAGCTTCCGACCGCCGCTCAAAACATAGCAAGATATTGATCCATAGCGCACATGGCAGCAGCCAGCCTGATGCGGTGATTGCCTGAGCACAGAAGCAGAACCTATTTATGTTCGATCGCATCCTTGTCGTCTGCACCGGAAACATTTGCCGCAGCCCAATGGCGGAAATCCTGCTGCAACAACAACTGCAACAGGCCGGGCGCAGTGTGGAAGTGCGTTCGGCAGGCGTCGGCGCCCTGGTCAACTACCCTGCCGATGCGCCTGCGCAGGCACGAATGCAGACCCGTGGCCTGGAACTCGAAACACACCGCGCCCGGCAATTCACCCCGGAACTGGCGCGCTGGGCCGATCTCATCCTGGTCATGGACGCCACACATCGCGAAGCGGTGCTGGACATCGAACCGGCTGCGCGCGGCAAAACATTCCTGCTTGGACACTGGATCGGTGGTAAAGAAGTGCCCGACCCCTACAAGCAGCCTGAAGAGGTCTATATCCAGGTGCTTGATCTGATCGACGAAGCGCTGGCCGCATGGATGAAAAAACTTTGATGTCCGTCATCACCCCAACCTACTCAACCGATCCAGGCATTTTTGCTGTCGCGGAGGCTGGGCAACTACAATCCGCGCGCGTTGTCTGCGGATCCGGTTTGTTTGGGCTCAATCCACGCCTTAAGGAAGTGCTGATTAATTCAAATGTGGCAGTGGTTCGACAAGCTCACCACGAACGGAATCAACAAGTGACCGTTCGTCCTGAGCTTGTTGAAGGACTTAATCAGTGCTTCCTTGACCGCCTTAATCAATTTCCAGGTCGTTACTGATCCGTTTGAAATTACTGCCGTGGTTCCAACCCGCAGCAAGGAGTATTCAACATGAAATCCCCTTTCCAATCCCGTCTTGCATCGTTTCGGACAATGGCCCAATGCCGTAACCTGGTCGTTGCCACGCTGTTCACTGCGCTGAGTGGCTGCGCCCTCATGCCAGGCACGCAAACCTATGGCATGCGCGAACAATCCTCGGTGACTTTGCCGATCAACCAGGCCGGCGAGGTGGTGCCGGCGCATGTCAAGGTCAAAGCCATTACCGCCGAATTGATCATTGAACAAAACAAAGCCAGCGCCAGCGCCGCTGCAAGCAAAACTGCCGGCAGCCGCAATACCGTCAAAACGACCGAGCTGGCGATGCAAGACTACAAACTCGGGCCCGGCGACGTTCTGACCATCACGGTCTGGGATCATCCCGAACTCACCACCCCGGCGGGCTCTTTCCGTTCCGCCGAAGCGAGCGGCACTTTGGTTACCGAAGACGGTACGATTTTTTATCCTTACGTTGGCATCGTTCCGGTAACCGGCAAAACGACGCGCGAAGTGCGCGCCATCCTGGCACAGAGGCTGGCCAAGGTCATCGAAAAGGTACAGATCGACGTCCGCGTCATCTCCTATCGCAGCAAACGCGTTTATCTGGTCGGCGAAGTCAACAAGCCTGGCCAGCAGCCGATTACCGATATCCCGATGACTGTCCTGGAAGCGGTCAGCCTGGCTGGCGGTTTTTCCAAGGATGCCGACCACAGCCAGGTTTTGCTCACCCGCGACAACACCACTTGGCGGGTCGACCTGCAATCGCTCTATGAAGACGGTGACGTGACGCAGAATGTCCAGCTTCAGCCTGGCGATATCGTCAACGTACCGGATCGTTCGTTGAACAAAGTGTTTGTTCTGGGCGAAGTCCAGAAACCCGGCTCTATGTACATGAACAAGAAGCGCATCACGCTGGCCGAAGCGCTGGCCGAAGCGGGCTATGTCAACGAAATGACGTCCAATCCGAAATATATTTTCGTCATGCGCGGGCAGAGCGATAACCCGGAGTTGTATCACCTCGACGGCAAATCACCCGATTCACTCTTGTTGGCCGACCGCTTTCCGCTGCGGCCGCGTGACATCGTTTTCGTCGACGCCGCCGATATCGCGCGCTGGAACCGCGTCATCACCAATATCCAGCCCACCTCCACCTTGCTGAACAGCATCAGCACCACCCAATACCCCCTGTTTGGCGGCCGCCCGTAATCCGTCGCGGGTCAGACAACAGGCCTGACCCGGCCAACTTAACGTTTGATCAGCCCGCCTTAACCGTGACCCACCCCGTTCGCCCTGAGCTTGTCGAAAGGCCCTTCGACAGGCTCAGGGCAAACGGTTTCATCCTCAGGGGCGCTGTTCCATCACATCATGAAAGTTAGCCTATGTCCGCAGACCCGATGACCGCAGTCTCTATTCCCAACCCGGCGCAATCCATTCAGGAGGAGGGCGACGACGAAATCAACCTGGGCGAAATCCTCGCCACGCTGCTGGAATACAAGTGGCTGATCGCGGCGGTCACGTTCTTGTGTACCTTTTTGGGCGCTTTCTATCTTTATATCGCT
>JBBQQT010000193.1:0-5605 GCA_038215555.1 Burkholderiales bacterium | reverse complement strand
CCTTGCAGGTGGAAGCATCGCACCAGGGTTGCAGCACCAACGGCATCTGTTATCCGCCGCTGGATCAAACGCTGACGGTCGACCTGACCGCCACGCCGGTTGCGGTCAGCGCCGAGCCCGCGGCAGCAAAATCGGCCA
Source organism: Burkholderiales bacterium (assembly GCA_038215555.1). Taxonomy (GTDB): domain Bacteria; phylum Pseudomonadota; class Gammaproteobacteria; order Burkholderiales; family Thiobacillaceae; genus PFJX01. The sequence goes on along the minus strand of JBBQQT010000193.1, from coordinate 5,467 downwards.
CCGAAGACACCTCCGACACGGGCCGCGTCACCGCCATCCTGGCAGGTGGCAATTACTGGCTGGTGATCATCAGCTTCTTCGGCTTCGGCCTGCTGCTCTCGCTCACCCCCTGCGTGTTTCCGATGATCCCGATCCTTTCCGGCATCATCGTCGGCCAGGGCCAGCAGATCACCAAGCGCAAGGGCTTTATGCTTTCGCTGGCCTACGTGCTCGGCATGGCAGTGACTTACGCGATGGCCGGCGTCGCCGCCGGACTCTCTGGCACGCTGATTTCGAATGCGCTGCAAAACCCCTGGGCGCTCGGCACCGGAGCGGCGATCTTCGTCGCGCTGGCGATGTCGATGTTCGGTTTCTTTGAATTACAGATGCCCAGCTTCCTGCAAAGCCGTTTCACCGAAGCCAGCAACCGCATTCAGGGCGGCCGTTTCACCAGCGTGTTCGTGATGGGTGCAATCTCCGCCTTGATTGTCGGACCCTGCGTTGCCGCGCCACTCGCCGGCGCGCTGCTCTATATCAGCCAGACCAGCGATGTGGTGCTCGGCGGCGTTTCGCTGTTCTCGCTCGCCCTCGGCATGGGCGTGCCTTTGCTGCTGATCGGTCTCTCGGCCGGCGCCTTGTTGCCGCGTGCCGGCGGCTGGATGGACGGGGTCAAACGCTTCTTCGGCGTCGCCTTGCTGGCGGTGGCGATCTGGCTGATCTCGCCGGTGATTTCCGGCATTGCGCAAATGCTGCTGTGGGCTGCACTGCTGATCATCTCTTCAATGTTCTTGCATGCGCTGGAACCGCTGGCGGTGAATGCCAAAGGTTTCGCCCGCTTCTGGAAAGGCGTCGGCATGATGTCGCTGGTCGCCGGCATTGCGCTGCTGCTCGGCGCGATGGGGGGCGGCCGCGATCTGCTGCAACCCTTGTCGGTATATCAGGGCGGTGGCACTGGCGCGCCGGAAAAGGCGCATCTGGCTTTCCAGCGGGTCAAGAACATTGCCGAACTCGATGCCGCCATCGCGGGTTCCGGCGGACGCGCCGTGATGCTGGATTTCTATGCCGACTGGTGCGTCTCATGCAAGGAAATGGAGAATTTCACCTTCACCGACGCCAACGTTCAGTCCAAGCTGAAAGATGTGCTGTTGCTGCAGGCCGACGTCACCGCCAACAACGCCGACGACAAGGCACTGCTGGCCCGCTTCAAGCTGTTCGGCCCCCCCGGCATTGTGTTCTTCGACCAGAGCGGCAATGAGATCGCATACCGCGTCGTCGGCTATGAGCCGGCAGAGAAGTTTCTCGCCAGCCTGAACAAGGCATTGCCCTGAATCGCGCCGCCCCGCTTGACGTCTTGAACGCGGCCATCCAGCCCGTCAAACCATCGCGCCCGCTGCTCACCGCCGCCGGTCGCGCGATCGGCGATTACGCGATGATCCGCGATGGCGACCGCATCCTGCTCGGACTGTCCGGCGGCAAGGACAGTCTGACGCTGCTGCACATCCTGCTGCATCTGCAAAAGAAGGCGCCGATCAAGTTTGAACTCGCCTGCTGCACGGTCGACCCGCAATCGCCGGAATTCGACCCATCGCCGCTCAAAGCCTATCTGGCCGCATTGAACGTGCCCTACTTCTATGAATCGCAACCGATTCTGGAACAGGCCGAAACGCATATGAAAGGCACCTCGTTTTGCGCTTATTGCTCACGCATGCGGCGCGGCATCCTGTATGCGCAAGCACGCCAGCATGGCTATAACGTGCTGGCATTGGCGCAGCATCTGGATGATCTGGCGGAGAGTTTTCTGATGAGCGCCTTCTTCGGCGGCAAACTACGCACCATGCAGGCGCATTACCTGAACGATGCCGGGGATATCCGGGTAATTCGGCCATTGATCTATGCCCGCGAACGGCAAACCCGTGATTTCGCGAAAAATGCCGCCTTGCCGGTGATCTTCGAAAATTGCCCGGCCTGTTTTTCGATGCCGATGCAGCGCATGCACATGAAGCAATTGCTCGCCGATCAGGAAAAACTGCATACCGGCCTGTTCGCCAATCTGCTCACTACGATGCGACCGTTGATGGCCCTGCAAGGCCCGGAAGCCGAGAGTGCCGAGACAGAAAGCGCCGAGGCTGAAGCATGAGCACCTATGTTGTCGGCGATATCCAGGGCTGCCATGCGGCACTGGAAGAACTGCTTGTCGCGCTGAATTTCGATCGCAGCCGTGATCGCCTCTGGATCACCGGCGACTTGGTCAATCGCGGCGAGGACTCGCTGGCGGTTTTACGCTGGTGCATGGCACACGATGACTGCGTCACCGCCGTGCTCGGCAATCACGATCTGCATCTGCTGGCGGTGGCGGAAGGTTTCGTGCAGCCGCATCGGAAGGACACGCTGAACATGATTCTGGCCGCACCCGACCGTGACAACTTGCTGAACTGGCTGCGCCAGCGTCCGATGCTGCATCGCGAGGGCAGGTGGATGATGTTGCATGCCGGCCTGGCGCCGGAATGGAGCGCGACGCAGGCGGAGCAACTGGCGCATGAACTGGAATCGGTGTTGCGTGGTCCCGATTGGCGCAGCTTTCTGGCCCGGATGTACGGCAATGAACCACGCCGCTGGTCGCCCGACCTGCGCGGCCAGGAACGCCTGCGCTTTATCGCCAACAGCCTGACCCGGACGCGTTACCTGCACCCGGATGGCAGCCTCGAATTTCAGCACAAGCTGGGACTTGAGACCGTGCCTGCCGACCTGACGCCGTGGTTCGATTTCCCCGGCCGCGCCAGCACTGATGTACGCATCCTGTTCGGACACTGGTCGACCTTGGGTCTGCTGGTGCGGCAAGACGTCATCGCCCTCGATACCGGTTGTCTGTGGGGCGGTGCGCTCACCGCATTCCGGCTGGATGACGAGCAGTGTTTCCAGGTGCGCTGCACCGCGCGCAACAAACCAGGCTGACGATTCGTCGTCGAAACGGTCTACTGTATCCCCAGCGCGGAACGTATCGCCGTCTCCGCCTGCTTCGCCAATTCGCGACGATGGTTGCCGTTGTTCTGCAACGCCGGCAAAAACGTCACTTCAACCACCAGACCGGGTAGTTTGGCGATTCGCCAGAACGAAGCCAGTAGCGTCATTTCACCGTGGTAAGCCGCTTCCAGGCAGGGGGCACCGCTTAGATCGCGATAACGGATAGCGGCTGGGATCACCGGGCAGCCGGCATCAACCGCAGGTTGAAACAACGACGGAAAAAAGGTGCGCATGTCCTGACCATCGGAAGTGGTTCCTTCCGGGAAAAAAGCCAGGCATTCGCCGGCCTCGAGTTCGGCCACCATTTCCTGATTAACGCGAATTGCGTCCGATTTTTTCTCGCGCGTGATGAACAACGTGCCGGAGGCCTTGGCCAACTGGCCGAGCAATGGCCAATCACGCACTTCCGCTTTCGAAATGAAGCGAACCGGCAATAAGCTGTGCAGCACGTGAATATCCAGCCAGGAAACATGATTCGCCACCAGCACCGCGCCGCCGACCGGTGGTGCACCACTGACGCGCAGGCTGATGTTCAGGATGCGCATCAGCTTGCCGGCCCAGGCCAGCAATTGACGGTCACGAGCGGCGCGGTCCATGCGTTGATAGAGGAACATCGCCGTGGCGACGCCGGTGAAAACCAGGCTGGTCATGCCCAATATCTTGATGATCGGACGCAGCAAAATCGGTCAGCCGGTGTTGCGCATGCCTGCCGCGATGGCGTTGATCGAACGCAACAACGGTTCCAGCCAGGGACTGTCGGCCGCCTCATCCTGTCGCAACTTGCGCAGCAATACGACCTGGATGTGATTCAGCGGATCGAGATACGGATTGCGCTGATTCAGCGAAATCGCCAGTTCCGGCGACTCTTCCAGCATGGTCTGGATATCCGCCACGTTGAGGATTTGCCGAATGCTGCGCAGATACTCTTCGCGGATGGTTTCGTACACCCGCTTGCCGCTCGCCGGATCAAGACACAGGCTGGCGTACTCGCGCGCAATATTCATGTCGGTCTTGGTCAAAGCCATTTGCGCATTCGACAGCAAAGTGCGGAAGAACGGCCAGTCGCGATACATTTGCTGCAACTTGGCCAATCGAGACAAATCGTTGCCGCGCCAGCTTTCCAACGCCGCGCCGATACCGTACCAGGCCGGCAATGCATGACGCGACTGGCCCCAGGCAAACACCCAGCCGATGGCGCGTACCGAGTCTTTCGAGCGGTCGCCCTGCTTGCGGTGAGACGGGCGTGAACCGATGTTCATCAGGCCGATTTCGCGTACCGGCGTGGCTTCGTAGAAGTAATCCAGGAAACCGGGCGAGCGCTCGGTCAGCATGCGGTAATGCCGTTCGCCGGCGTCTGCGATCTCGTCCATGATGCCGAGATAATCCTTGCGGTCCGGCTGGACGCTTCCAATCAGATGACTACTGGCGCGCAGCAGTCCGCTAACGCCAAGGGTCAACTCATATACTGCCGTTTCCATGTTGTTGTATTTGTAGAACAACACTTCGCCCTGTTCGGTCAGCTTCAGCTGGCCGCGTACCGTGCCCGCGGGCTGCGCCAGAATCGCCTCGTAGGTCGGGCCGCCACCACGTCCAAGCGTGCCGCCGCGACCGTGGAACATGCGGCAGGGTATGCCGGCTGCTTGCGATACCGCGACGATGCGTTTCTGCGCGTCATACAGATTCCAGGCCGAAGCCATGATGCCGCCGTCCTTGCACGAATCGGAGTAGCCGAGCATGACTTCCTGGCCCTGCCCTTCGGCAGCGAGCAGTTGGTGATAAACCGGGAGTTGGTAAAGCTGGGTCAATACCGATTCGACGCTTTGCAGATCGTCGATGGTCTCGAACAACGGCGACACACCAAGATGACAAAACCAGTTCCCAGCCAGTCGACCTGCGAGCCCCGCTTGCGAAGCGAGCAACATGACTTCCATTACATGCGAAGCCGAATGGGTCATCGAAATGACATATTTTCCGAAACAGGCCGCGCCGTACGTCCGCCGCGCATGCGCGATGAGCCGGAACAGCCGCAGGGTTTCCTGCGTTTCCGGGGCCAGGCTGGCAGGGTCAAACAGCAGTGCGTTCGGATTCGCGATTGCGTCGCTCAACAATTCCAGCCGCGCATTCTCGTCCAGCGCCAGATAGTCGATATCCAGCGCCGCACGCAACACGTCCGTCACCGCCTGGCTATGCTGCTTCGATTCTTGCCGCACATCGAGCTGGAGAAGATGGAAACCGAAGGTCTCGACCAATCGGATCAGATCCAGCACCTCTCGATCAGCGACTTCGTTGTCGCCATGGCTGATCAAGGAATCACGGATCAGATGCAGGTCTTTCAGGAATGCCTTATCGCTGGCATAGCCGGGTTGCTCGGAATTGAAGTCATCTTCACGTTGCGCAATCTCGAGATTGCGGCGGATACGCAGCCACATGATTTCAAGCTTGCGGCGGTACGGCTCCTGCAAATAGC
>JBBQQT010000192.1:0-5708 GCA_038215555.1 Burkholderiales bacterium | reverse complement strand
GTTCGATGCACGGCATTGTTTACAAGCCGGAAACCGGCGCGTCAGTCAGCACGATGTGTGAAGGCGAGCGACTCAAGTCGGTCCGAATCTACGAGGCGGATGGCCAAGTCGGCGTTGCCGATTACCGCGTCAGCGCGATTCTCTAGTTTTATCGCGCCTGGCGCACTTGCTGCCCAAGCATTTCCGGTGTGATCAGCGTAACGCCCTGCTCGGTGACGTGAAAATTCTGCTGATCCTGTGCCGCATCGAATCCTGCGCTGAAACCGTCCGGGATGACGCAGAGCTTGTCGACGATGACGCGTTTCAACCTGACGTGTCGACCCAGCACGACGTTCGGCAGAATGACCGAGTCCTGAATCAGGCAGTGTTCGTTTACCCGTACTTTCAGCATCAGCAAGGAGCGTTCAATGGTTGCGCCGCTGATGATGCAACCGCTCGAAATCATCGAATCCATGGCATGGCCGCGAAAGCCGTCATCGTTGAAGATGAATTTTGCCGGCGGCAGTTGCGCCTGGTTGGTCCGGATCGGCCAGTTGTCGTCGTAAAGATTCAGGTCCGGTGTCACCTGCACCAGATCCATGTTGGCTTCCCAATAGGCGTCCACCGTGCCGACATCGCGCCAGTAGGGCAGGTTGCCGACCATGTTGACGCAGCTATTGGCAAAACAATGGGCATACAGCGCGTGGCTGTTCACCAGTTTGGGAATGATGTCGTTGCCAAAGTCATGGCCGGAGTCGGGATCGTTGCTGTCGAGCTGGAGTTGCTCATAGAGAAAACGTGCGTTGAACACGTAAATGCCCATGCTTACCAAGGCGTGATCCGGTTTGCCGGGGATCGGCACCGGATGTTCCGGCTTCTCCTGAAAACCGGTGACTCGCCAGGTTTTATCCACCGTCATCACTCCGAAATGTGACGCGCTCTCCAGCGGCACATCGATGCAGGCGATGGTCAGGTCGGCGCCTTTCGCTACATGGTCGGCGAGCAGGATGCTGTAGTCCATTTTGTAGATATGGTCGCCACCGAGGACCAGCACGAATTCCGGCTCGCTGATCTGGATCAGCTCCAGGTTCTGCAACACCGCATTTGCGGTTCCTCTATAGCCGCCTTCCTGGCCATAGCGTCCAGCCGGCAAGATATCGACGAATTCATCAAACTGGTCATCGAGAAAATTCCAGCCGCGCTGGATATGGTGGATCAGTCCGTGCGACATGTACTGCGTCGCCACGCCGATGCGCCGCACGCCCGAGTTGATGCAATTGCTGAGCGGGAAATCGATGATGCGAAGTTTGCCGCCGAACGGAACGGCGGGCTTTGCGCGCCAATCCGTCAGTTGCATCAACCGGCTGCCGCGCCCACCGGCCAGAATCATGGCGTAAGCGCTCTTCGCCAGCACCGCATTGAAGCGGGGCGCCAAGACTGACCTGAACGGGCAGTGCTCAATGTGTGTACAGGTCAATGCGTCGTGCTCAGCCATAGCCCTAACCTCCTTCGCAACCCCTCCGCGTCGATTTGATTCGGTCTGGCACCCGTCTGACTTGCTGCGGCAAGCTCGAACCTGGTGCTGGAAGACCTGGGCAAGCCCCTGAAAATCAAGGCAATGCCGCGAAATCCATAGCGAGGAATCTGACGGCAGACTTTATGCCCATGCGGCTAGACCTGCAATTCACGCCGCTTCAGCGCGGCGGTGCCTGACCTTCTTTACCACCTTGTCCGCCACGTAAGCGGCGAACGTCTCGACGTTGTCATAGCCTTGATTCACCATCAGATCCGCCAGCGCGTCGATGAGGCTGCGGGTGTGTTCGATTTCAGCCAGGCTGCGGCCGCAGGTGAGGCAGGTTTCGCCGTCATCGCGACAGATGGTCTGGCCTCGGCAGGGGGTGAACATGGTCATAGCGAGATCGCACTACCGTATTCGGGGTCGTTCAGCATGCTGATTTCTCCGTAACCAGTTTTTCGAAGCCGGGCTGTAGGTGCGAATTTATTCGCACCTACAGGGGGCGGTTATATTTGTTTCACCTTGATGTTGAGGGTCTGGATGCGATAGGCGATCTGCCGCGGCGTCATGTCGAGAAGACGCGCCGCCTTGGCCTGTACCCAGCCGGCTTGTTCCAGCGCGGCGATGACGCGTTCGCGGTCGTCCAGGTTGGGGTCGTCGAGATCGACCGCCTGCATGCTGCCACGACTCAGGCTGACCTGTTCCTCGATGCCGGTGAGCAGGATGGCGTCGCGGTCGATGATTTCAGCTTCGGTCAGCACGGCGGCGCGTTGCAGGCAGTTTTCCAGTTCGCGCACATTGCCCGGCCAGGCGTGGTGCATCAACACACGCAGCGCGGCGTCGGTCAGGCTGAGCGGACGCGACTGCTGGCCGGCGATCTTTTCGACCAGGAAGCGGGCAATGTCGGGGATGTCTTCCATGCGTTCGCGCAAGCTGGGCAGGTAGATCGGCATCACATTGAGGCGGTAGTAAAGGTCTTCGCGAAAGCGGCCGGTGGCGACTTCGCCTTCCAGATCACGGTGGGTGGCGGCGATGACGCGCACGTCGATCTTGATGGTGTGGTTGCCGCCGACCCGTTCCAGTTCGCCCTCCTGCAACACGCGCAGCAGCTTGGACTGGAACGCGGCCGACACCTCGCCGACTTCATCGAGAAACAGCGTGCCGCCATCGGCCTGCTCGAAGCGGCCTTTGCGCTGCACCATGGCGCCGGTAAACGCACCTTTTTCGTGACCGAACAGTTCGGACTCCAGCAGGTTTTCCGGCAGCGCCGCGCAGTTGAGTTTGATGAACGGCGCTTTGGCGCGCGGTGAGTTGTAGTGAATGGCGTTGGCGATGAGTTCCTTGCCGGTGCCGGTTTCACCGCGGATCAACACCGTGGTGTTCCACTTGGCAACCAGACGCGCCTGTTCGAACACGCGCCGCATCGGCTGGGTGTGGCCGATGATGTTGTCGAAGCCGAACTGGCCGCGCACGGTGCGGCGCAGGGTGTCACGCTCTTCGGTCAGCGCCTGGCGTTCCTTCTGCACGTCGGCGGTCAGGCGCACGGTCTGGCCGATCAGATTGGCTACCATTTCCATGAACTGGGTGTATTCGTCGAGCAGCATTTCGGTGCCGGCGGCAGTCTGCGCGACCAGTACGCCGACCACTTGCCGGCCGAGTCGGATCGGTACGCCAACAAAGCCGCGCTCCGGATCGTAGAGGCCGAGCTTGCCGAGAAAGCGCGGTTCATCGGCAATCCGTTCAACGACGATCGGCTCGCCTTCGGCAAGGATCAGGCCGACCACGCCTTCGCCTGGCCGATAGCGAATTTCCTCGATGAATACGTCGGCCAGGCCATGTGCGACGGAAACCTGCAATTCGCCGGTTTCCGGTTCAACCAGGCTGACCATGCCGCGCTCCAGGCCGACACCGTCATGCAGCACACGCAACACCGCGGTCAGCGTTTCTTTCAGGTCGAGCGAGCGCGACAGCACCTGGCTGACCTGATACAGCGTCTCCAGTTCGCTGCGCAGGAGTGCCTGTTCTAGTTCGAGGTCGAGCGTCATTTCGACTCTCCGGCGGCCGTGGCCAGTGGCAGTTGCACCCGTACCCTGCAGCCGTCGTGGAAAGCTGGATCGATGTCGATCAGGCCGTCATGCCGCGCGACGGTGTCCTGCGCCATGCTGAGCCCCATGCCGAGATGGCCGCGCGCCGCGCCCTTGGTGGTGAAGAACGGTTCGAACACCTTGTAGCGCCATTCCGCCGGAATCACCGGACCGGTGTTTTCCAGGATGACTTCGACATGGTCGGCAAACGCCTGGGTGAACAGGCGCACCACCCGCTCCTGTGCCTGCTTGCCTGGTCGGCGTTCATTCAGCGCTTCGATGGCGTTGGCGAGCAGATGCCGGAACATCGCCGCCAGCTGGGTCGCGCCGCCATTGACTGCGGGCAATTCCAGCGCCGGATACCATTCGACGACGGCGCCGGCGGCGAGCAGATTCGGCGTGCTCATCTTCAGCACGTCGCGCAGCACTTCATTCAGGTTCAGCGGCTGGATCGCCTCGCTCTGTTGTGCCGGAATGCTGGCGCGCAAGGTGTCGAGCGCTGCGCGACTGTTGCGCAACGCGGTGTCGATGGCGCTATCGAAGGCTGCATCCGCCTGGCATTCGCTCTGGTCTTCGCCTTTGTCGCGCCGCCGCTCAAGCAGCCGCACTGCGGCGGTCAGCGTGTTGAGCGGACCTTCCAGTTGATACACCGCACCGGCCAGCATCTCGCGCAGGCTCTGGATGTGCTCCTGTTCCGCCAGCAGCGCCGCCAGACTGTTGATGCGGATCGCCTCCTGCTGGCGTTTGAGTTCGCTGATGTCCTGCACGGTGAGCAGCAGGTAATGCCGTTGGGTCGGTTCATAGAACGCATCCGCGCTCGGGTCTTGCTCTTCGAACCAGGAAATCGCACAGGCAAACCAGCGCACCGGCTGACCGCGTTGTTCCACTTTCACTTCTCTATGCCGGATCACTTGTCGGCGTTTGTGCGCCAGGTCGAAGTCGGCGCCCATCTGTTCGCGCAGGTTGGTCAACAGCAGCGAGGCGGGTTCGTGGCCGAGATCACCAATCAGCTTTTTGTATTCCTGGTTGTCGAGCACGACATGGTCGCTTTCGTCGAGCAGGCAGATCGCTACCTGCGCCGCATCGACCACCGATTCGATCATCGCCTTCTGGTTCTGCACCTGGCGTTCCAGGTGATGTACTTCGGTGACATCGCGGTGCATGCCGAGGTAATGGCTGGTCTTGCCAGCGGCATCGACCACCGGGGTAATCGTCAGGTCGGCCAGATAACGGTTGCCGTCGCGGCGGCGATTCACCAGCATGCCGTTCCAGGCGCGCTGCCGGCGCAACTGCGCCCACAGGGTTTCATAGACCAGGCCGGGGGTGACCTTGTACGACAGGATCGATTGGTTGCACCCGACCACATCCGACGCGTAATAGCCGGTGACCCGCTCGAACGCCGGGTTGGCGTAGAGGATGTTGGCATCGGCATCGGTGATCGAAATCGCCAGCGCGGCTTGTTCGACAGCCTGGCGAAACACTTGTGGCGGAAGGTCGGGCGGAGCAGACATGGCGGTCTTTTAAGCGTGGATTCATTACATGCCACGCAATATCCATGCCGGGAGCGTGGGCAGCGAAACATTCTGCAGGTGCAAATGAATTCGCACCTAGAGGGCGTCTCCACCTTGTCGCATTCCTCACACACATTCTGCCTCGGCCCCAACTGCGACAAGGGAAATCCGCACCATCAGGGTGCGGCAATGCGCAAAACCTTGATTCGGCGTGCATTACTGGCGGTTGTTGGTCTGGCACAACCCTTGCGAGATAGCGATCAGGAGAACGAATCCATGAGTGAATACCTGTTACTGCTGGTCGGAACTGCCCTGGTCAACAACGTGGTCCTGGTCAAATTCCTCGGCCTCTGCCCGTTCATGGGTGTGTCGAAGAAGATGGACAGCGCATTGGGCATGGGCATGGCCACCACCTTTGTGCTGACCTTCGCGTCGGCGGCGTCCTGGATGCTGGAACACTGGATGTTGCAGCCGCTGGGCATCGAATACCTGCGCATCCTGGCGTTCATTCTGGTCATCGCCAGTACCGTGCAGTTCACCGAAATGGTCATCCGCAAGACCAGCCCTGGCTTGTATCAGGTGCTCGGCATCTACCTGCCGCTGATCACCACCAACTGC
>JBBQQT010000191.1:0-5933 GCA_038215555.1 Burkholderiales bacterium | reverse complement strand
GCCGCTTGAACTCTCACATTTCTGTGTTAGTGCAAGCATCAGGTTTATCTTTCGCTCCTACAAGTCAGACCTGAATCTTCCTCGTATTGGCTTAACCCAATGCCCACACCTTAAGGCTGTAAGTGATTTGTTAAAGAACTGGTTGCGGGGACAGGATTTGAACCTGTGACCTTCGGGTTATGAGCCCGACGAGCTGCCAGACTGCTCCACCCCGCGTTTGGAGGAGCGAGACTTTACGACGGATGGCAGTGGGCGTCAACATATTTCGTTAAAAACCTCAAAATTCTGGTCGTATCATTCGTTTACTCCATGATTCACAGAGGCTGCAATGTCGTTCTCTTTCAACCTGGCGCGGCTTCCACGTGTTGTTTTTGGTGCCGGTCGAATTTCTTGTGTATTCGATCTTGTTTGCGGGTTTGGCTCGCGCGTTCTTGTCGTCACAGGCGGGAAATCCTTTCTGTCTGGCCAGCATTGGGCTGTGCTTGCCAATCAATTCCCAGCGCACGGTGTTATCTATCATCTGGCGCAGATAAGCGGCGAACCGACGCCTGCCTTTGTTGACGCTACGGTCAGCGCTTATGCGCATTCATCCATTGATTGTGTACTTGGCATAGGTGGCGGCAGTGCGCTGGACGCGGCCAAGGCGATTGCAGGTTTGCTGAAAACCGGCAACAGCGTCATGGATCATCTTGAAGGCGTTGGACCGGAACTTGCTTATCGAGGCCCCGCCACGCCTTTTATTGCCGTTCCCACCACGGCGGGCACCGGCTCTGAGGCCACCAAGAATGCGGTGCTCTCTATCCATGGCGCGGATGGCTTCAAGAAATCCTTCAGAGATGAGCAACTGGTCGCCGAATACGCAGTGATTGATCCCGACCTGTTGGCAAGCTGCCCGCCGGAAATGATTGCGGCCAACGGCATGGATGCCTTCACGCAGTTGCTGGAATCGTATGTATCCAGCAAATCCAACCCGTTGACGGATGCGCTGGCTATTTCCGGGATTGAACAGGTTCGTAATTCGCTGCTGCCGCTCTATGAAGATCGAGGTAATGCAGGCGAACATCGTGCTGCAATGGCTTATGCCGCCTTGCTTTCTGGTATCACCCTCGCGCAGGTCGGGCTGGGATCGGTGCATGGCCTGGCTTCGCCGCTGGGCGCGTTCTTTCCGATACCACATGGCGTGGTCTGCGGCACGCTCGTCGCCCAAGCCACTCGAACCAACATCGAGGCCATGCAAGCAAGAGACCAGCAGAATCCTGCTTTGGGCAAATATGCGCAGATTGGACGCATGTTGGCCCGGCAAAACCTGGATGACAGTGAAGCCCGGATTGCCTTGATCGAAACGCTTGAAGATTGGACGCGACGTTTACAACTGCCGCGACTCAGCGACTATCAGGTGACGCTTGCAGATGTCCCGCGCGTAGTCGCCCACAGTCGCGGCTCCAGCATGAAAACCAATCCGATTGAACTGACCGACGGCGAAATAGCGGAAGTCGTAGTAACGCGGCTCTAATCTTCTTCCAGGCCGCCCAGCACGCGCCGAATAACCTCGCTGGGGAAACCCCGGCTCGACAGAAAGCGAAATTGGCGGGCGCGGCCGGCGGAGTCACTCGCCAACGTGCCGAATTTCTTTTGCCAGACGGCGCGCGCCGCTTCCAAATCCAGCTGACGGGCGCCATCCAGCGTATCCGCCATATCGCCTTCGGGCACGCCTTTTTCGAGTAAATCGGCTCGTAAACGCAGGCTGCCGTGCTTACCGGCGCGCGCGTGAGCCAACATATCCACGTAACGCGAATTGGACAGCAGGTTTTCTTGCTCCAGCGTATCGAGCAAGGCTGCAACCTCATCGGCCTCGCCGTATGCCGCCAATTTGCGGGCCAACTCGGCGCGGCTATGTTCGCGCCGCGCCAGATAGTTTATCGCCCGCAGTCTGAGTGTCACGCCTCGACGCTGGGTGTAGAAGATTTGACGCCCAGTTTCTCCCGGATCAACGCTTCGATTTCCTTGGCGATTTCGGGATGCTCGCGCAGATATTCACGTGAGTTGTCCTTGCCCTGGCCGATTTTCTCGCCCTGATAAGAGTACCAGGCGCCGGATTTATCGACGATTTTGTGCAGCACGCCGAGTTCGATGACCTCGCCCTCGCGTGATACGCCTTCGCCATAAAGAATGTCGAACAACGCCTCCTTGAACGGCGGCGCCACCTTGTTCTTGACCACTTTCACCCGGGTTTCCGAACCGACCACTTCGTCGCCCCGCTTGATCGATCCAATGCGACGAATATCCAGGCGCACCGAAGCGTAGAACTTGAGGGCATTGCCGCCGGTGGTGGTTTCCGGGCTGCCGAACATGACGCCGATCTTCATCCGGATCTGGATGATGAAAATGACCAGCGTATTGGTGCGCTTGATATTGGCAGTCAGCTTACGCAGTGCCTGACTCATCAGGCGCGCCTGCAAACCCATGTGCGAATCGCCCATCTCGCCCTCGATTTCGGCCTTCGGCGTCAGTGCCGCGACCGAGTCGATGACGACGATATCCACCGCGCCAGATCGCACCAGCATGTCTGCAATTTCCAGCGCCTGCTCGCCGGTGTCCGGCTGCGAGATCAGCAAATCGCCGACATTGACGCCCAGCTTCTGGGCATAAATCGGATCCAGCGCATGTTCGGCATCGATAAAAGCGGCCGTGCCACCCAGCTTCTGCATTTCTGCGATGACCGAAATCGTCATCGTGGTCTTGCCAGACGATTCCGGACCATAAATTTCAACCACACGGCCACGCGGCAGACCGCCGACCCCCAAGGCGATATCAAGTCCCAACGAACCGGTGGAAACCACCTGGATATCGTCGATGACGCTGCCATCGCCCATCTTCATGATCGAGCCCTTGCCGAACTGCTTTTCGATCTGGGCGAGTGCGGCGGCGAGCGCCTTGCTGCGGTTTTCATCCATGTTTGATTTCTCCTGATTGATTTGGAAGATTATGGCACGAGGGCCTGTAACTGCCGGAGGGCGAAATCGACCGAGGCGGCGCGGATCTGGCGACGGTCGCCCAAAAAATATTGGGTTGCACTGGCGCAGGGCAAACCGGATGCCGCCCAGGCAAAACAGACCATCCCCACCGGCTTTTCCGCCGAGCCACCGCTTGGGCCAGCAATCCCGGTGATCGCGATAGCGACCTGCGCGGCACTATGCGCCAAGGCGCCTTGCGCCATTTCGCGCGCAGTTTCCTCGCTCACTGCACCGAATGTCATCAGCGTTACAGATCGAACACCGAGCATGTCTAGCTTGGCCGCATGGCTGTAAGTAACGAAGCCACGATCGAACCATGCTGAACTGCCAGCCACCGACGTCACTGTCTGCGCCAACCAGCCGCCGGTGCAGGATTCCGCGCTTGCCAGCAGCCAACCCTGGCGCAGCAAAGCCGCGCCCAATTCAGCGGCTTGCGCTTCCAGTTCGGACTCGCTTACAACCGTATCGCTTACAACCGTATCGTTTACAACCAACTCGCCACCCCGAACAAACAAATAACAGCGTAAGCAGCGGCCATCACATCATCCAGCATCACCCCGAAACCGCCGGGCACACGCGCATCGAGCCAGCCAATCGGAAATGGCTTCCAGATATCAAACAGCCGGAACAACGCAAACGCGAGGCCGTACGCGACCATGCCGCCAAGTTGATCGACCGGCGCGAACGGCAGCACGATCAGGAACGCAGCGATCTCGTCCCAGACCATGCCGCCGTAATCATGCACGCCCAGGTCTCGGCCGGTAACCTCACAGGCCCAGACCCCAACCACGAGAAAAGCGGCAATCCAGAGCCAGTAAAACGGGTGATCGGCGAGCAACCAGAACAAGGGAAAAGCGACCAACGAGCCTGCAGTACCAGGCGCTTTCGGCGACAGGCCGGAACCAAAACCCAACGCCAGAAAATGCGCCGGATGCGCGAACAGAAACGCACGATCCGGCGTGACTTTAATTTGCGAAATGGTCAAAACCGCGCTCCTGTATCTGCAACTGCTGACCATCCTGGCCAATTACACGCAAGCCCACGTTTGATCCAATCCGCCCGATTCGGTGCACCGCCACACCGGCAGCAGTCCCCGCAGCGACCACTGACGCCGCATCTTCGACAGGCGCACAAAAACACAATTCGTAATCATCGCCCCCCGCCAGCAGGCAACGTCTGGCCAGGGCGGGTCCGGGCAACAAAGCAAGCAAGGCCGAATGGGCAGGCACAGAAGTGAGTTCAAGCTCAGCCCCGACGCCGGAACGTTGCAGGATGTGGCCCAGATCAGCCAGCAGACCATCGGAAATATCGATTGCTGCGACGCGTGGCAACTGCGCCAAAGCAAGCCCCAGCCCAACACGTGGCTCAGGTCGATGCAAGCGAGTCAGGCACGCTGCGGCGGCATCCGCGTCCAACGTGATTTGACCCATCAGATGTGCCAAACCGAGTGCCGCGCCGCCGAGATCGCCCGACACCCAGATATCGTCGCCGACTTGGGCGGCATCGCGGCGCAACGCACGCGCATCGGTTTCGCCAAAAATGGTGACGCACAAATTGAGTGGCCCGCGCGTGGTGTCGCCCCCCACCAGCGAGACCGCAAAGCGATCGGCCAGATCAAAAAAGCCACGGCTGAATGCAGCCAGCCAGGCTTCATTCACCTCTGGCAAAGCGAGTGCCAACGTCGCCCATCGCGGCGTCGCACCCATCGCGGCGAGATCGGAAAGATTCACCGCCAATGACTTGTGACCGAGCAAATAGGGATCGGCATCCGGCAGAAAATGCCGGCCGGCCACCAGCATGTCGCTGGAAACCGCCAACAGTTTGCCGGGATTGACCTGGAGCAACGCCGCATCATCGCCGACACCGAGCACCGCACCAGAAGCACAGGCTGGCCGCGTAAAAAACTGCTGGATAAGGTCGAATTCGGAGGGCATCGCCGGTTCTGTCACCAGCCCCGTCGTCAAGCCTGGCGTTCGCCTTCGATTTCAACCTGACGAGCAACTTGCGCCAATTTATCGAGCACGCCGTTGACGAACTTGTGGCCATCGGTGCCGCCATACAGCTTGGCCAGTTCGACAGCTTCGTTGATGCAGACCTTGTAGGGGACATTGAAACTGTGGATCAGCTCGTAAGCACCAATCAGCAATACCGCGTGTTCGATCGGCGACAGCTCGACGACCCGACGATCCAGATGCGGCGTCAGCGCCAGATCGAGGTTGGGGGCTTGTTTCAGCACGCCGTCGAGCAACTCACGCAGGAAGCCGGTATGCGGCTTGGTCAATTCCTCATCGCCCGCCGCTTCCGTCTCTTCCGGCTCGTAGCGCTCCACCTGCACCAGCAGGCTGGCGTAATCACCGCCGGCAATCTGCCACAGATACAGCGCGCGCAGCACCCGCTCGCGCGAGACGCGACGGGGATTCGGGCCGCGTCTTGCCGGTTTTGACGGTCGACCGGAAGGTTCGGCTTGTGCTTTCATAGCACCTTCAGCAGTCGCGCCATCTCGATGGCGCAAAGCGCCGCTTCGCGCCCTTTTTCAGTCATCCGCGACGTGGCCTGATGATCGGTGTTGGTGGTCAGAACACCATTGGCGATTGGCACGCCAGTATCCAGCGTGGCGCGGGTGATGCCGGATGCCATCTCGTTGGAGACGATTTCGAAATGATAGGTATCGCCGCGAATCACCGCGCCCAATGCCACCAGGCCATCAAACTTGCCCGACTCGCCCATCTTCTTCAGGATCAGCGGCAACTCCAGCGCACCCGGTGCGGTTGCAATCACGATATCCGTTTCGGACACGCCGGCTTTCACCAACGCAGCAACTGCGGCGGAAAGCAGGCCCTCACACACTTCCATATTGAAACGGCTCATGGCGATACCAATGCGCAGGCCCTTGCCGTCGACATTGGGTTGAATTTCGTT
>JBBQQT010000190.1:0-5955 GCA_038215555.1 Burkholderiales bacterium | reverse complement strand
ACCGAGATTGCCAGCGCCCATTTCAGGCGCGACACCATGTCCGGCAGGCTGGCTTCCTTCCAGCGCGCCAGCGGACCGATCCCCATCAGGAACAGCGCCGGCGCCATCAGCGGCACGAAGACGGCATTGAAGTACGGCGGGCCGACGGAAATCTTGCCCATGCCGAGCGCGTCAATCAACAACGGATACAAGGTACCCAGCAGCACCGCGCCGAGCGCGGCTAGCAGGATGACGTTGTTGCCCAGCAACAATGCCTCGCGGGAAAACCAGGTGAAGCCGCCGCCGCTCAACATCTTCGGCGCGCGCCAAGCGTAGAGCACCAGCGAACCGCCGATCACCAGCACCAGGAAACCGAGAATGAACGCGCCGCGTGCCGGGTCGGTGGCAAAAGCGTGGACTGAAGACAGCACGCCGGAACGCACCAGGAAGGTGCCCAACAACGACAGCGAGAAAGCAACCAGCGCGAGCAGCACAGTCCAGGCCTTGAATGCGCCACGCTTTTCGGTCACCGCCAGCGAGTGTATCAACGCCGTGCCGGCAATCCAGGGCATAAACGAAGCGTTTTCGGTCGGATCCCAGAACCACCAGCCGCCCCAGCCCAGTTCGCGGTACGCCCACCAGCTGCCCAACGCGATACCGAGGGTCAGGAACGCCCAGGCCACCGTGGTCCAGGGTCGCGACCAACGTGCCCAGGCGGCATCGAGACGACCGGAAAGCAGCGCCGCGATGGCGAACGCGAAGGCCACCGCGAAACCGACATACCCCATATACAACATCGGCGGATGGATGATCATGCCCCAGTCCTGCAGCAGCGGGTTCATGTCACGACCATCGGCGGCTGCGGGCAGCAGGCGATCGAACGGATTAGAGGTGGTCAGCAGGAAAGCCAGGAAGCCGACCGAGATCAACCCCATCACGCCCAACACCCGAGCCACCATGTCATCCGGCAGATGTCGCGAAAATACCGAAACCGCCGTGGTCCAGAAGGCGAGGATCACCACCCAGAGCAGCAGGGAGCCTTCATGCGAGCCCCAGGTGGCGGTGAAGCGATAAACCTCGGGCAACTGCGAGAAAGAGTTTCTCGCTACGTTCTCGACCGAAAAATCATTGACCAGGAATGAATAGGCGAGACAAATAAAGGCGATCACAACGAAGATGAATTGCCCTTGCGCCGCTGGTCGTGCCACCGCCATCAGCGTCAGGTTGCCGCGCTGCGCGCCGATCAATGGCAGGATAGCCTGGGTGAGCGCCAACAGCAGCGCAACAATGAGGGCGAAGTGGCCGAGTTCTGGGATCAATGTGGTCTCCTTGGGGATGCCGGAATCATGCGTCGAAGGCGTCGATGCGCTGACGCCCGGATGTTATTGAACGAGCGTCTGCTGAGCCTTGGCGGCTTGTTCCAGGGCATGCGCTGCTTCTGGCGGCATATAGTTTTCATCGTGCTTGGCCAACACCTGGGTCGAGTTGAACAAGCCATCGACCCCGATCTTGCCTTCCGCGACAACGCCTTTGCCTTCCTTGAACAAGTCGGGAAGGATGCCCTTGTAGACAACCGGCATCGACTTGGCGGTATCGGTGACGACAAACCTCACCGTAAGTCCGTCCGGATCGCGTTTGACGCTGCCATCTTCCACCAGGCCGCCGATACGGAAAGCCCGATCCGCCGGCGCCTTGCCTGCCGCGACTTCCGTCGGCGAATAGAAAAAAACCAGATTGCTCTGAAAGGCATTCAGGATCAGCGCGGCTGCGATGCCCAGGCCGGTCAAGCCGAGCAGAATGACCAGGATTTTTTTGTGACGTGATTTCATTGCTCTTCCCACTGTTGCATTCGCTTCAGGCGGCGGCGAGTATCCGTGCCGGCGCGTTTCAAAAGTATGACTTCAATCAAGATTGCCGCCAGTGTGACCGCGTAAGAACCCCAGACATACAGCCCGTATCCGGCCATGTGCCAGAACTCTGACCAGCTAGCCCATTCCATTATTTGGCCTCCAGAATCGCTTTTGCCCAATCGGTATGGCGTTCCCGCTCCAGGATGATCCGCCGTACCCGTACCAAAGTGACCGCGATGGTGTAAAGCCAACCCGCAAACGCCATCACCAGCAAGCCTTGCAACATGATCGCCGCCATGCTGGGTGCTTTGGTGAGGTTGATAGACGATCCCTGATGCAGGGTGTTCCACCACTTCACGGAAAAATAAATGATCGGCACATTGATCACGCCGATCAGTGTCAACAGGGAACCGGCACGATCACCGCGCTTGACGTCATCGATCGCCGCCCACAACGCGATGATGCCGACATAAAGGAAGAGCAGTATCAATTCGGATGTCAGTCGCGCATCCCAGAACCACCAGGCGCCCCACATCGGCTTACCCAAGAGTGCGCCAGTCCATAACGCGATGAAGGTGAACAGCGCGCCGGTCGGCGCCAATGCGCGCGCCATCATGAATGACAGGCGGGTATTGAAAGCAAGGCCGATCGCGCCCCAGAACGCCATCACCAGATAGATGAACATCGACATCCAGGCCGCTGGCACATGAATGAAGATGATGCGATACGCCTCGCTTTGCTGGAAATCGGTCGGCGCCAGGAAAAAGCTGATGTACAGCCCCCAAACGGTGAGCAGACCGGCGCTCCAGGCGAACCAGGGAATCAGCTTGCCAGCGAGATGATAAAAATTGGCGGGAGAGGCGTAGGTATAGAGATTCATTCGTCAGGGTTCAACGCTTGGTCAACGTTTATTCGAGAGACACACGGAGTGCCGCAGCGGCAATCCAGGGCGAGATCATAAGCGACAGCATCATGAACGCGCCCAGCAATGACAAGTGCGCCTCGGCTCCAGTTCCCATCATGACGCCATCTACCGCGCCGGCGCCAAAAATAAGGGCCGGCACATACAACGGCAAGATCAACAAAGTCAGCAAAACGCCGCCGCCACGCAGGCCGAGTGTCAACGCGGCACCGACGCTACCGAGCAAGGATAGGATCGGCGTGCCCAAGAGCAGCGAAATCTCCAGAATCCAGATGGCCTCCCAACTCAGATTGAACTGAATGCCCAGCACCGGCGCGATCAGCAGCACCGGAATACCGTAGATCAACCAATGCGCAATCGACTTGCCCAGCACCAGCAATACCGTCGGCTCGGGAGACAACACCATATGCTCCAGGCTGCCATCATGATGATCGTCGGCGAACAGGCGCGACAGCGACAACAACGAAGCCAACGTGGCGGCGACCCAAAGCACGCCAGGCCCGATACGAGCCAACATCTCCGGCTCCGGCCCGATGCCGAGGGGAAACAGGCTGGCCACCATGACGAAGAAGAATTGCGCGATCAGCCAGTCGCCACGACGCCGAGCGGCCAGGGTGAGGTCGCGACGAAGCACTGCGAGCAGAAACCGATGCATGGCCGCGCCTAAACCAATTCCGGAATCGCAACGTTGCCGACCAGCAGACGCTGCACGCTGATGCCTTCCAGATTCAACGCCTGATGCGTGGTTGCGACGACCATGCCACCCGACTTCAGGTGCTCGCGAATCAACCCCTCCATCAGCGCAACCGCGTGCACATCGAGGCCGGTCAGCGGCTCATCCAGAATCCACAATGTCGCCCCAGCCAACAGCAAAGCGGCGAGCGCGACGCGGCGGCGTTGACCAAAAGACAAGACACGACAGGGCAGATCAAGACATCGCGTCAAACCGAGTTGCTCCAGCGTGGCGACGGCACGCGACCGATCGAAGGCGCGACCATGCAAGCCATCGGAAAAGCGCAGATTTTCCAGCGGATCAAGATCATCCTTGACCCCGTTGGCATGGCCCAGATAACACATTGCCGCATGATAGACCTCGCTCACGCGACCGATCTGCTCACCGCACCAACGCACCTCGCCAGCCTCGGGCCGCGCCAAGCCAGTCAGCAAACGCAGCAAACTGGTTTTGCCCTGACCGTTGCCGCCCTGAACCAGCAATAGCGCCCCCGCTTTCAAGGAAAAATTCATGCCCTTGAACAACAACCGTTCGCCACGGGCGCATGCGAGGTCATGAACAGAGAGAATCAAGTCGGGCATGGTGGAAAAATTCGGGGGGCGGGCGAGGATACCCGCAAACGTCCAGGCGACAAAATGCCATAGATCAATTAATCATCAAGATTCACCGCGTTGTCAGAGCAACGTAAAAACCCCGCAGCGTGATTTACTTGAGGACGAAAGCCACCTTGGCAGAAGCCAGAAAGTTGCTTTTCTGGTCCGCCGTATAAATCCGTAAAACATCTTCATCACTGACATTCAAATCAGCCAGGGTTTTCAAGCCAACCGCGGTCACGACCATCGGCGACTTGGCACCCCGCGCTTCCAGCGCCGCGCGCGCCTTTTCGATGCTGTTGGTGTACTCGCCAGCGCCTTGCTCGACGAGGATTTTCTGGCTGATCTTGGAAGGGTCGTAAAGCGCTTCGCCTTTGGTGGTGAAGATTCGGTTGATCAACGCAGGTTGGAAGCCTAGCGCTCTTGCATCGATGATCAAGCCATCATGCAACACATCGACCACTGCCGGCCTTTTGGCAGCAGTGGCGGGAGGCGGCATGTTGACCGGTGGCGTGTATACCGCCGCCTGCAACATGGCCCGGCCAGGGGCCGCGTTGATGTAGTTGCTGTACAACGTTTCGGCGACTCCATCCGAGCCGTGAATCCCGACCTGCATGAACACAAATGCGCTGCCATCCACCGGATCCCAGATTTCATGCACCTTGCGCGCGCCCCTGATCAACCCGTTGACCGCTGTTCTCACCGCATCGCTTTCCAGTACGCATTCGCGGACTGTCGCCTGGCCTGAGACATGTACTCCATTGATGATTTCGGCCAAGCGGCGATAAGCCATGATTTCCGCCGCCCGAATCGCCGTCATGCGCTGTCGCGCCGGACTGCCACCTTCCATCGGCAAACCTTGCCCGACCACCAGGATGTATCCCTGGGTCAGCGCTTCTTGTGGTGAATCGATCAAATCAAGATTTCGCTTCTCAAGCCAACTGCGCCCCTGATCGAACTGCCCTGATACGATCCGGTCAGCCATGGCGGGGGAATGGGCCACGAAACAGGATAAAAGTGCGCCTAGAACAAGCGAGGATTTCACGGTATGCATGATGCAAGACCTCAATCAGATGACTAATATTATTAAACTGACGCAAGGGTAAACAGTTATCTATGATAGGCAATATCGCCCGACAAAATTAGTTGCTTCACGCCGTTGCTATACGCCTTTTCGTCCCTGATTGGTCCCTGATTGTCGAACCCTCCGAGCAACCCAATCCAAAGTAGAAGTCGTTCATGAATCGTGGAATCTCTGCCCGGCAAACGGCTGCTCCCTTGGTTGTTCGCTCGAATCACCAAGCCCTCGGCAAATCTCGAATATTTCAAGTTGTACATGGCTTGATTGGCGTTTGCGCCCTGATGATCGTCAGCGCGGGCCAGCCCGTATTCGCGTTCGATGAAGGAGGTTTCAATTTCCTTTCACCTGCCATAGCGCCACAACTGCAGCCAGGCAAACTTTTTCCAAACCGGAATATGCCCCGAATGCGGCGGAAAAACTGCCACGCAGCGTGGTCATCCTGCCTTTTGGAAACAGCACCCAGCAAGCGGGCATTGCCGAAGAAACCCGGCGCGCCTTTTATAACCAGTTCAGTTCCAAACCTTTCAGCGACATTGAACTCGCCGCTATCGATGCCAACGTCCTCACTCTGGAGCGGGACAACAAGACCAAACCCGGCTCGCACGCCTATTACCAGGCGATATGCAAAGCGTTGGCTTGCGATGGCGTGATTACCGGCAGCAGCGCCGCAAGCAACGGAAATACCGGCCAAGCCGTCCTGCTCAAACAGTTACGGCGCAGCGCTGGTACAGATCGTGGAGGTTGACTGACATGTTTGCCGCACGTAAAAACCGGAGCGTCTGGTCTGCTTGGCTGCT
>JBBQQT010000189.1:0-6034 GCA_038215555.1 Burkholderiales bacterium | reverse complement strand
CGCCAATCTGGTGGTACTGGCCATCGTCAACGCCGGCGCCGAATTGATCGCCGATGGTGACATTCACATCTACGCGCCGTTGCGCGGTCGCGCTCTGGCCGGCGCACGCGGCAACACGGCGGCGCGAATTTACGTGCAGAGCATGGAAGCCGAACTGGTCGCTATCGCCGGCTATTTCCAGGTCTTCGACGAAGGTATTCCGGATGAAATACGTGGCAAATTCAGCCAGGTTTATCTGGCGGGAGAAAAGGTAGTCATCAAGCCGATGAGCAGCAAACGCTGAGCACCCATCGCTGAGCCAGGAAATCCACACCCGCTTTACAGTTAAAATTCAAATCTTTACGGAGGGCAAGTCACAGTGCCAAAAGTCATCGTAGTTACCTCGGGCAAGGGCGGCGTCGGCAAGACCACCACCAGCGCCAGCTTTTCCAGCGGTCTCGCCCTGCGCGGCAACAAGACCGTGGTCATCGACTTCGACGTCGGCTTGCGCAATCTGGACCTGATCATGGGCTGCGAACGGCGCGTGGTGTACGACATCATTAACGTCATCAACGGCGAAGTGACCCTGAAACAGGCGCTGATCAAGGACAAGCACTGCGACAACCTTTATGTGCTACCCGCTTCGCAAACCCGCGACAAGGACGCGCTGAATCTGGAAGCTGTCGGCCGCATTCTGGAAGAGCTTAAGGAAAGCTTCGACTGCATCGTCTGCGACTCGCCCGCCGGCATCGAACACGGCGCCTTCAGCGCGATGTATTACGCCGACGAAGCGCTGGTGGTGACCAACCCGGAAGTCTCCTCGGTACGCGACTCGGACCGCATTCTGGGCATCCTGGCGGCAAAATCGAAACGTGCCGTCGAAGGCCAGGAACCGGTGAAAGAACATCTGCTGGTTACTCGCTACGACCCGAAGCGCGTTGCCGCCGGCGAGATGCTGTCGGTGGACGACATCCAGGAAATTCTGCGCATTCCGCTGATCGGCGTGATTCCGGAATCCGAATCCGTACTGCAAGCCTCCAACTCTGGCACCCCGGCCATCCATCTCGAAAAGAGCGACGTCGCCGAAGCCTATCGCGATGTCGTCGCCCGCTTCATGGGCGAGGACGTGCCGATGCGCTTTACCACCGCCGAGAAGGCGGGATTCCTGAAACGACTGTTTGGAGGCCGCTGAGATGTCCCTGATCGACAACCTGCTCGACTACCTGCGCGGCGACACCAAGAAAACCGCCGTCGTCGCCAAAGAGCGCCTGCAAATCATCCTCGCCCACGAACGCGCCGGCCGTAACGCCAGTTCGCCCGACTACCTGCCGGCGCTGCAGGAGGAACTGCTCGCCGTGATCGCCAAGTACATCCACGTCGACCGCGACATGATCAAGGTGCAACTGGAAAAACATGGCGAATATGAAGTGCTGGAACTGAACATCATGTTGCCGGAGGATAAGCGGGCGAGTTAGACCACCATAGAAACGTGGGGATATCTCGGCATCCCCACGACAAGTCACATAAATTTAATCAGAAGAGCCAACTATACGATTGGCTACATTAACGGGGTGTTGAAAAACGTGAAAAACCTCAAAAAAACCGTCATACCGGCGCAGGCCGGTATCCAGAAGCCGTTGACCCTGGATACCACATTCCGGGGCAAGCTTTATTGCGCCTGTTGTACTGGACCCCGGCTTTCGCCGGGGTGACGATGCGTTTTTCAACACCCCGTCAAGTCCGAAGCACGCCATAAGCAATCACGATTAACAGCACAACCAGCGCAAGCAACAAGATCCACCCCAAGAGGCCCAATCTGAATTGACCCGCATGCGCTCGATACACCTGCTTCAATTTCTGAGCGATCTCGGTCGGCGCCAGTTTGATGAAGACTTCAACCGCATCACTGCCTGTCAAGATCATGGAGATCGGTCCGGAAGTGGTTTCCCAGCACACCAGCCACTGTCGACCATCGTAACCGCCGGTCTTGAGGAAAAGGCGATCACCCTGAATGGTGAACCAATGCCTCTTGCCCTGAACAACCAGAACAGAGTCCTCGAAATGCGCCCGCGCCTTGATACCGACTGGCGGCAAGTCGGGACCGTAAAGAAGAACCTTGAATTTGGGAGTGGGAAGCCGCATGTTTGGGAAGGTCGAAAGATATCCAGCAGTCAGTTAATTCAGTCTTAGTCTAACTTGGAATGCAAGGCTGGATGCCTGAGCTAGAATGCCCAGCTTGATACAAGGCGCCTCCGCATGAAATCACAACTACTCGACATTTTTCGTCGTCGCCATGCCTGCCATTTATTCCGGGCTGATCGCTTGCTGGCACCCGATGATCTGAATTTCATTCTTGAAGCGGGCCGGCTATCACCATCCTCTTTTGGCCTCGAACCATGGAAGTTCATCGTGTTGACCGGCAGCCTGCCGAAGCTGGCACTTCAGGATGCCTGTTATCAACAACATCAGGTTGGCACCGCCAGCGCGGTGGTGGTGATACTCGCCAAGCTGGCCGAATTGCACCCGGATTCCGACTACCTACGGCGCCTGATGGGGCGAGAATACCCTGGCGAGGCGTTGGAAGGGGCGTTAAAAAATTACCGTAATTTCCATGCTGCGACCAATGTCAAAGCCTGGAGCGACAACCAGTGCCATATCGCGGCCGCCAACATGATGACTGCCGCCGCAGGCATCAACATCGACTCCTGTGCAATCGGCGGTTTCGATCCATCCAGCGTGATGCGCATTCTGCAAATTGACCCGGATTACCATCATCCCTCGCTGATCCTGACATTCGGCTACTGCGCGCAAGAACCGGGCGAAAAACTGCGCCTTCCGATGCAGGAACTGGTCGAGTTCCGCTGACATCAAGGCCATGCTCAACCCGTGTCTCGCCCGCCGTATCTGGATCATGCTGGGTTGGGGTCTGGTGGTTGGCGTGATTTATTTATCCTTGAACCCCGATCCCCAACCCACCCCAATCCGCTTCGGCGACAAAATCGGTCACTTCGCGGCCTATGCCACCTTGATGGCCTGGTGGCATCAGATTGATCGGAATGCCTACCGACTGGCGTTGCTGTTTGTTCTGATGGGACTCACGCTGGAAATCCTGCAGAGCTTCACCGGATTTCGCCAAGCCGACATTTTCGACATGGCCGCCAATACCATCGGTGTTGGCATCGGCTGGTTTATCGCGCGTTTTGGGTTGGGCTGGATCGCCCGCAGACTCGCACCACGAATGCCAGCATGAATCTATACCGTGCTGCGCGCCAGGTTTTAGCGGAATCGGATAGCGCCGTAAAACAAGCGGATGCAGCCAAGCTTTGGGCGCAGTGGCAAGCCAAAGAACTGGATTTCAGCGCCGACTTCGAAACACCGATTGATGTCGCCGGCATCCCTGATCGCCCTCAACTTGCCCCGGCCAGCAGCATGCCGCGACGACAACTCAACGGCCCGGAAAATCATGCCGCGCTGATTCACGCCCTCGCGCATATCGAGTTCAACGCAATCAATCTGGCGCTGGATGCAGTGCAGCGTTTTCCTGGACTGCCAACTGAGTTTTATGCCGACTGGCTGCGCGTTGCGGCTGAAGAGGCTTATCACTTCAGCTTGCTGCGCGACCACTTGCGTAGCCTTGGCAAAGACTATGGTGACTTCCCCGCGCATGCCGGCCTTTGGGAAATGGCCGAAAAAACCGCGCATGACCCGCTCGCCCGCATGGCGCTGGTGCCACGTCTGCTGGAAGCACGCGGTCTCGATGTAACACCCGACATCCAGCGCAAATTGCGCGGCTACGGTGATGCCGCCGGAGCGGATATTCTGAACATCATCCTGCGCGACGAAATTGGCCATGTCGCCGCAGGCGATCGCTGGTTTCGCTATTTATGCGCTCAACGCGGACTGCCGCCTGAAGATGCCTTTCAAACGCTGCTTGCCACGCCGGGCGTGCCTTGGCCACGACGACCTTTCAACCAAACAGCGCGTCTGGCCGCCGGCTTCAGCGCGGCAGAATTAGCGATACTCGATCGCGGCAAAAACCCGGCAAACTCGGACCCGCATATCATCAATCATTCTTGCCCGGGGATTCCCGGGCGGGCATAATCGCGCCCCATTTTGCAGTTTTATTTCTTATATATTTCATTGATTTAGGGGGAATGGGCATGTCTCACCCGACGGCCTCGTCTCTTCTCACCCAAACCAGCCCGGCTCTGCCGATCGACTGGTATTTCGATCCGAAGATTTTCTCGCTTGAGCAAGCGTTGTTGTTCAAACGCGGTGCCAACTATGTCGGCCATGAACTGATGACGCCCAATCAGGGTGATTTCAACGTTCTGGACTGGCTGCACGGCGGCGGCAAGATGCTGGTCAACAATACCAACGGGATTGAACTGCTGTCCAACGTCTGCCGGCACCGTCAGGCGCAGATGTTGCAGGGCCGCGGCAGCACGCAGAACAATGCGCAGCACATCGTTTGCCCGTTTCACCGCTGGACCTACGACACCCAGGGCCAGCTCGTCGGTGCGCCGCATTTCCCCAACAATCCCTGTCTGCACCTGAACAAGACGCCGCTATCCAACTGGAACGGCCTGCTCTTCGCCGGCCCGCGCGACATCCATACCGACCTGGCCAAACTCGGCGTCGCTGCCGACATGGATTTCACCGATTTTGTCTACGACAGCACCCAGATCACCGAATACCAGTTCAACTGGAAGACCTTCATCGAGGTCTATCTGGAGGACTACCACGTCGTCCCCTATCACCCCGGCCTGGGCAATTTCGTCAATTGCGACGAGTTGAAGTGGGAATACGGCGAGATGTATTCGGTGCAGACCGTTGGCGTGCAGGATCATCTTGCCAGCCCCGGCAGTGCGGTTTACAACCGCTGGCACCAGCAGGTGAAACGTTATCGTGACGGCAAAGACCCCGCGCATGGCGCGATCTGGCTGACCTACTACCCGGCGCTGATGGTGGAGTGGTATCCGCACACGCTGGTGGTCAGCAACATCATTCCGACCGGCGTCGATTCCTGCCTCAACGTGGTCGAGTTCTATTACCCGGAAGACATCGCGCTGTTCGAGCGGGAGTTTGTCGAAGCCGAACAAGCCGCCTACCGTGAGACGGCGGTGGAAGACGACGACATTTGCTACGGCATGCAGAAAGGCCGCAAAGCGCTTTACGAGCAAGGTCTAAGCCAGGCCGGCCCGTATCAGTCGCCGATGGAAGACGGCATGGTGCATTTTCACGAATGGCTGCGGCGGATGATCGAACCGCATCTGTAATGAACAACCTGAAACGCTACGCCTGGCTGTCCATCGCCGCCGCCCTCGCCACCATCCTGCTCAAGGGTGCGGCTTGGTGGCTGACCGGCTCGGTCGGCCTGCTGTCCGACGCGCTGGAATCCTTCGTCAACCTGGCTGGCGCGCTGATGGCGCTGGCGATGCTGTCGCTGGCTGCACAACCGGCGGACGAAAACCACGCGCACGGACACAGCAAGGCAGAATATTTTTCCAGCGCCTTTGAAGGTTTTTTGATCATCGTGGCCGCCATCGGCATCGCCTACGCCGCCATCGGCCGGATGCTCGCCCCGCAACCGCTGGAATCGGTCGCAGTCGGCCTGGCCGTTTCGGTCGTCGCTTCGATCATCAACTTTGTCACCGCGCGCAAACTGATGGAGGTGGGTCGCAAGTACCGCTCGATCACGCTGGAAGCCGACGCCCATCACCTGCTCACCGACGTCTGGACTTCCATCGGTGTCATTCTCGGCGTGGCCTTGGTCTGGTTCACCGGCTGGCTCTGGCTCGACCCGGTGATTGCCCTGCTGGTGGCCGTCAACATCGTCTGGACCGGCTGGCAATTGCTCAACCGCTCCGCCGCCGGCCTGATGGATGTCTCCTTGCCGGAAACGGAGTTGCAAGCCATCGAACAAGTGCTCGTTGGCTATCGCCGCCAGGGTCTCGACTTCCACGCCCTGCGCAGTCGCCAGGCTGGCAGCCGCGCCTTCGTCACACTGCATGTTCTGGTGCCGGGCGCCTGGCGCGTGCAACTGGGACACGAC
>JBBQQT010000188.1:0-6050 GCA_038215555.1 Burkholderiales bacterium | reverse complement strand
TGACCGTTTCCAGCACCTGCCAGGCGCCGCCCTTGACTTCATACAAAGTCACCGCGCCGCCGGTAGTGTCGCCCTTGGCATCGAACTTCACCGGGCCGCTGACGCCTTGCAGATCGGTCTTCGGCAGTTCGGCGAGGACTTTTGCAGGTTCGGCGGAACCGGCACGCTTCATCGCATCAACCAGCGCATAAACGGCATCATAGGCATACGGCGCATAAACCTGGATGACGCCGTACTTGGCCTCGAAGCGCTTGCGGAACTCCGGGCCGCCCGGCATCGAATCAATCGGCAGACCAGGCGAAGAAGCCACCACACCTTCCGCATCGGAACCCGCCAGCTTGACGAAATTGACGTTCTGCAAGCCATCGCCACCGAGCAGTTTGGCGGTCAGGCCGAGACTCTTCATCTGCTTCGCCATTGGCCCACCCTGCGGATCCATGCCGCCGAAAAAGATCAGATCCGGCGTCTTGCCCTTGATGCTGGTCAGAATGGCGCTGAAATCGGTGGCGCGATCATTGGTGAATTCGCGCGCGACCACTTCGCCGCCCACCGCCCGTGCCGCCTTCTCGAACTCATCCGCCAGACCCTGACCGTAAGCGGTACGGTCGTCGATGATGGCGATCTTCTTGGCCCCCATCTTGTTGACCGCGAACTGGCCCAGCGCTTTGCCCTGCTGGGCATCATTGGCCATCACCCGATACGCCGTTTTGTAACCCTGCGCGGTGTAAGCCACGGCCGTTGCGGAAGGTGAAATTTGCGGAATACCGGCATCGTGGTAAATCTTCGAGGCGGGGATGGTGGTACCGGAATTGAGATGGCCGATCACCGCGACCACGCCGGCATCGACCAGCTTCTGCGCCACGATGGTGGCGGTTTTCGGTTCCGCCTGGTCATCTTCACCGAGCAGTTCCAGCTTTACCTTCTTGCCGCCCAGTTCGAGGCCCTTGGCGTTGATTTCATCCACCGCCAGGCGCGCGCCATTTTCATTATCTTTGCCAATATGGGTCTGCGGGCCGGTCAATGGCGCAACCGAACCAATCTTGATCACATCGCTGGTGGCTTCCTGCTTTTTGCCACATCCGGCCAAACCAAGCGCCAGCGCCAGTGCCAACGCGGAAACAACAAACTTGCTGGATTTCATCTCGATACCCCGGAAAGCTGGAAAACCGGCGATTTATATCACACCGCACCCAGCCGCCGCTGCCATAAAAAAAGCCGCCTGAGCTTGCGCTCACGCGGCCTTTGTTGCCTGGAAGGCAGCCTTACATGGCCAGAATCCAGTCAGCCAGTTTCTTGGCGTTGTCGTCAGACACCTGCGGGTGCGGGGGCATCGGAACCGGGCCAAAGACGCCCTTGCCGCCCTTCTTGATCACGGTAACGATGTGATCAGCCGCCTTGGCATCGCCCTTGTATTTCTTGGCGATATCCTGGTACGACGGGCCGACCACCTTCTTGGCGACCTGGTGGCAGCTCATGCAAGCGCTTTTCTTGGCCAGCGCCTCATCGGCGGAAGCAACGCCAGCAGCCATGGCGAGAACAGCGGCAGCAACAATTACGATAGCTTTCATATGTAAATCTCCTTTTTTTGACAAAGGCAACTTGCGTTGCGCGGCGGATGTTACTGGACCACCCGGTGACTGAGAATAGTCAAAAGATCAGTAAGTTGGACTATTTCAGGCAGGCATCTAACGTTGTCGCAAATTGAAGCGTTGACGATGCTTTGCGGTGATTGCTGCAAATTGGTAGGAATTTCCCGGTGAGTGCTGGTTGATTTGAACAATAAACAGGCGTCATCCACGGCTTTATCGGCGGCCCGCTTCCATTGCGAAACCTCCGGTTCCGGCCCGCGCAACACGATCACCGGCGGCGGTGACAAGACACTGGACAAGGTGCGCAACAGACTCGGAAACGGCGTCGGCTGCGCCTGCATTGCTTGATGAAAGGCCAGCAACGTGCGTTCCGCCGCGGCCTGATAGCGCGGCTCTTCGAGCAATCGTCCGAGACGCATCAACGCAAGCGCGGCGATGCCGTTGCCGGAAGGCGTCGCATTGTCATAACCGGGTTTGGCGCGATGGATCAACGCTTCATGATCGTGGCTGGTGAAAAAGAATCCGCCCGCCTCGGCATCTGCAAAATAGAGCAGCAGCGCATCCGCCAATTGCCGCGCCCAGAAAAAATCGGCATCGCGCCAGTCGGCTTGCAGCAATTCGAGCAGCGCATCAACCAGAAAAGCATAGTCATCCAGATAGCCGTTATGCCGCGCCTGACCTTGCTGATACGACGCCGCCAGACGGCCATCGCGCCACACGGTCTGGTGCAATGCATCCGCCGCCGCCTGCGCTTGGCGAACCCAATCGGCGCGATCAAATCGGCGTCCGGCGCGAGCCAGTCCTTTGATCATCAATCCATTCCAACTGGTCAGCACCTTGTCATCGCGCCCCGGACGAACCCGACTTTCACGTGCCTCGAACAGTTTTCCGCTGGCCGATGCCAGCAATGCAACCGCCTCGGCTAGCGGCAAACCCAATTGCGTCGACGCGTTCGGCAACGGCAACTGCATTTCCAGGTGCCAGGCGTGATCCTCGAAATTCGGCGCGGTTTCGAGTCCCCAGCAGGCGTTGGCCACCGTGTACTCAGCGGGCGTCAACAAGGTGGCGATCTCAGCCGGCGTCCAAACGTAAAACTTGCCCTCTTCATGTTCCGAATCGGCATCCAGCGCAGCGTAGAACAAGCCTTCAGGCGAAGTCATCTCGCGCTGCAACCAGCCGACGATGCCTACCGCTGCCTGAGCGAACAGGGGGTTGCCGGTTTGCGCCCAGGCATCCGCATACAAACCCAGCAATGGCCCGTTGTCGTAGAGCATCTTTTCGAAGTGCGGTATGCACCAGCGCGCATCTGTCGAGTAGCGGAAAAATCCACCACCCAATTGATCCATCAACCCGCCCAAAGCCATTTTTTCCAGCGTGAACAACACGCTGGCGCGCGCAACCGGATCATTCGACCAGAGCAGGAACTCCAGCTCCGCCGGACGCGGAAACTTCGGGGCTCGACTGAAACCGCCATAGACCGGATCGAAACCTTGCCGAATGCCCGTGATCGCAGCCTGGATCGGCGCCGGATCAAGTGCGCTCTCGGCAGCCGGTTGCGCATCGGTTTCCGCCAGCGCTGCACGCATCGAAGCATTCTGTTCGACGATATCGGCGCGCTGGGTTTTCCAGGCGTGCGCCACGCTTTCCAGCAATTGGGTAAAACCGGGCAAGTTGTAGCGCGCCTGTTTCGGGAAATAAGTGCCGCCAAAGAATGGCGTGCCATCCGGTGCCAGAAACATCGTCAACGGCCAACCACCGCCGCGCTGGCTGAACATCTGCAGCGCGGTCTGATAAATCTGGTCGAGATCCGGCCGCTCTTCGCGATCGACTTTGATGCAGACGAAATGCTGGTTCATCAGCGCCGCCACGTCGGCATCCTCGAACGACTCGTGCGCCATGACATGGCACCAGTGGCAAGTGGAATAGCCGACCGAGAGCAGAATCGGCTTGTCTTCCTGCCGCGCCTGTGCCAGCGCGTCAGGCCCCCAGGCTTGCCAATCGACCGGGTTGTCGGCGTGCTGCAATAAGTAGGGGCTGGTTTCCTGGGCGAGACGGTTGGGCATGACGGGCTCCGAAATTCAGGCCGCCAGTGTATCTAAGTTGACTAATTTTGTCGGGATTAGCCGGCCTGCGTATCGGTTCTGCTTCAGACCGCTTGCAGCAGTTCCAGCGTGACCTCGGCCATCAATCGCATTTCTGCTTCCTCGATGATATAAGGCGGCATGAAGTACACCGTGTTGCCGATCGGTCGGATGAACAGGCCGCGTGCCAGCGCCTGCTGGTGGAAACGGGTACTGAATCCGGCTTCGGTATGGTTGACGTCGAACGCCCAGATCATGCCGATATTGCGGAAATGACTGACGCGCGGATGTACCTTGATCGGAGCGAGCAATTGGTTGAAGCGGACGCTCTTGACGCGATTGCTGGCCAACACCTCGTCGGTTGCAAAAATATCCAGCACCGCCAGCGCAGCGCGGCAGGCAAGCGGATTGCCGGTGTAGGAGTGCGAATGCAGGAAGCCGCGCGCGGTGGCATCGGCATAGAACGCGGCGTAGATCTCGTCGCGGGTCAAGACGCAGGATAACGGCAGGTATCCGCCGGTGATGCCTTTCGACAAGCAGAGAAAATCTGGCCGGATGCCGGCATGCTCGCAGGCAAACATCGTACCGGTACGGCCAAAGCCGACAGCGATCTCATCGGCAATTAGATGCACTTCATATTTGTCGCACAGTTCTCGCAGCCGGCTCAGGTAGATCGGGTGATACATGGCCATGCCCGCGGCGCCCTGCACCAACGGTTCGACAATCACCGCCGCTGTGGTATCGGCGCATTCGGCGAGAAAGTCTTCCATCTGGCCGATCGCGCGCCAAGCATAGGTCTCGGCTGACTCCTCCGGCTCGGCCAGGCGCCAGTCCGGGCTGGCCACCTGATGCGACTGGCGCAACAAGGGCGCATAGACATCCTTGAACAACGCGACATCGGTCACCGACAGCGCGCCCAGGGTTTCGCCGTGATAGCCGTTCTGCAGGCTGACATAACCGGATTTCTGAGTGCGGCCGCGATTGCGCCAGTAATGAAAACTCATCTTCAACGCGATTTCGGTCGCGCTGGCGCCATCGGAACCATAAAAGGCGTGGCCGAGGCCGCTGAGGCGAGACAGCCGTTCCGACAATTCGACCACCGGCGCATGGGTACAGCCGGCCAGCATGACGTGCTCGATGCGGCCCAACTGATCGAACAGGGCAGCGTTGATGCGCGGGTTGGCGTGGCCGAACAGGTTGACCCACCAGGACGAAATCGCATCCAGATAACGCTGACCTTGATGGTCGATCAACCAAGCGCCTTCACCGCGCGCAATCGGCAGCGGCGGCGTTTGTTCCAGATGCTTCATCTGCGTGCACGGGTGCCAGACCGCGGCGCGCGTACGGTTAATCCAATCCTCGTTGCTCATCCGTTGAGGCGCGCAAAAGCTTATTGAAAGAAGCCTTTCGACAGCAGTTCCATGGTCAGCAGGCGGTAATCGTGCGCGCCGGGCGAATCGGAGGAATACGCGAAAATATCCATGCCATGCGCCGGGCTTTCAGACAACGCGGGGTCATCCGGGATGCGCGTGTCGCATAAATTATCACCATAGCGAGTCTTCAGACCGGCCAATGCTTCGCGACATTGCGGCTTGGCCTCGTCGAAACGGGTCAGCACGATACGTCGTGGAATACGGCGTTTAAGCGGGCCTTCCAGCACGTTGAGGGCTAGATCAAGGCGGTTCAGGCCCTGAATGGCGAGGAAATCGGCGGTGACCGGAATCAATACCCGGTCGGCGGCGAACAGGGCATTGAGAGAAAGCACGCCGAGCGCCGGCGCACAGTCGATCAGGATTGGCGCATCTTCCCAAGCCAGGGCGGCATCGAGGCCGCGCTTCAGGGTGCCGGCCACGCCGGGCGTGGCACCCAGCATCGCATCCACCTTGGACAAGTCGGGATGACCGGGCAGCAGGCGAATCTGATTAGCCAGTCGCCGCATGATGCGATCCAGCGGCGTCTTGTCGCGAAAGAAGGCCGCCGTGGAACCGCTGCTTTGCTGATTTTTGACGCCCAGAGCCAAGCTGACGTGCGCTTGCGGATCAAGATCGATCACCACTGGCTTGCGTTCCAGCAAAGCCAGAGAGGCGGCGATATTAAGCGTGGTCGTGGTTTTGCCGACGCCGCCCTTTTGATTGAATACCGCGATTACTGCCATGAGAACTTACTCCAACGGGGATATTCGGTGGTTTTATTGGGTGGTTTTATTGGGTGGTTTTATTGGGTGGGTTTATTGGGTGGGTTTATTCAACGGTAACCGATTTGGCCAGGTTGCGCGGCTGATCGACATCCGTGCCCTTCAGAATGGCAACGTGATAAGCCAGCAATTGCAGTGGGATGCTGTAAACAATCGGCGCGGTTCCCGGGTAAATGTCAGCCAGGG
>JBBQQT010000187.1:0-6101 GCA_038215555.1 Burkholderiales bacterium | reverse complement strand
AGACCTGAGTCACCAGATTCGGATGATGCGAGGCCGATTCGATCAACCCCATGTCCAGCGTGTGGTCGGCGACCTTGTTTTCGATCGTCTCCGAATTGGCTACGGTCAGACGCGCCTGGGTTTCCGGGTGCTTCTGTTTGAATTCGCCTAGCAGGCGAGGCAACATGTATTCGGCAATCGTGGTCGAGGCGCCAATCAACAACGGACCACTGACCTGACCGGTGAGTTCGGAAATGCGCGCCTCCATTTCACCCGTCATATTGAGAATGCGCTCGGCATATTCGAGTGCCAACTCCCCCGCCGGTGTCAAGGAAATCCTGCCATGCGACCGCTCGAACAAGCGGGTATTGAAATGCTCTTCCAACTGCTTGACCTGGAAGGTCACCGCCGGCTGAGTCATGAACAGCAATTCAGCCGCTTTGGTGAAAGACAATTGTTTGGCAACGGTATGAAAAACCTGCAGTCGTCGATCAGCCATTTTCTTATGCGCGGATAAATTTTAATTATGCGATTCAATCATAATTCTCTATTTTATGACAGCCAAAATAATGTGGCTTGAGGCAGGTGGAATTTGCCTGAAAACGTGATCAGGACTCGCATTTGACGCTAATATCCGCGCCAACTGATGTGATCTCGAGTGTGCCCACCGACGTGTCAACGACGTGACAAATTTCGCAGCTGGCTGATGCTGGTATACGTCTCGATGGCATACCCGCATTCCCGCATTCCCGCATTCCCAAAATCGCAACCTGATATCACTCGCGGCCGTTTGGCCCGCATTGTCAAACATTGCTTCCAAATTCCATGACACAGCGAAAACTGGCCAGATGAATCGCGGTTTCTACATCATTCTGACTGCCCAGTTTTTTTCGGCATTGGCGGATAACGCGCTGCTGTTTGCTGCAATCGCGTTGCTGATGTCGCTCTCGGCGCCGGATTGGCATGTGCCGCTGCTGCAGCAGTTCTTCATCATTTCGTACATTCTTCTGGCGCCGTTTGTTGGCGTTTTTGCCGACTCGACACCAAAGGGTCGTGTCATGTTCATCAGCAATGCGATCAAAGTCATTGGCTGCATTGCCATGCTGGCCGGCATGCAGCCGCTGTATGCCTACGCCATTGTCGGTCTCGGTGCGGCAGCCTACTCGCCGGCCAAGTACGGCATCCTCACCGAATACCTGCCACCGGCTTTGCTGGTCAAAGCCAATAGCTGGATGGAAGGCGCCACAGTGGCGGCGATCATTCTTGGCGCCGTTCTCGGCGGCTTGTTGATCAGTCCCAAAATCGTCGGTGCAGCCTTGATTGAGTGGAACCTGGCCGAATGGATAACCGCTCCCAAATTCGCGATCATGGTGATTCTGGTTTTGTACCTGATCGCGGCCTGGTTCAATTTATACATCCCGCGCCTGCCAGCCGATCACAAACCACCGAAGCGCAACCCTGTGTTCCTGTTGCATGACTTCTGGCACTCCTTTAAATTGCTCTGGAAGGACCCACTTGGTCAGGTCTCGCTTGCCGTCACCACGTTGTTCTGGGGCGTCGGCGCGACTTTGCGCCTTGTCGTTCTCGCCTGGGCAGCGTTCAATCTCAAATTCGACCTGACCCAGGCGACGCAATTGACCGCCATGTCGGCGGTCGGTATTGCCGTCGGCGCCGGCATGGCCGGAAAGTGGGTACGCTTGGAGAGTTCGGTCAAAGTCCTGCCTGCCGGGATCATTCTGGGCTTCACGGTGATCGCCATGGTGTTTGTCTCAGATTGGCGCGTCGCCGCTGCTTTACTCTTTTTTATCGGCGTTTTATCCGGTTTTTTTGTCGTTCCGCTGAATGCCTTGCTGCAACACCGGGGGCATTTGCTGATGGGTGCGGGCCACTCCATCGCAATCCAGAACTTCAATGAAAATATCGGCATTCTGGTCCTGCTTGGCGCCTACAGCTTGATGGTGGGTCACGGCATGCACATCCATTGGGTAATCACCCTGTTTGGCCTGTTCATCAGCCTGGTGATGACCATCATCTGGCGCCGCCATCGGAACGACGAGGTGCATTAGTTCGCAACTCGCGAGTTCTCGCAGTGTTCTACGCCAGCAGCGGAATATCGGTATTTTCCAGGCCGCTCAGAAACAAGCTGCAAACCCGGCCTTCGTCGGCCCACTGTTCAGCCACCTGACTGAAGACCTGTAGCAGAGTAGCGAACAACGCATCCGGGATGGAATCCGCATGTTCGATCAGCAGGCTGATCTGACCATCGCGCCAACTCATATCGCTCAGGCATTCCTCCAGCGCATCCCAGTTTTCACCAAAATAATCGGGGAAGTCGAGCACCCGGGCGACGCCCGCAAGCAATGACTTTTTACTGCGCATTGCGCGGCCATCCAGAACAGGCTTGAAGCCGAAGTCGGATTGCGAAAGCCGATAAATTCCATTCCGATCCGGCCGTTCCAGCACTTCAGACACTGCATGTTGGATCATTATGGGGTTGCCCCTCTCGGGTTTGCCAATCTCGGGATTAACCATTTCAACGCGCTCCATTCGATGCTTCACGGATACGCTTGAACGACCGATAGTGATCAGCGGTGTACCAATAATCGCCGGCACTGCCCGCAACGATGCGGCGCGCGCCGCGATGATTCAGACCCGGCGTCGGCACCGTGTACTCACGGTAGTAATTGCGCTGTTGCAGCGGCAACAGACCCTCGCGGTTACCAAACGTGATGCCGTCTCTGGAATACGGAAATGGCCCGCCTCGCTGGATCAGGATCAGTGTCTGGCGCGCTTCGGGCGGCAGGTTTTCGGCCCGGATTTCCGGACTGGCGGCGCTTTGCCACCAGAAGGCATACCCGGGTAACGACGTGACGCCCAGCCCAAAAACCAGGAAGAGCAGTGCAAACCGAGCCAGGCGAAGAAGCATCGATTCAGTCGTTGGCGTGTCAGTCGTTGGCGTGCTTCGCAACGAAAGCCTGAATGGCCGCCACGTCGGCATTCATGATTTCGACGCGCTGCGGCAGCGACTCCAGATTCTCCAGCCCGGCCGGACGCTCAGGCTGGATGCCCAACGCTTCCTGAATGCTGTCCTCGAATTTAGCCGGCAAGGCGGTTTCCAGGCAGACCAGCGGGATGCCAGTTTCGCAATGCTCCAGACCGACCTTCAGGCCATCGGCGGTATGGGTGTCGATCATCACGCCGTATTTTTCCCAGGCCATGCGGATGGTGCTCATCCGATCGGCATGACTGCTGAAGCCGGATTCGAACGCGTAATTTTTGAGCTGATCGAACAGGCCGTCAGGCTTAAGGTCGAAGCTGCCACCAGAGTCGACGGCTTGCCACAACTCAGCCACCTTGGCGGCATCGCGTCCGGTCAGATCGGCGACGAAGCGCTCGAAATTCGATGCTTTCGAAATATCCATCGAAGGACTCGAGGTATGCAGCGTTTGTGCAGCCGTGCGCGGACGATAGACGCCGGTGCGGAAAAATTCGTCGAGGACGTCATTCTCGTTGGTGGCGACGATCAACTTGTGCACCGGCAGACCCAGCATGTGCGCAATGTGGCCGGCGCAGACGTTGCCGAAATTGCCGGAAGGCACCGAGAAACTGACCTGCTGTGCGTTGTCCGAGGTCACCGCAAAGTAGGCCTTGAAGTAATAGATCACCTGCGCGGCAATCCGCCCCCAATTGATCGAATTGACGGCGCCAATGCGATATTTCTCCTTGAATTCGAGATCGTTCGACACACGTTTTACGATGTCCTGGCAATCATCGAACACGCCACGTAGCGCGATGTTGAAGATGTTGGCGTCCGGCAGGCTGTACATCTGTGCCTGCTGAAACCGAGTCATGCCATGCTCGGGCGAAAGCATGAAGACGCGCACATTATGCTTGCCGCGCATGGCGTATTCGGCCGCCGACCCTGTATCGCCGGAAGTGGCGCCGAGGATGTTGATGTCCTGGCCAGCCTTGTCGAGGGCGTACTCGAACAGATTGCCAAGCAACTGCATCGCCATGTCCTTGAATGCCAACGTCGGGCCGTTCGACAGTTCCAGGATGTAAAGGCCATCCTCCAGTTTGCGCACCGGCGTGATCTGACTGAAATCCGAATCCTTGCGGCCATGACAATAGGTGTCTGCGGTATAGGTCTTGTCGATCAGCGCTTTCAGGTCGTCGGCCGGGATGTCGTCGGCGAGGCGTGACAGCACGGCAAAAGCCAGTTGACGGTAATCCATGCCGCGCATGGCGGCCAGATCGTCAGCGCTGAACTTCGGATAAGTCTCGGGCAAATACAAACCGCCATCCGGCGCCAGGCCGCCGAGCAGGATTTGCGAGAAGTTCAGCGCCGATGGGTTACCGCGGGTGCTCAGGTAACGCATGTCAGCCGTTCAGCTCTTCAAGCCGGATCCGCGTCACTTTGCCGGCAATGGTGGTGAGCGCTTCGATCTTCGCCATTGCTGCATTGACCGCTTTTTCCTTGGCGACATGCGTCAGCAAGACGATATCGGTCTGATCCTCGCCTTCGTCAGGTTCTTTTTGCAGCATCGCGTCGATGGAAATACCCAGATCAGCAAGAATACGTGTGATGTCAGCCAGCACGCCCGGCTTGTCGGCGGCGCGCATGCGCAGGTAATAGGCAGTTTCGACTTCTTCGATCGGCAGGATCGGGAAATCGGTCAGCTGATCCGGCTGGAAGGCGAGATGCGGCACGCGATGATGTTTGTCGGCGGTATGCAGACGCGTGACATCGACCAGATCGGCGATTACCGAGGAAGCGGTTGGTTCGGCGCCGGCGCCTTTGCCGTAATACAACGTCGCCCCCACCGCATCGCCCTGCACCAGCACCGCGTTCATTGCGCCTTCGACATTGGCGATCAGACGCTTGGCCGGGATCAGCGTCGGATGCACCCGTAACTCGACACCGTTTTCCTTGCGCTTGGCGATGCCAAGCAACTTGATGCGGTAGCCGAGTTGTTCGGCATAACGAATGTCCTTCGCTTGCAGTTGGGTGATGCCTTCGACGTAAGCCTTGTCGAATTGCACCGGAATACCGAAAGCGATCGACGCCATCAAGGTCGCCTTGTGCGCCGCATCGATGCCTTCGATATCGAAGGTCGGGTCCGCTTCGGCATAACCCAGTTTTTGCGCATCCTTCAAGGCAGCGTCGAACGACAGCCCTTTGTCACGCATTTCGGACAGGATGAAATTGGTCGTGCCATTGATGATGCCGGCGATCCACTGAATGCGATTGGCCGAAAGACCTTCGCGCAACGCCTTGATGATCGGAATACCACCTGCGACAGCCGCTTCGAACGCGACCATGACACCTTTTTTCTGCGCCGCCGCGAAGATTTCGTTGCCATGCACGGCCAGCAAGGCCTTGTTGGCGGTGACCACATGTTTGCCGTTTTCGATGGCTTGCAACACCAGTTCCTTGGCCGTGGTGTAGCCGCCGATGAGTTCGACGACGATATCGATATCCGGGTCTTTCACCAAGGCGAAAGCATCGTCGGTGAGCTTGACCTGATCGCCAACCAGCGAGCGGGCATGCTCAAGGTTGCGGTCCGCCACAGCAGTGATGCGAATCGGCCGACCGGCGCGACGGGTAATTTCTTCCTGATTTCGGGTCAGGACAGTCCAGGTACCACCACCGACGGTACCGATACCGAGCAGGCCTACATTGATTG
Organism: Burkholderiales bacterium; assembly: GCA_038215555.1. Taxonomy (GTDB): domain Bacteria; phylum Pseudomonadota; class Gammaproteobacteria; order Burkholderiales; family Thiobacillaceae; genus PFJX01. The sequence goes on along the minus strand of JBBQQT010000187.1, from coordinate 435 downwards.
GTTTCATTTCAGCAATCCATCTTTCTTGAACATGTCCCGCAAGCCGCGAATGGCCTGGCGGGTACGCATTTCGTTTTCGATCAGCGCGAAGCGCACGTGGTCGTCGCCGTAATCACCGAAGCCGACGCCGGGGCTGACCGCCACTTTGGCATCGGCCAAGACTTTTTTCGAGAACTCCAGAGATTTCATGTGCGCATAGGGTTCCGGAATCGGCGTCCACAAGAACATCGTGGCTTTCGGTGCCTGCACGTTCCAGCCGACTTCATTCAAGCCCTTGACCAACGCATCGCGCCGTTTCTGATACATCAAACGGATGTCTTCGACACAGTCTTGCGGACCTTCCAGCGCGGTGATCGCCGCAACCTGGATCGGGGTAAAAGTGCCGTAGTCGTGATAACTCTTGATCCGCGCCAGCGCCGCGCACAACCTGGCGTT
>JBBQQT010000186.1:0-6141 GCA_038215555.1 Burkholderiales bacterium | reverse complement strand
GCCTGCTGTCGCTGCTGCTTGAGCGCATGCAGATGCGCCCGGAAAGCCTGGCCCAAGGCACCTCCGTGCTGACCCGACTGGATCAGGCGCGGATTGACGGCGACCCGTACCGATTTGTCCTGCTCGATACCCAAATGCCGGATATCGACAGCTTCGAGCTGGCGCAGACCCTGCTCAACGACGCGCAGCAAAATTCCCGCCCACCCACACGATTGATCATGCTCAACGCCACCCAACAGCGTGATGACGCCGACCGCTACCAGCAACTCGGCGTTGCTGCTGGCGATACGTCGGCTGCTTCATCCAGCGTTCTTTCCTGTCTCAACCCACCCATCGCCTTGAGCGACCTGCGCCAGGCGATGGAAACCGCACTCGGCGCAGGCGGCCAGACAGATCCCCTGGCCGCCCGATCAAACCAACCAGCTGTCGAAGCAAAACACCGAATCCTGCTGGCTGAAGACAACCCGGTGAATCAGAAACTCGCCATCAAACAACTGGAAAAACAGGGTCACACGACCAGCGTCGCGGAGAACGGACAACTTGCGGTAGAAGCATGGCAAGCCGGCGATTTCGATCTGATTTTGATGGACATGATGATGCCGGAGATGGATGGCCTGGAAGCCACCCGCCGCATCCGGGGAATCGAGCTCAGCGCAGGCCAGAACCGCCGTATTCCGATCATCGCGATGACCGCGAATGCGATGACGGGAGACCGCGAGCGCTGCCTGGAAGCCGGCATGGATGGATACGTCTCGAAGCCGGTCAAACCGGAAGCGCTGTTCATGGAAATAAAACGGGTGTTGCAAGGCGATGCCAGAAACCCCGCCCAGAGCACCCCGACCAGCCCCGGCCGAGCAGCCGCAGCCACGGCAAAAACACCGGATCAATCGCCCATCTTTGACCGTGCGGATGCGCTTTCACGAATCGATGGCGATGAAGATCTCCTAGCTATCCTGCTCGACATGTTTTTGGCTGACGCCCCGAACTACCTGGCCGAGATCGACAATGCGCTGAGCAGCCAGGACTGGCCTCGCCTGCATCGCGCTGGCCACACACTGAAAGGCATCTTTGCCACCTTCTCGGCACAGCGCGGCGAACACCTGGCACAACAAATGGAACACAGCGCCAAGGCGGCCGATGTGGCAGCCTGTACCGAGTTGGCGTTGCGTATGCATGCCGAAGTCCAGGCCTTCATCGAAGTCATTCAACCTGAAAATTGACCGTGAGCCAGGCCCGTGCTTGATGCGAACAAACCCAACCAGCCCGACGACTCAAGCCTGGCTGCCCAAACCAAGGAGACGCTGGTGAAAATAGATAACCTGATCAAAAGCCCGCCAATCACGCGGAGCAAGGATTCCCGTTCCGCTGCGACGCGCCTTACCCCATCGCCGGAAAATGTCGCCATCAGCGACGACGTGAAACTCACTTCAACCGCAGAAAAGTTGAGCCAACTGGAGGAAGAGCTGCGCGGCGTCAGCATCAGCGATAACGCCAAGATCGAATCGATTCGCCAGGAAATCGCCGAAGGCCGCTTCAAGATCGATGAAGAAGCGGTTGCCGACAGCCTGGTGCGAGAAAGCATCGCCAACATCAGCCGCCGCGCCGGACAGGTTGACGACTAAACTAGCGCGATGATGCCGCTCGATGCCAACCTCACCGTCCTGAACCAGCAACTGGAACATTTTCTTGCGTTGCTCGAAGAAGAAGCCCTTGCCCTGGCAAACGGCAATTCCGAACAACTCGAAACGCTCACCCAACAACGCCTGAATGTCAGCCTGCAACTGGCCGAAGACTGGCGCCGGCTGGCCGAACAACTCGGCCTGCCAGCCAACTCCGGTCTGCCGGCATTACGCCTGCGCGCATTCAGCGACAGCCTGCCGACAGCCAACTGGCAGCGCCTGGAAAAACGGACCCACGAAGCGGCTCGCCTCAACCGCGTCAACGGCCGCCTGATCGAAGAACAGATGCGCCGTACCCAGGCGGCCATGCAAGTGCTGCAAAGCGCCTCCAGCCGCGGACTCTATGGCGCGGATGGCCGCATGAACGACCTTCTCAACACCACCCGGAGCATCGACAGCGCATGAATACCCTGACTCTCAACGTAACCGGCATGAGCTGCATGGGCTGTGTCAACAGCGTGAAAAACCTGGTCTCCGCCCTGCCCGGCGTGGCAAAAATCGACATCGATCTCGCCAGCGGCAGGGTCGAGGTTGAGCACGACCCGACGCAATCCGATGCCGCCGCCATCCGTGCCGCCATCGAAGACGGCGGCTACGGCATCGCCGGCTGAACTCCAGGCTGAATTGCCGCTCAAGCGAGCGCGTTCAGCGCTTGCAACAGGTCGGCACGAATATCCTCGACCTCTTCCAGCCCCACCGATAGTCGCACCAGCCCCGGGCTGATGCCGTGCGTCGCCTGCTCTTCAGGTGTGTAGGTCGAATGGGTCATCGAAGCCGGATGCTGCACCAAGGTTTCGGCATCGCCGAGACTGACCGCCCGGGTGCACAACTGCAACGCATCCATGAAGCGGCAGCCGGCATCGAAACCGCCTTTCAGTTCCAGCGCAATCATGCCGCCCGGCAACGCCATCTGGCGTTGCGCGAGTTCATGTTGCGGGAAGCTCGGCAAGCCAGGGTAATCCACTCGCGCCACCGCCGGATGCGTAGAGAGGAACTCGGCCAACACCTGCGCGCTGGCGCAGTGCGCACGCATCCGCAAGGCCAGCGTTTTCAGGCCGCGCAGCACCAGGAAAGCATCAAACGCCGACATCGTCGCGCCGGTCATTTCCTTCACCCCGAAGAAACGCATGCGCTGGATTGCCTCTGCCGGACCGATCACCGCGCCAGCCAGCAAATCGCCATGGCCACCCAGATACTTGGTTGCCGAATGCACGACATAGGTCGCGCCATGCTCCAGCGGGCGTTGCAGATACGGCGTGCAATAAGTGTTGTCGACCATCAACGGTACGCCATGCGTGTTGCCCAGGTCGGCGATGGCGCGCAGATCGATCAGTCGCATGTTCGGATTCGACGGCGATTCGCAATACAGCAGTTTGGTGCGCGGCGTGATGGCGGCAACCACCGACTCAGGTTGCGTCATGTCGACATGCCGGACTTGGATGCCCAAAGCGGCCAGACCATGCCGAAAGAAACCGAAGGTGCAGCCATACAAGGTCTGGTCGGCGACAATTTCATCGCCAGCCTGCACCAGGCTGTAGATCGCCGAAGTAATCGCCCCCATGCCGGAAGACGTGCACAGCGCCGCCTCACCACCTTCCAGACTGGCCAGTCGCCCCTCCAGCAAAGCGACGGTGGGATTGCCGACGCGCGAATAGATGTAGCCCGGGTTCTCGCCGGCGAAGCGTTGCATGCCGACTTGCGTGCTCTCGAAAGCAAAAGTGGAGGTCAGATACACCGGTGGCACCAGCGCACCTTCGCATTGCATCGGGTCGTAGCCCAGATGAATGGCGCGAGTGGCGAAGCCGAGAGCAGCAGATTCTGGATTGGATTTCATGGCGTGGAGGATGCCCGGCGGTTTCGGCCGAACAGTCAATTGAAGGACTGTGCAATCTGCCTATGAAACCCGCGCAATGCAAGCCGATCGGCCCGGCTCCAGGGCAAATTTGTTCTGGTAACCACTCAATAAATCTCTTTTATCTCTCATAAAGTTATCGCATCAAGTTGAAGTGCTGTATCACAAGAAAGGGGTATCCGAGAGCAAATTCAGATGTCGCACCGACACCAACTACCGCCGATTCCTGAAGAGGAGCGGACACCGCTGTTAGATCGTCTAATGCATTCGCAGAGGCTTTCGCTTTCAGCGGACGCTTAGCCTTGCCGGTGAGCGTGTTGATAACTTCGCCGAGGGTGCTACTTGCTTTAGCCAGTTTGACTACCCTGGCTTTAGCTTTAGCATCCAGTTGCTCTACAGAGACCTTGCGCCCTGTGCGACGAACCAGAAAATAGTCCTTGGCTGGGCTGTTGCCAAACTTCGTGCAGACGGTGTGGCGCTGCTGGTAGAGAGCGATGCCGTCTTTCGCATCGTACAGGTCGTAGTTGAGAGCAGAACCACGGTGCTTGCGGTCTATATCAACGTAGGAGGCATCCAAATTGCCAGCTTCAATTGCGCGAGCTAGCAAAGTGCGAGCTGCGAAAATGTGCTTCGGATTCACCGCCGAGGGCTGAGGAGCAGTAAATGGTTTCCAAGATTGTTTTAAACTGTTCAATCTTTGTGCACCGACAATCACTGACGCACTTGTTCTTCTTTTCGAAACCAGGAAAAATCAATGACCGAAAACAATACCAAGACGCTGCCGAAGCCTTTGTCTGGCTGGAGCAAATTTTTGATCACGTTATTGATCATGGCTGGTGTTGGCAGCTTTATCTGGACTCAATTACCCAGCGGCGCTTACCCCACTGATTTATCTCGCATCGGATCTGGTCAGCCAACGCTGGTGTTGGCGTATGACATGAATTACGCCGGTGGCATGGCGGTGATGGAACTGATGAACGAGATTCGCGCCGACTATGCCGGCAAGGTTGATTTCTTGGTTGCGCATCTGGGCATGGCTGACGGCCAGGCTTTTGCCAACAAACACGGAGCCAGCGACGGCACAGTCATGCTGTTCACTGGTGATGGAAAACCGGGTGGCAAACTCTATCAACCTCAATCCGTCGATGCTTTGCGCCAGGCACTGAATAACGCATTGAATTTGTGATTCGATTTTTCGACCGGAAGGCGCCTTAGTTTTTTCCGCCCTATGTGCCCCGTTCGACGATTCATGCCGCCAGAAGTGCTGGTAGAGTAACGATGACAAGATCGCCGGGCTGCACGGCTTCCTGCTTCAGGGTCGCTACGAGCCGGGCGGTTTCAGTCGCGTCAGCCTGACGGTAAGGGACCACTTCCCGCTCCAGTCTGCCGAGCAATCCGGCCACGCACATGCCGCCATCCTCCTGCCAAAGCCAGGCCAGCACAGTGGAAGCATCAAGGACACAGGATGTCATTCCTTTGCCGGCTCCATGCGACGTTCCGCGATGAACTCGTTCACAATCGATTCGGCATTCCCACAATACTGATGTCTTCTCTCTCCAACCCCAGTTCACACCGATTCCCCTTGCCCTTGCCACTGGCGAGCACTCGGTAAGGCGCGGCCTCGTTTTCGTCCAATGCCCGCACCAGCATGGTATGTAACCGGCTATTCAGCTGGGTTGAACCAGGTGCTGTCGGCGGCGGAATCATCCGACAGGCGGCGGCCAAACTGCGCGGTCACCGGTCATGCGGTGACGCTGTTCGAAGCGAGAGAACGAACGCTGCAACACATGGCGCTGGCCGGCGACGCCTCTGCGGCCAACGTCACCAACTCGCGGCACGGGTGCCGCCACTGTTTGCGTAGAAGTTGAATGGGTTGAAGCTGCATACGTAAAAGCTGTATGCGTAAAAACTGAAGCCAGCCTGCACTGCTAGGCTGAATCCACTTCCACGCCTATCATTGGAAAGCACCGGGGCATGTCGTCACGGAACATGTTTTCAGGAGAAGACCATGAAAGGCCAGGAAAGCAAGAAAGCAGCAAAGAAAGAACCCGCCAAGACGATGAAAGAAAAGAAGGAAGCCAAGAAAATCAAGAAAGAAGAAAAGACCCGCCAATAACCTTCTTCGATCGGAATCCGAACCATGGCTGTCTGGCTGCCCGTTCTGAAAGCTGCCCTACCCTACGTCAGCAATATCGTCGCGGCAGCGATTCCTGCCTTTACCCGTCGCAAGGGTGAAGAGGCGTCGGGCGAACTCATCAGCCAGCAGATTACGGAATTGCAGGCGGCGGTCACCCACAATGCTGAAGCAGTAAAAACCCTGGCGGCGCAGTTCGAAAAAACGCTGACGACATTGCAAGTCAGCGAAAGCGAGATGTCAGAGCGGCTGACTCAACAACTGGGGCAGCAACTCGGTCACTTGAATGAGAGCCTCGCCCGCTGCGAGAGCATGACGAATCAGGCACATGCGCAGGTTACCCGCCTGGATGGGGTCAGCGCGGCCCTGTTGATGCGTGTCGAAGAACTTGAACTTCAGCTCAAACTGCAGTCGGGCAAACCGCGGCGTTGGGACATTCTCTTCGCTGGCATCGCGCTGGTGGCGTTGCTGGTCGT
>JBBQQT010000185.1:0-6154 GCA_038215555.1 Burkholderiales bacterium | reverse complement strand
ATGACGGCGGGGCTGGTCAGCAGCAAGGACAGAATCACCTTGGTGGCTTCCTCCGAGGTGGTCGGATAGCTCACCTTGGCATTACCACCGGGACCAGCGAAAGCACCGATCAGCTCGCACAGATAGGTCTTGCCGCTGCCGAACACCGGCGCTCGGGCATGGAACCCCGGCGCATGCGACAGTGTCGGCCGCACCACGGCGGTAAAGATGGCTGACAGCGCCGCTGCCTTGTCGGTGGCAGCGACGAAATGAAACTCAGTGAGCAAGTCTTCCAGCAAGGCCAGTGCCGCCCGCGCCGCCTCAGGTGTCGGATCAGGAATAACAAATTGCCTGACGTCAAACACGCCGAAGCGCTGCGCCGTCTTGTCATAATCGGCCTGAGTAATCAGTTCGCCATCGGATTCGCGGAAGTACGGCTGCCGCGCCACGCCTGCCAGCGGTTGCAGATAACGAAAGCTTTGCGCATCGTAAAGAATCGCCGCATGTCGCGTTGGGGGATCGCAGCGCACCCAGTCTTCGGCCCGTCCGTCGTATTTTTCCCAGGTCGCTGCGACCGACAGTTCCCGTGTCAGCGCCGGTGCACTGGTTGGCACAATCGACGGATCACCGCTGGTCGGGTCGGTCGAGACAGAGACGATCAAGCCGCCCGCCTGATAGTGCCGCCCCCGATTCGCCAGCTCTTTCTCCGCCGCATCCACCACGCGGTGCAGATCACCGGCCACCACGCGGATCACCGGCTTGTGCCGGGCCTCGGCGTTGCGCACGCCAAGGAATTCAAGCAAGGCACGAATGTGGTACTTATCGCGGTGCGAGTGCTGGCAGCAGAAGCCGCCCACCGAATAGAACTCGTCCGGCTCGAAATAGGCCGCGCCGGTATCCAGTTGGTCGGTATGCTCCTGCACCCACGGACAGGTCATGTCGTGCTTGCCGGAACCCAACGGCGTCTTGTACAACCCGCGCGCCTTGAGCGCAGCGACCACCGGATTCTCAGTCGCCTTGGGTGTCAGTACATCGTCGGCGTCACTACCGATGCTGTGCGAGTCATCAACAACGCGCCCGGAGGGTTTCGCGGTCTTCTTCGGTCGACCCGCCGGGGCAAGTTCCAATTGCAGCCCATCGACAATCGCTTGCGGCGTATAGCGCGCTTCAGGCCGCCATTCGATCAGGCGACACTGAAACGGCGCGCCGTCTTCGTCGGCAACCTTTGGCTTGCCATTGATGGCCACCGGCAGTCGCGCCCAGCGGCTCAATGGCCCCGTCGCCCCCGCATCGCACAGGCCCGAATCGATCACCGCATTGAGCAGTCGCACGGCCACCGCACCATCGGTGAGCGGCTCGGCGAGGATGATGCCGCCCTGATAATTGCCGGGGCTGGTCTCGATCAACCAGGACAACTCAAAACCAGCCAGCCGCTCCAGCGGCACCTTGGTACCAATATCGTCGAGCATCAAAAAATGGCAGGCGGCAAACTGCGCCTTGCGCGCCTTGAATGAGCCATCATCGCCAGGGAAGAAACTCGCGCAACCGATGTAGTTGTTGTTGGCGGCAAGAAGATTGACGGCCACCTGATCGGCGCGACTGGCTGCCCATCCGCCCAGGCCGGGGTCGCCGCTCTTCGAGCACACCGCCGCGAACGCGCCTTCGGGCAGGAGTGGAAACACCGCCGCCACAAAGTCGGCATTGGTGAGATTGAAAATATGTTCCGTAGGGACGGTATCCCCTGGGACACCGCCTTCACCGCCTTTACCGGCTTCCAGCGGTTCGGTGGCGGAAACTGTCAGCGTAGTGGGAGTCATCGCCGTCGCTCCTCAAGATGCCGATTTACGGGCGGCTTCGAGCTTGGCGACCAGTTCGCGAATCTCGACTTCACTCTTGCCGGCGATGCGTGCGGCGTTGAGCGTGGCGACTTCCGTCGTGGGCCAGCCGACGGCGCGCAAACCGATCTGTACCGGATGCGTGAAAAGACCTTGCTGAATATCGAAGTAATGGGCGCTGCGGGAACGACCGCGTTCGCGCAAAACGGCGGGAAGGCGAAGGATGGTATTTGTCATGGTGGAACCTCTCAGAAAGTTGCTGGACTTGCTGAGACGAAGCGTAGGTGGGCGATTTGGGCGAAGAAATGCCACAGCAGAACGCATGGAAATGCGCGCGGTGCCAGTAATATCAAGGGGTTTCGGGCTGTAGTGCAGCAGCACAACAGTGCGCCCGGTACACCGCTAACGAGGAGGAAGCCCGGAACTACAGGGTCTGGCACAGGCCAGGATTGGGCGAAAACTTTCCGCCCAACTATTTCACTGATTCAGGTGCATTGATCAACAACAGACCAACAACATGCGCTTGACGGAATATTCCGCAGAGACCATATTTGTGCATGACTTGGGATATATGAATACACAGACGAATTTGGTGACTGGTGGGGCAGTCTGACTGAAGACGAGCAAATCTCATTGGCCGCCTCTGTGCAGTTGCTGGAAGCGCGGGGTCCATCGTTGGGACACCCACACAGCAGCGGCACCAATGGCTCCAAACACAGGCATATGCGCGAGCTGCGCACCCAGCATGGCGGGCGACCCTTTCGCACGCTATACGCATTCGATCCGCGCCGGATGGCGATTCTTTTGATTGGCGGCGACAAGACGGGCGACAACCGTTGGTATGAAGTGAATGTGCCGATTGCCGACCGCCTGTATGACCAGCACCTAGACCAACTTCGACGTGAAGGAGAGATTGATGGCTAAGAAATTTACAGAGCTGCGCGCAGGCATGAGCCAGGCCGCACGCGAGAAGTCTGACGGCATGGCTCGGCAGATGTTGGCTGAAATGCCGCTGAACGAGCTGCGCCAAGCCCGTGGCCTGTCTCAAAAGATGTTGGCCGAAGTGCTCCATGTGCAGCAGCCGTCGATTGCAAAGATCGAGAAGCGGACTGACATGTATCTGTCCACCCTGCGTAGCCACATTGAAGCTATGGGTGGCGAACTGGAAGTGATAGCGCGGTTTCCCGATGGGTCGGTAAAGATCAACAACTTTACCGAGTTGGGGGCTGGCACTCCGCTCTGATTTTCGGCGGCTGGCCGGTTGGCACTTAGGGCCGCATATTCTTTTTGATGGTGCCGGCGCTGCGGCCCTTGGCAACCGGCAGTTTGGCGATCTGTGTTGCGTACCAAGTCTCGGGCATGTTCGGGCGCTTCTTGGTCAATTCTCGGTACATCTTCTGCCAGTCCTTGTACATCGACTGCGTATCCACCTTGCGCGCTTCGCGCTTGGCATTGCTCGGCGTATATCGATTGTCCGCCGTGGTCGCGGCATCGACCAACAAGCGGATCATGGAACCATCAACCGAATAAGCGTCCGCGTCATAGCCAATGAACTCGGCCAATGGCACCTTATTACCGCCTGCGATTAGTGTCAGTTCGCCAGCGGTTTGCAGGCACAGCATCTGGCTGCGCTTGCCACCGGTCGCCATACCAATTTCCAGAAAGTCGGCGCTGGCGAGACGGCGCTTGTCGCTGCCGCGCAATCCAAGTGAAGCCGCAACAAAGCCACACACTGCATCGGCGGTGCAACGCCACTGTTCCAGGCGCTCAACCGGCACGGGCACACGGCTGACTTCGTTGCGCTTGTCGCAATCAATGAACGATACCGCACCCCGCGAGGGATGAATTCGTGTCTGCACCGGCATCACACAGTCGCGCTCGCAACCGGGGCAAACGGCACTGATGGCCGGCTTTGCCTTCGTCGGTAGCCGCTGACCTTTCATCGCGGCAACGGCAGTTTCCGGCCACTGGTTCAGCTCATGGTTGCTTAATACGGCCGCAGCCTCCTGGCTGGCCCCCACACGCGCCAGAAGCTCAACCAGCGCGACCTGCGGTGTCATGCCGCAGCAGGCTCTAGTACTTCCTCCGGCTCCTTGGGTTCGATGCCCTAAGCTTCCAGCATGGCGCGCAGATTCAAGTCCAGTTCGTCGTACTTGAGCGAACACGAATTGGGATGGGTGATACGAACCGGCACCTGCCGGGCAGGCTTGCTGGGCTCCGCCGCCATCGATACGGTGAGTTCTACCTGGGTGATGTTGTACAGGTTCAGCGGTAGCGATTTCCCGATCTGGTCGAGCATGTCATAGACAGCATCCGGGCTTTGGCTGGCATCCGCCTCCAGCGTAACGCGCTCGCCTTTCTTCACTCGCGACGACAGCCGCAGCTTTTTGACGCGCACACTCTCAATCCCGCTGCCAACGGCATAGGTGAAATCGAAACTCTTCTGGAGCAGTGGATTGAGATCGTAGATGCGCGGGTCTTTCGGGTCGGGCGGCAGTTCATCGAGTTTGAGAATCGCCGTGGCGAACATCGATTGCAGCGGCTCAAGCGCCTTGTAGGAACCGCGAAAATTCAGGTCGAGCGATCCCTCCTTCTGCGAACAAACAAAAACCACCTCGAAGGCAGGATTGTGCGGGCGCGGGTTGAACACCCCGTTCTCCCATTCAATGCTCCGCTGTGAGTAGTCTTCCGGGTAGGCGAAAAAGTACTCCAGTTCGCCCCGGCGGAAGGGTTCCACCACGCAGTTATTCCCGCGCCCTTCGGTCAGGTGGAAGTAGTTACGAATCCTGTTGGCCAGTTCAACAATGCTGGCCTCATCCACCGCCGCCGGCTTGTGCAGCAGATGCTTGCGCTTGCGCCAGTAAGGCAAGGTATCGGCGTGATGAAATCGGTTCGCGCCTTTCCATGACGAATTGAAATCCAGAAAGGTAATCATGGCCCGCTCGAAGTGGCTGGGCAGCGCCGACAACTTCTCTACGAACGCCGTGAATTCTTCTTCATCCAACTGGAATTCGGCCTCGTCGATGACTGCCCGAAAACCTTTCTCGCAGCTCATCTCGAAAATCTCCCGAAACTCTGCATCCATTGCGTTGCGCTGCTTATCCGTCAGAGCAAGCCAGGCCGCGAACAATTCGTCCGGCTTTCCCTCTTTCATGGCGGCAAAGTCCAGCTCGCTGCACAAGCCCTTGGTTTTGAAATACCGCGCGAGCAAGGCATTCGGCATCTGGCGGAAGAAATCCTTGATGGAATAGTGCTGGGCCATGCGCTCGCTCCTCTGGTTAAATCAAAGTATCTATTTGGACGACACCGGACTGTGCAGTACAGTGCCGTACTTTCACAGTACATGCTATACCCAAGGGGAAACCATGGCTTCTGCCAAGACCGCCACGCTGACATTTCGCATTGAACCCGAACTCAAGGAAGCCGTGCGCCTCGCTTCGGTCAATGAGCACCGCTCCATCGCCAACATGATTGCGGTGATGATTCGCGACTACTGTGGGCGGGTGGGGGTTGAGATTGCTGAACCGAACGTCGCCCCGCACAAAAGCCAACCGCGCGCCAAGGCTGCAAGATCAGGCGCCAAGGTTAAATAGGTAGGAACCATGACCAACCCATTCTTCGACCACCCGATTCTGAACTCCCCCTACGAGCGCCCCGTGCGGCATTGGGAGCTTGATGAAACGGGGCAGCCAACACAAAAAATTGAGGAAAATCGGCGAAAGGCGCAATTCATCACGCCGATCCCGAAACCCAAGAAGCAAAAGAAGTCACCCAAGCAGGAAGGCTTCGTTTTTGATGAGGGTGACGGACTATCCACAAAGGCACAGCAATACGACCCAACGTCCATCATCAATGAAGTACGTGGCTATGTAGATTCGTGGCGAGTCTTGCCCAACCCAACCCAATGGCAGGTCACCCCTGAAACGGCGCGACTGCTTCAGCACTGGCGCCATTACGGATTCAGCGGTGTTCGCCCCTTTTTCTGCCAGGTGGAGGCCGTTGAAACGGCGATCTGGCTCACCGAAGTCGCGCCGCAGTCCAAGAACGGCAAACGCCTGCTTGAACATCTTGCGGCGGCCAACAAGGATGCTAATCCCGAACTGATGCGCCTGGCGCTCAAGCTGGCCACCGGTGCCGGCAAGACAACGGTCATGGCCATGATCATTGCCTGGCAAACCATCAATGCAAACCGCCGCCCCGCCAGCAAGCAGTTCACGAAGGGCTTCCTTATCGTTGCGCCCGGCCTCACGGTCAAAGAGCGGCTGCGCGTGCTGCAACCGAATGACCCCGACAGCTACTACAAAGACCGGGAACTGGTGCCCAGCGACATGCTGGAAGAC
>JBBQQT010000184.1:0-6164 GCA_038215555.1 Burkholderiales bacterium | reverse complement strand
AACCAGGAAAGCCAACAGTTATGTCTGGCGACCATAGCGGGGCGGTCCCACCCCTTCCCATTCCGAACAGGACCGTGAAACGCCCCAGCGCCAATGATAGTAGGCATCTCGCCCGCGAAAGTAGGTCATCGCCAGACTCCCTCTCAACGCCCCGCTTCGCGGGGCGTTTTACTTTGTAGTGTCGGTCAATACATCGAATCGCTAGTGTTCACTGAGTTTACAGTGGCGTCTAAATTGCCCGATTTCAGAATGATTTTCACCCGGTTTCCTGGTTGCACTGCACGTCCATCGCTAATCACTATTCCATCATCGGTTCTAACAATGCAGTAGCCTCTGGAGAGTATGTTTTCTGGATTGAGTTGCTGTAATGACCTCAAAGCACTCTCCAATCTGCCTTTTCGAATGACAAGTTTTGCCATCATGGTTGAATCAAACGCGGAAAGTGCGTTGAACAGGTCAATGCGTTTTGCACTGCAATTGGGGCGTTGATTGTGAATGCGGATTTTCTTCAGCGCTAATTCATGCTTTAACTGCTGAATTCGATAATCGACACTCTTCAGCATCCCTGTTTCAAGTTGAATCACCCTATTCCTGTTTTGAGTCAGTCGGTTGCCTGGATGCAATAAGCGTCTCGATACTGCGTCAAGATATTGCATGGACTGATACGTCAGTCTTTTGATCGAACCGTTCATTCTTGAAGTTAAGTTCTCGACGCTGGAACGTGTTTCGATTAGATCTGGCACGGCATGTTGTGCGGCGGCGGTTGGCGTCGCCGCACGAATATCCGCGCTGAAATCGGCGATTGAAAAATCGGTTTCATGCCCAATGCCCGCGATGACGGGGATGCTTGATGTACGAATTATTCTTGCTAAATTCTCATCGTTGTAAGCATTGAGGTCTTCCAGACTTCCGCCACCACGTATTAAAAGTAGAACTTCACATTCTTTGCGTTGAATTGCGGTATGAATTGCTTGCGCAATACTCGCAGTGGCTTCTAACCCTTGTACTGAAGTTGGGTAAATCACAATCGGGCTGATGGGCCAACGATGTTGTAATGTTTTCAATGCATCCTGCAGAGCCGCAGCTTGCAAAGAGGTGATGATTCCAATGCACTTGGGATATTTCGGTGGCGATCGCTTCAGTTCAGGCCGAAATAGACCTTCTGCCTCCAGCTTCGCCTTCAGGCGCAAAAAAGCGGCATAGACATCACCTTGGCCAGCATGCCGCATGACCTCGACAATGATTTGATAGTCGCCACGCGGTTCATAAAGTGTTGCTTGCGCACGCACTTCAATTTTGTTGCCCTCAGACGGCTTCCATTCCATGAACTGGTTGCGATTCCGAAAAAAGGCGCATTTGACACTGCTTTGTTGATCTTTCAGGGTGAAGTACCAATGCCCTGAGCTGGCCAGCGTCAAGTTGGAAATCTCGCCGGCAACCCAGCATGAAGGCAGGGCTTTCTCGATCGCGAAGCGGGCTTGTCGATTCAGTTCTGTGACGGTTATTACGGCTGACACGATCTCTATGGCGTAGTTGGGGAGCTTCCGCCAAGTCTAACTGTTTTGCTAATTTGTATCGTTCGACAAGGATTTTTCTCTTGTCCAATTAGTGGTATGTTGCTGACCTTGCGACGGCGGCTTTTGCCGCCGTTATTTTTTTTATCAAGCGGTTGGAAACTGTATGTCTGATTACCTGATGCAAACCTATGCTCGGCAACCTGTTGCATTCGAAAGGGGCGAGGGCGCTTGGCTGTTCGATACGAATGGCGAAATGTATCTTGACGCGTTGGCCGGGGTTGCGGTCAATGGCCTTGGTCACGGCCACCCCACGTTGGCGCGTGCTTTATGTGATCAGGCGGCAAAGCTGATCCATACATCGAACCTCTATCGCATCCCCTTGCAAGAAGAATTGGCGGCGCGTTTATGCCAGATTTCCGGCTTGTCACGCGTCTTTTTTTGCAATTCCGGTGCGGAAGCCAATGAGGCTGCGATCAAGATTGCGCGTTTGCATGGCCACAATACCGGCGTCGATAGCCCGGTTATCGTTGTCATGGAAAAAAGCTTCCATGGCCGGACCATGGCTACTTTGTCCGCGACGGGTAATCGCAAGGTGCAAGCCGGTTTTGAACCTCTGGTTTCCGGTTTTGTGCGTGTGCCGTTCGGTGATTCTGCGGCTGTCGAGGCTCTGGCTGCGCACCACAAGAATATTGTCGCGGTTCTCGTCGAGCCTTATCAGGGTGAAGGCGGTGTGCAGATTCCACAGGCCAATTATCTGTCCGAATTGAGGCGGATCTGCGATGAGCAATCCTGGTTGCTGATGCTTGATGAAGTCCAGACCGGTATTGCGCGAACTGGCACCTGGTTTGCCTTCCAACACACGGGTGTCATGCCCGATGTGATGACGCTTGCCAAAGGCCTCGGCTCCGGTGTGCCGATTGGCGCCTGCCTGGCGCGTGGCGTTGCCGCCGAGACCTTCACCCCGGGGAAGCATGGTTCCACTTTTGGCGGTGGACCATTGGCTTGCACGGCTGCATTGACGACGTTGGCGGTGATGGAGGCCGATGGCTTGCGTGAACACGCTGCTCAACTGGGCCAGTTTATTCGCAAGGATCTTGCCGATCGTCTGGTTGGTCAGGCAGGCGTGATCGAGATTCGCGGTCAGGGCCTGATGATCGGTATCGAGCTGGATCGCGCCTGTGGCGATCTGGTCAGGATGGCTTTGGCGGACAAAATGCTGATCAATGTCACCAATGACAGCGTAGTTCGTTTGCTGCCGCCGTTGGTGATGACTCAAGCTGACGCTGAATTGCTGACCGAGAAACTGGCGCGCTTGATTCGCACCTTCCTGGGCTGAACGACATGCTCGCCTCCGTGAAACATTTCCTGCAATTCAGGGACTTGACCCGCGCTGAACTGGACCATCTGTTTCTTCGTACGCGGGTCATCAAGGAGCGTTTCAAGCGTTACCAGCCCTATCACCCGCTGGCTGATCGGACGCTGGCGATGATCTTTGAAAAGAGCTCGACACGGACGCGGCTTTCTTTTGAAGCCGGTATGCATCAGATGGGAGGATCAGCGATTTATCTGAATACGCGTGATACTCAACTGGGCCGCGGAGAGCCGGTAGAAGACGCCGCCGAGGTGATCTCACGCATGGTCGATGTGGTGATGATTCGTACCTTTGAACAGGAAATCATCGAACGTTTTGCTGCCCATTCGCGGGTTCCGGTGATCAACGGGCTGACCAATGAATACCATCCGTGCCAGATTCTGGCCGACATCTATACATTTATTGAGCAACGTGGCCCTATCCAGGGCAAAACGGTGGCCTGGGTGGGTGACTCCAACAACATGTGCAATACCTGGCTGCAGGCGGCGGAAGTGCTTGATTTCAATGTCCATGTATCAACTCCACCCGGATATGAAGTTGAACCGGAGCGCGCCGGACTGTTTTCAACCGCCCATTACGAAGAGTTCCTTGACCCGATGGATGCCTGTCGAGGCGCCGACCTGGTCACCACCGATGTTTGGACCAGCATGGGGTTCGAGGCTGAAAACGCCGAGCGAATGACTGCCTTCGCTGATTGGCAGGTAGATACCGAGATGATGGTGGCGGCGGCCAAAGACGCGTTGTTCATGCATTGTTTACCGGCGCATCGTGGCGAAGAGGTCGCCGCCGATGTCATTGACGGCCCCCATTCAGTGGTCTGGGGAGAGGCGGAAAATCGGTTGCATGCGCAAAAGGCGTTGCTTGAATATCTGCTGCTTGGCAAGGTCGAGGACTGAAGCAGTGAATATCGCTTACTTCAAAGAGACCGATTCGCTGTATTTCGAACTCTCGCCGGAGGATGCCGCACATGCCTGGGAAGCCCAGGAAGGCGTCATCATCAATCTGAGCGAGGACGGTCGCGTGATTGGTATCCAGATCGAACATGCCAGCCAGAAAGCCGATCTTTCTCTACTTCGTGTCGGTAATTTTCCCGGTGAAGTTCATGCCGTGGAAGGGGCTGCGCACTGAAAGTTTCATGCGGTGCGCGCGTGTTGCCGCACCGCAGTTAGTCCCAAGGAAAAATCATGAGTGATAACAAACAACCCGCCGAGCAACCCGCAATCAAAAAAGTGGTACTGGCTTATTCTGGTGGCCTGGATACCTCGGTCATTTTGAAATGGCTGCAAGACACCTATCAATGTGAAGTGGTGACATTCACCGCCGATCTCGGCCAGAACGAAGAACTTGAGCCGGCGCGAGCCAAAGCACTGCAATTCGGCATCAAGCCGGAGCAGATTTACATCGATGATCTGCGTGAAGAGTTCGTCCGTGACTTCGTTTTTCCGATGTTCCGCGCCAATACCGTCTATGAAGGCGAATATCTGCTCGGCACCTCGATTGCACGGCCGCTGATTGCCAAGCGTTTGATCGAAATCGTCAATGCCACCGGCGCAGATGCAATTTGTCACGGCGCGACCGGCAAAGGCAACGACCAGGTTCGCTTTGAACTGGGGGCTTATGCGCTGAAGCCGGATATCAAGGTGATCGCCCCTTGGCGCGAGTGGGATTTGCTGTCGCGCGAGAAGTTGATCAACTATGCCGAGACGCATGGCATTCCGATCGACATGAAGCACAAGCAGGGCGGCAGCCCCTATTCGATGGATGCCAACCTGTTGCACATCAGCTACGAAGGTCGCCACCTGGAAGACCCTAACGCTGAAGCCGAAGAGGACATGTGGCGTTGGAGTGTTTCACCGGAAAATGCGCCGGATCAGGCTGAATACATCACGCTCGATTATGTGAAGGGTGATGTGGTGGCGATCAATGGCCAGGCGATGAAAGCGCATGAAGTGCTGGCTGAACTGAACCGCATCGGCGGCAAACACGGTATTGGCCGTCTGGATTTGGTGGAAAACCGTTACGTCGGCATGAAGTCGCGTGGTTGCTATGAAACCCCTGGCGGCACCATCCTGCTGAAAGGCCACCGTGCGATTGAGTCGATTACCCTCGATCGAGAAGTCGCTCACCTCAAAGATGATTTGATGCCGCGCTACGCCAGCCTGATTTACAACGGCTACTGGTGGGCGCCTGAACGCAAGGCTTTGCAGGTGCTGATCGATCACACCCAGGAAAACGTCAACGGCTTTGTTCGCCTGAAGCTATACAAGGGCAACGTCATCGTGGTTGGCCGAGATTCCAAGACCGATTCGCTGTTTGATTCCACCATCGCCACCTTCGAAGACGATGCCGGTGCTTACGATCAGAAGGATGCGGGTGGTTTTATCAAGCTCAACGCACTGCGCATGCGCATAGCAGCAAAACTCGCAGCCGCCAAACTCGATGCTCAGGGGAAATAAGCATGTCGCAATTTGATAACGTCACGGTGATCAAGAAGGCCAACGTCTATTTCGACGGCAAGTGTATTTCACACAGCGTCCAGTTTGCGGATGGCACCAAAAAGTCGATCGGCGTCATTCTGCCGGCGCGGCTGACTTTCAATACGGGTGTGCCGGAAATCATGGAAACCGTCGATGGCCGTTGTCGCGTGCTGTTGAAGGGAGAAGCCGACTGGAAGGAATATGGCGTCGGACAATCGATTAGCGTACCCGGCAACTCCAGCTTCGAGATTGAAGTCGCCCCGGGCGAGGCTTATCACTACGTTTGCCATTTCGGCTGAGTAATAGTCAAAAACCAAGCCCAAAGCCAAGCCCAAAACAAAACGGCCCGCATGAAAATGCGGGCCGTTTGCTTGTTACCCGGACAGAATCCAGGTTGAGCCGCTTACAACGTGCGCGAGATGATACGCACCGAGTCATCCTCGGGATGCGCTTCCACCTTGAAGCCAAGTCCGGTGCACAGCTTCAGCATGCGGGTGTTGGTTTTCAGGACTTCGCCTTCGATCGAACGCAAGCCTTTGCCGCGTGCCAGGTCCATCAGCACGTCCATCAGCTTGTGGCCAATGCCTTGATGCTGCCAATGATCGTCCACCACCAACGCGAACTCGCATGAATTCCCGTCCGGGTTCACCGCGTAGCGGGCAACGCCAAGTTCCACCTGTTTGCCATCCACTTGGGTGACCACCAGCAGCGCCATTTCGCGGTCGTAATCGATCTGGGTCAGGCGCACCAGCATGCTGTGCGAGAGTTCCTGCACCGCATCCATGTAGAGGAAGTACT
>JBBQQT010000183.1:0-6237 GCA_038215555.1 Burkholderiales bacterium | reverse complement strand
CGCATGAACAATTCCACCGTGAGTTCAAGACCGACCTGGACCTGGAACGCTTGCCCTCGGGGAAGTTCGCCACCAACGATCTGGTCTTGTCCCTGGCTGGACTGGCTTACAACGTGCTGCGCCTGATGGGCCAGTCGGCCTTGCTGTCGGAGGGTGCGCCGGTGCGCCACACGGCGAAGCGCCGACGCCTGAAGACGGTGATGCAGGAATTGATCTACGTGAGCGCCAAGCTGGTCGCACACGCTCGGCGGAAGTTTCTGAACTTTGGCCGCCATTGCCCGGCGTTTGTGGTGTTCGAGCGGCGGTATGGTCAGTGGTCTTCGGCGTAGCCGCCTCGAAGCTACCGCGATGCGCGCAACCGCAACCGCCGAGGCGGGCGCTCGTCTTGCTGACCCGTTTCGGGCGGGGAAGGCAGCACTTGGTGGGCGGGACGGCATGATTTCAGCGGCTATAGCCATGCTGTTGCCGCTGTTTCGGTGCAACCAGGGGGCGGTGCCACAAAAAATCGACCATTTCTCGGGGCAGGGAAAGTTTTGACCAGTGAACTTGCGGATTCAGGTGAATGGCTGGTTTGAATCAACTTGAAGCGAACCTCCAAGTTGATCAACAGAACATCTCACAAGAACAGAATCTCGACGCTGGCGACCTGCTGTTGCAACGGCAGGCAGTAATCGACCAAGGCGTGCACCTGATTGTTCAGCAGGCGCAGGTAGCAGTTTTTAGTTCTTGCTGCGACCAGCCGTGCGAGAAGCAGAGACGCCTGCCTGCGCTCAGCTCGGATCAGGCACGAACTCGCCCGGGAACGGCTGCGCCTGGCGCCAGTCCGGATTCCGCCCACTCGGACGCGGTTTCGGCAGGATGCCGCGGCTGACCAGATTGGTGCGGCTGTCGTAACGCAGGCTCAACACTTCACTCGGCGTGCGGCTGGCACGCTCGAATTCGGTGTATTCGATCGGCGCATATTCACGCTGGCCATGGCCGGTGCCGAGCCGTTCCGACTTGCGCATGGTTTGGGCGGATGGGCTGGCAGACTCGGCAGACAGGGAATCGGCGGCCTCTGCAGCGCGATTCCCGGCACCTGCGGCGGGTGACATTGGACTCAAATAGGGTGCTACCGGAATCGGTGGGTAAACCTTTTCGACCTTTTTCCACTTCTCGCGAAACACCGCCGCACCGATAACACCGACGTTGTCCGGCCGATCGGTGCGGGCGGCATAGGAATCCGGCAGGGCCGTGAAATAGAACTGCGCGACTTCCCGCTGACTCTTGCGCCAGCCAGCAATCTCCACCTGTTCCCACGGCGCCAGCACATAGCCGGACTGTTGCAATGCGGCGGTTTCGCCGCTGATCACGTTCACGCCATCCACCGACAGCACCACCATGACCCGTTCGTCGCTGCGGTTGCGCAGGCGCACGGCGTAACCGTCTCCGGGATTGCCGGCGACATAGAACTGGCTGGCATGGCGATACGGCATCAGCGTTTCACCGCTGCCGCGATTGACGATTTCCATGTCCACCCGTTGCCAGGCCAGCGCCGGCAGGCTGGACAGCAGAAGGGACAAGGACAGGGCGAGAGAGCGTGCAAACATGATGGACTCCTTTGGGGTTGGGGAATGACATCTGCTTGAACGACACAGGTACTGCGTTGGGGTTAACGCTGAAGAAATTTTTTTCGCGGCAACCATTACGGCAACGGACAGCAGCGGGCCGGATCCAGGTCCGGCGGCAGTTCAAAGTCCGGATAGCGTTTGCGAAGCGCTTCCAGCCGGGTGCGCGCTGCGTCGATGTTGCCCTGGCGCAGCAGCAAACGGATGCTTTCCACCCAATGTTCCGGCGTATCCGGCACGGCTGCGGCCGACTTTGCCGTGGCTGCCGGCATCGATTGTTCAGTTGAGCGTTGAGTGGCAGGGACGGCGGCCTTCATCCGGCGCATGCCCTGGCTGAACGCGGGCGCGGCTGACAATGCTTCAGCGCGGTTTGCCTGCGCAGCCGCCGGTGCCGGTGATGCCGGTGGTGTGGCAAGCCCGGCGGCGTCTGCCTCGCTTTTGATCTCGGCCAATTTCGATTTTTCCGTCGCCACATCGGCCTGAGCGCGCTCCGGCAGTGTGGCCGGCAAAGGCTGGTGTGGTTGCGGCGCGGGCAGCACCGTTGTGTTTCTGGCTGCTTTGGCAACGGGCAGGGCATCAGACGGGGCAACCGTTGCCGCAGTCCCTGACGATATCGATTCCGTACGTTCAATCGGCCGGGTCGACTGCGGCAGCGGCGACTGCGCCTCGCGCAGGGTTTCCGGTGCGTCCTGTTGCATACGGAACAACAGCGACAGGCCCAGCACCAGCACCGCCGTGCTGGACAGCGGCACGGCCCAGCCGAACCAGGCCGGGCGCCGTCGGGGCGACACCGCCTGACAGGCGGCGGCGAGAATGCGTGCATCCAGCGCCGGCGACGGCTCGGGATGCGCCGCTGCACGATAGGCCTGACTCAGTTCGGGATCCAGTTCCGGCATTCGCTCATCCCCTTTCTGTCCTGCCGCCCAGTGCCTGGCGCAATCGCCGCAGGGCATAGCGCAGACGGCTCTTGGCGGTCTCCGGGCCAACTCCGGTGGCCTGTGCGATTTCGGCCAGACTCATGCCGCTTTCTTCCGCCAGCAGAAACGCTTCGCGCTGCGGCGCAGGCAAGGTTTCCAGTGCCGCCAGTATGCGCCCGGCGGTCTGCTTGCGTTCCAGCAGCGCGGCGGGCGTTTCCTCGGCCGGCGCCGGCATTGCCGCCGCCGGGTCGGCATCGGGATCGTCATCGAGGTTGTCAAACAACGCCACGATATTGCGCCCCTGGCTGCGGTAATGGTCGATCAAGCGATTGTGGGCAATGCGAAACAGCCAGGTGGAAAATTTCGCCGTGACTTCGTATTGCCCGCGCGCACCAACCACGCGCAGCCAGACGTCCTGAAACAGTTCGTCCGCCGCACCGCGCGCCTGATGCGCAATAAACCGGTAAAGACGGCCGCGCCAGCGCTGGTACAACACTTCAAACGCGGCCACGTCGCCATCGCGCCAGGCCAGCATCAGCGCTTCATCGGTACGCAGGTCGTGCATCTTTCAAACGCTGGCGCAACGCAATCGGGGTTGCCGGGTATTCCCGGTGTTTCCAGTATTGCGCTCAGAACGTGATGTTGTAGTTCACCCGCAGCGTGGTCTGGGCATGGTTGGAAGTGACGCCTTGCGCATTGCTGCGGCTGATTTCCGGCGCGTAGGCAATCGACGCAGCCAGGCTGCGTTTCGGGTCGATGCGGTAGCCGATGCCGGCGGTGTAGTGCGTTTCGACGATGGCCGGGAACAGCGGGTTCAAGGTGGCATCCGGCACCGGGTTGCTGGCATGGTTGTAGCCGGCACGCAGTGCCAGTTTTGGATTCAGTTTGTATTGCGCGCCCAACGCCAGCACGGTCTGATCCTTCCAGTTCTGCGGCAGGGTGACATTGATGTCCATACCGGAAGCGTCATCGACAAAGCGCATGCTGAAATCGCGCATCGCGTCGGACCAGCGAATGCGTTTCAGGTCACCGGCAAACGACCAGGCGCCACCGCCATCCCAGGCAAGGCCGAAGCCGTAGGTTTCCGGCCACTGGAAGTCGATCACCTTCAGCGTACCGTGCATCGGCCCGCCATTCACCGACAAATTGGCGTCATCGGTCTTCATGTCGCCCATACGCGTCTTGGCATGGTAGGCAACGCCCAGCTTGAATTGCTCGTTGAACTGCCACAAGGCGCCCAGCTTGTAACCCCAGCCGTAGGATTTGGCGCGTCCGGTAATCGGGCTGTCGTCACTGAAATCGAAGCGGGCATAGTCGATGGTCGGCGGCAGGAAAGCGGTCAACGAACCGCTGACCAGACCCTGGCCCATCATGCCGGCCAGATTCTGGCCGTCCATGTCCATGCGCAAATCCATGCTGGCCCAGGCCAGATCGATCTGGCCAGCCAGGACCAGTTGTTTGCTGGCGTTCCATGCCACCGGGAACATGAGGCGACCAAAGCCGACCTCGGAGCGGATGTCCTCGCCGCTCATCGCAACCGACGCGCCTAGCGAACTCATGCCGCCGGCGAATAGCGACGAACCGGCACCGTATTCAGTACCCATGCCGCCTTGCGCCAGCAGCGCCACACCATAGCTGAGATCGCCGCCACGGCGGATATAGGACAGAGTCGGCATCCAGTAGGCGGTGCCGTCGGATTCCTGGGCGCCAGCAGCGGGATGACTGGATTCGACATCCGGCATCAGCAGCGTCAATCCCAAGCCCAGATCGGCCTGGCCGGGCGTTTTCAGGCCGAGGGTGGCCGGGTTGTTCATCACCGCCGAATTGCCGGCCTCGAAAGCGTAGGCAGCCCCGCCCATACCGCCGGACTTGGCGCCCCAGGCTTCCATGTTCATGCCGTTGGTCGCGTGGGCGGATGCTCCAAAAAGCGCGAGGGCGAGTACGCCCAATGATTGCAGATGCCGCATGAATCTCCCCTTGATCGAAGCCGCACTTGGTCGGAAAAAGATGCGCATTAGAGTTTATTGCCCGGTTTCTGAATAGCGTTTTCTCTTGCGCCTATTGCTGTAAACGCGCGCCAGGACCCTGGAATCGAAGTGAATCATCGATAATTACGCGGTTTTTCGGAAGCATCGCGATGTTTCCAAATTCAGACCAATCCGCATTGAACAAAAGGTTCACCCCATGCTTCTGGGTTTCGTCATCCTCTATCTGGTGATATCCATTGCCATCGGCATGTACGCCGCGACGCGGGTACACAACGCGCGTGACTACATTTCGGCCGGGCGTGCGCTGCCGATCTACATTGTCATGGCGATGGTGTTCGCAACCTGGTTCGGCGCCGAAACCGTGCTCGGCATTCCCGCCACGTTCATGGAAGAAGACCTTGCCGGGCTGATTTCCGACCCCTTCGGCGCATCGCTTTGCCTGATCCTGTTCGGCCTGTTCTTCGCCCGCAAGCTGTACCGGATGAACCTGCTGACCATCGCGGATTACTACCGCGAACGCTATGACAACCGGGTCGAACTGATCACCGGCATTGCCATCGTGCTGTCCTATCTGGGCTGGGTTTCGGCGCAGATCACCGCGCTGGGCCTGGTGTTCAACATCCTGTCCGATGGCCAGATCACGCAGGCGCAAGGCATCATGATCGGCGCGGCGGTGGTGCTGATGTACACGTTGTATGGCGGCATGTGGTCGGTGGCGCTGACCACCTTCTTCCAGATGATCGTCATCGTGCTCGGCCTGCTTTACATCGCCTGGCTGGTGTCCGACATGACCGGCGGCGTGATGCCGGTGATCGAACATGCCGCCGCCAACGAGAAATTCCATTTTTGGCCGGAGCTGAACACGGTGGCGATGATCGCCTTCATTTCCGGCCTGATTACCATGGGCTTCGGCTCGATTCCGCAGCAGGACGTGTTCCAGCGCGCCAATGCATCGAAGAACGAGAACGTCGCGGTGTGGGGTACCGTGCTGGGTGGCGTCGCTTATTTCATGTTCGCCGCCGTGCCGCTGTTCCTGGCCTATTCCGCCAACCTGATCGACCCCGCCCTGGTCACCCGCTGGCTGGCCGAGGACAGCCAGAAACTGCTGCCGGAACTAGTGCGCGGCCATTTGCCGCTGTTCGCGCAGGTGATTTTCTATGGCGCGCTGCTCTCGGTGATCATGTCCACCGCTTCCGGCACCCTGCTGGCACCGTCGGTGACGCTATCGGAAAACGTGTTGAAACGCTTCTTCACTCAGCGTGAACACCTGTCGGATAAACAACTGCTGCGCATCACGCGCTGGGTGGTCGGCATCTTCGCGGTCTGCGTCACGCTCTACGCGCTGTGGGCGCTGGGCGAGGAAACCGGCATCCATCAGATGGTCGAGAACGCCTACAAGGTGACGCTGGTAGTCGCTTTCGTGCCGCTGGTCGCCGGCTTGTACTGGCGGCGCGCCAACACCTTGGGCGCTTATCTGGCAATTGGTCTGGGGGTGCTGACCTGGCTGCCAATGGAACTCTGGCTGCTGGAAGGCGAAGCTTTGATGCCGCCGCAGTTCGCCGGATTTCTGATGGCCGGCGTCGGCATGATCGCCGGTTCCTTGATTCCCGCCCAACGACGGGTTTGAATGTCAAAATCGAACAGAACAAACACAGAACCAACACACAGCCCCGCACAGCCCCGATTTCCACCGCAATGATAAAAATACCGTTCCCCTCTCCTTCG
>JBBQQT010000182.1:0-6270 GCA_038215555.1 Burkholderiales bacterium | reverse complement strand
CGCGGTGTGGGTTCCCGGGTGGTGGGTTTTTTGGGGGTGGGTTACCGCCATAAACACCGCCCTGGGGGGGGCGGATTGGCGGCCGCGCCACGACTCGCGCAACGGCATATCCCAGGCCGGCGCCGGGCGGCCCAGGGCGCGCATAAGGCTGACGCCCACGCGCAATCGGCGCATCGAAATCCGCAGTTGATGCAGATATTCGATCTCGTCGGGGTGTTCCAGAAAGCCGGGAACATTCGCCACGCATTGCGCCAGCGCGGCTTGCATCACCGCATTCCAGGCCGCGCCGGCGGATTGGTGCGGGCTGAACTCCGGCCGCACGGCTTTCAGCGGCGCGGCAGATTGCGCCCCGCTCAACCCATAGCCGCGCTCTGCCTTGCTGCGCGGTTCGATATGCAGCGGCGTTTGTTCGAGCAACTGCGCGGCAATCTCGAACAGAAAATCCGGTGCGCCAGCCTTGAGTTCAATCTCGATTTCGGAAATGGCTTGAGTCGCGTCGCCAGACTTGATGTTTCCAATATCCAAAGCCAGTTCAGCCTGATCTTCTGCGCGCGAAACCTGCCAGGTGGTGCGCTGGAATTCGGTGACGAAGGCTGGTGCTATGCGGGCCAGGTCGATTCCGGTCAGCAAGTCGAGCGCAGCTTGCGGCAGCACTGCGAAATCCGGACTGGCGCCGCCGGCAACCGCCATTTCCCATTCCGGTCGGCTCGACATCGCACCCACCGCGCGCGCCTCCGCCTTCATCGTCTGCACCCAGTGATAACCCACTCGTCGCAGCCGAAGCGCAATGCCACGCTGCATCAGATCGAATGCCGGGGTATCGAAATAAATACTGTGCAATGTCCGCTTCACCGGTTTGATCGCCTGCAGCAATGGATGCCGCCGGATGCGTGCGGCATGGCCGGGAGGCAGGGCGAGTTTCAGTTCGATTTCCATGTCATTGTTCCAGCCAGGTTTTTTGAGCAGCCCGAGATAGAAGGCCGATGTGCTTAAAGGTTAGCATTCAGCGTCATTTTCCGTGTTACACCGCCGCCATGAGCTCTTTGCCTGCCCCCGAGCATCTGATCAACCGTGAACTCGGTATTCTGGAATTCAACCGTCGCGTTCTTGCGCAGGCGGATGACCCCACTACGCCGTTACTCGAGAGATTGCGTTTTCTGTGCATCTTCTCCAGCAACATGGATGAATTCTTCGAGATTCGCGGCGCGGGTCTGAAAGAGCAGATCAAGCTCAACCCGTTGCATGTCGGCTCTGATGGGCTGACCGCCCGCCAGATCTACAAGCAAGTAGCGAAGGTGGCGCATGAACTGGTGGCGCGCCAGTACGACCTGTTCAATCAGGACGTGCTGCCGGCGCTGGCGCAGCAGGACATCCGTTTTCTGCGTCGTACGCACTGGAGTGCGGAACAAACCGAGTGGATACGCGATTATTTCTTCAACGAGCTGATGCCGGTGCTGACGCCGATTGGCCTGGACCCGGCGCATCCGTTTCCGAATGTGCTGAATAAAAGCCTGAATTTCGCCGTCGAGCTGTCCGGCAAAGATGCTTTCGGCCGCAATTCGGATCGCGCCGTGGTGCAAGCGCCGCGCGCGCTGCCACGGGTGATTCAGTTGCCGACCGAAATCGCCGGCTGCGAATTCGGCTTCGTTTTTCTGTCGTCGATCCTGCACGCGCATGTCGGCGAGTTGTTTCCCGGCATGGAAGCGCGCGGTTGTTATCAGTTCCGCGTTACCCGCAACTCCGACCTGTTCGTCGATGATGAAGAGAACAAGAACCTGCGCGAGCAATTGCAGGGCGAACTGCCACACCGCCATTACGGTGACGCGGTGCGCCTGGAGGTGGCGGATAACTGCTCGCCGGAAATGACTGCATTCCTGCTTGAGCAATTCGGCCTCGGCCGCGATGACCTGTTCGAGGTGCGCGGCCCGGTGAATCTGGTGCGCTTGATGGGCGTGCCGGACAATGTCGAACGCCCCGATCTCAAGTTCGTGCCGTTTTCGCCCGGCCTGCCGAGTGCGCTGGTGAAACAACCGGATATGTTCCAGGCGATCAGCGCCGGCGACATCCTGCTGCATCACCCGTATCAATCGTTCCAGCCAGTGATCGACTTCATTCGCCAGGCGGCGGAAGACCCCAATGTGTTGGCGATTCGGCAGACCGTGTATCGCACCGGCACCGATTCGGAGTTGATGCGCCAGTTGATTTCCGCCGCCCAGCGCGGCAAGGAAGTCACCGCCGTGGTCGAGTTGATGGCGCGTTTCGACGAAGAAGCCAACATCAACTGGGCGGAAAAGCTGGAAAAGGCCGGCGCGCATGTGGTTTACGGCGTTGTCGGCTACAAGACGCACGCCAAGCTGGCGCTGGTGGTTCGGCGCGAGAGCGGCAAACTCAAGCGCTACGCGCATCTGGGTACCGGCAACTACCACCCGCGCACCGCCCGCATGTACACCGACTTCGGCCTCCTCACCTGCCAGCCTGACCTGTGCCAGGACGTCAACGACGTTTTCATGCAACTCACCGGCCTGGGCAAGGCGCACGAACACACGCTGTTGCTGCAATCGCCGTTCTCGATGCACCCGCGCATGCTGCAGGCGATCCGCAACGAAACCGAGAGAGCGAAGAAGGGCGAAAAAGCCGCCATCATCGCCAAGATGAACTCGCTGCTCGAACCGCGCGTGATCGCCGCGTTGTATGAAGCATCGCAGGCGGGGGTCGAGATCGACCTCATCGTGCGTGGCGTCTGCGCGCTGAAGCCAGGCATCGCCGGCTTGTCGGAAAACATCCGCGTGCGCTCGCTGATCGGCCGCTTTTTGGAACATCACCGCATCTTCTATTTCCTCAACGGCGGCCAGGAAGACGTCTGGCTGGCGAGCGCCGACTGGATGGACCGCAACTTCTTCCGCCGTATCGAAACCGGCTTCCCACTACTTGACCCGAAGCTGAAACGTCGTGTCATCAATGAAGGCCTCAAGGCCTGTCTGAAAGACAACCAGCGCACCTGGGACATGCAGCCGGATGGCTCCTTCCGCCGCCGCGCCCGGCGTGGCAAAGGCTTTGACGCGCAAGCCTTCCTGATGAGTGCGTTGGGCGCGAAAGTCTAACAAACGACGAGGGGCGTCTTCCCGTATCTGCAAACTTCCTCGACCTTGAATCCGTGTTTTTCCATCAAGCGGTATAGGTTGGATCGAGCCTGGCTGGCTGTCAGGGTGTTCATGGGGGGCTCCTTGATACGAAGTTGAAATCGTGCGTGAAGCCGTACGCTTTTACGAGAATAGACCCATAAGCAACCCCCAACGGTTACCTGGTACCTGCGTTCTGAATTATGCAGACGTACTCAGTTCAGTCTGAATGATTTCACCGCGATGTCGAGCTGGTTGGCGCGACCAGCCAGCGTTGCGGTCAAGCTGACGCCTCTTACTGTATCAGCCAGGGTATCGCTGTTGAGTTGTTCAATCGCCTGGATGTTGGCGCGTACCAAATCGGCGGCATGGCGTTGACCTTCTGCGGCCTGGCTGATTTCACCGACTTGAGTAGTGACTTCCGTGACGCTGCCAGCGATGGTTTCCAGTGCCGAACCGGCATCGCGAGCATGCCCGACACCGGCATTGGCTTCCGTCATTCCTTGGCTGATCGCATCGATCGCCTGGCGCGTTTCAGCTTGGATGTTCTGGATCATTTTGCTGATTTCAGCCGTTGCCTGAGTGGTTTTTTCGGCCAGTTTGCGGACTTCATCAGCAACAACAGCAAAGCCACGACCCTGTTCACCAGCACGCGCGGCTTCGATCGCCGCGTTGAGTGCCAACAGGTTGGTCTGATCCGCAATTTCCTTGATCACCGCGACAATCGCGCCAACTTCCTGAGAACTGCGGCCGAGTTTTTCAACCGAGGTCGTGGCGTTGTTGACGGTGACATGTATGCGTTCCATGCCAGCCAGGCTTGCAAATGCCACGCTAACCCCGTCCAGCGCGGTTTGTTTTGCGTCACTGGCTTGCTCCGAGGCAAGTTGGGTGCGTTTACAGATGTCGGCTATGGCGTTTTCCAAATGGGTAATTGCGACCGAAATTTCACCCGCGCGACCATTCATTTGATCAACCCGGAGATGAATCTGGCCAGATTGCGAGCTGATGCTGTCGGTATCAATACGTACTTTGCTGCTAAGTTCCGAGGCGGAGGAAATCAACTCGCGCAACGCCGCAGCCATGTCGTTGAAGCTCTGGATGATTTCACCCAGCGTGTCATGGCTTTCCATGGCGCAGGTAAAAGAAAGGTCTCGTTTTGCGATGGCACTGGCCACCTGGGAAATCCGTTTCAACTTGGATACCAGAACCGTGTTCATGACCCAGTAATTGACCGCCCCCATCAATAAACCGGCGATGATGCAGCCAATCACAAACCAGACTTGCATGCCGGGTTTCCATTCAACGAAGAAGGCGGCATAGAACGGAAAAATGCTGGCCATGAGTACGCCGGCGCCAAGAAAGGAAAACAACACGTTACGCAGGATGCTGGGTTGCATGGGACACCTTGTTGACGTCGGAAAATCACGGGTAAATTTCGGCTCGGTCTGGAAAATCTTCAACCTAGCCCGTATTTTGCATAAAGAGCACGAGAAGGAATATAAGTATTTGATGTGATTAGAGTTATCAAGAAACCGATTCGTAAAAGATATCTACAAATACTCGCACAATTATCGACTTTACCGCGGAGCAGCTCCGGTTTTCTCACACAGCCGGCTTCACGGTTCGCGCAGATTTCACCGCGCCATTCGCCGAACAATTCGCCGAACAATTCGCTGAGCAATCCGCTGAGCAATCCGCTGAGCAATCCGCAATTCGGGGTCACAATTCGGGGGCAGTTTTAACTTTCATGCCGGCATGAAAGCTAGCGTGTTGCAGCAAGGTTGACGGTATCCGACCTGCGAAATCACTCGTAACGCAGCGCCTCGATCGGCGCCAAGCGCGCTGCCTTGCGCGCCGGATACCAGCCGAAGAAGACGCCGACGACGCTGGCCGAGATCACCGAGATCAGGATCGCGTCGGCTTGCATGACCACTTGCCAGTCGGCGAAATGCGCCAGGGCTTGGGTGCCGGCGATGCCGAGGGCGACGCCAGTGAGCGCGCCGACCAGCGACAGGATCACGGCTTCGGCGAGGAACTGGGTCAGGATGTCGCGCTGGCGCGCGCCGACCGCCAGACGCAGGCCGATTTCGCGGGTGCGTTCGGTCACCGACACCAGCATGATGTTCATGATGCCAATGCCGCCGACCAGCAACGAAATCGAGGCGACCGCAGCGAGCAGGCTGGATAGCACTTGGGATGCCGCTTGTTCGGCGGCGACGATTTCGGACAGGTTGCGGATGTTGAAATCGTCGTCTTGGTCCGGTTGCAGACGGTGGCGCTGGCGCAGTAGTTCGCGCACCTGTGATTCGGCGGTCTTCATGTCGACGCCGTCGGCCATCTTGACGTTGATGTGGCCAACCGTGCGCAGCCGGCCCTGCGCATGGCCCAGAATGCGGCCGCGCGCGGTGCCGATCGGGATCAGTACGACATCGTCCTGATCCTGGCCGCCGAAGTTTTGTCCCTTGGGTTCAAGCAGGCCGACGATGGTGAACGGCACATATTTAACCCGGATGATCTGGCCGGTCGGGTCGGTGCCACCGAACAGCATGTCGGCGACGGTCTGGCCGACCAGCGCCACCTTCGCTGAGCCGCGCAGATCCGCTTCATCCAGCCCGCGTCCGCGTACCACGCGCCATTCACGCGCAGTCAGGTAGTCCGGCGTGATGCCGAAAATCTGCGTGGACCAGTTCAGATTGCCATTCACGATCTGGCCACTGCCGCGCAGCGCCGGCGCGCTTGCCAGCACGCCGGGAAGTTCGCTGGCGATAGCGTCGGCGTCGTTCTCGGTCAAGGTATTGCGACCGCCGGAACCGAGTCGCACGCCGCTGCTGGTGACCGCGCCGGGGATCACGATCATCAGGTTGGAACCGAGGCTTTTCAGTTGTTCAGCCACTTTTCGTTTCGCGCCTTCACCCACCGCCAGCATGGTAATCACCGCCGCCACACCGATGATGATGCCGAGCGCGGTCAACGCGCTGCGCAACTTGTTGGCGCGCAATGAACGCAAGGCGGAGCGGGCGGTGTCAAGCAGGTTCATAGGGATGTGATGGGCCCGCTGCGCTTGGCCCATCCTACAAAGTCGCGGCCGTAGGAGGGGCCCAGCGCCGCGGGCCCAGCAGCCGCGCGCGCCCACCTCGCCGCCGCCCGCGGC
>JBBQQT010000181.1:0-6296 GCA_038215555.1 Burkholderiales bacterium | reverse complement strand
CGCACTGACCGCACTGCGTCTGTGGCAGGATGGCCTCGATCTTCTCGACCAGCGGATTGCCTTCAACCTTGAATTTGATCGACGCGTAGCCGAGCGCCGCGCCGAGGACGACGGCGCCCAGCGCCATGATGACAATGGCGGAAATCATTATTGGTATTTGTCCAGGCCGGAAAAGCCCATGAACGCGAGTGACATCAGGCCGGCGGTGACCATGGCGATGGCTACGCCTCGGTAGTGGACAGGGACGTCGGCGCCTTCAACCCGTTCTCGAATGCCGGCGAAGAGCACCAGTACCAGCGAGAAGCCGATGGCGCTGCCGGCGCCGAAGAGCAGCGATTCGACAAAGTTGTACTTATTGGCAATGTTGAGCAGCGGTACGCCGAGCACCGCGCAGTTGGTGGTGATCAGCGGCAGGTAGATGCCGAGCACCTGATGCAGCACCGGGCTGGTTTTCTGGATCACCATCTCGGTCAGCTGGACGATGGCCGCGATGGTAACGATGAACGAAATCGTGCGCAGGTATTCCAGCCCGAAGGGCGTGAGCATGAAATGGTCGATGATATAGCTGGCGCCGGTGGCGACGGTGAGCACGAAGGTCGTCGCCGCCCCCATACCGAAGGCTGTTTCCAGTTTCTTGGAAACGCCCATGAACGGGCACAGGCCGAGAATCTTCACCAACACGACGTTGTTGACGAGGACAGCGCCGACGATGATGAACAAATAATGGGTCATGGTGTGTGGCTGGGCGGGAAAAGACTGCAAGGGCTGAAAGTGCCGCAAAGCCTAGAATTATCCCCTTTTGGCGGGGGGGGTTCAACCCTGCTGGCGGTATAACTATATATCCTGTCAATAAGCTTGCCAGGCTTTTGTTCTGCATGCTCTGCATTCCCTTTGGTCACCTTCGCCAGTCCACTCTGCTTTTTGTAAAGTGCGTAGCTTGCTGCGCACGCGGCAACGGCCGATCAGCGGTGCGCGACGTTTTGGCTCTGCACTTCCTTCGGTCGCGTTTCGCACCTAATGCCAAGCCAGGCTGCAGACCGCATGGATAGGCGATCTTCGGATACATGCCGTGAAGAATGGCGTGGATATTGGCGTCTGCGGCACGCTTTGTGTAGACCGCCGTTTGACGCGGCTTGCAGCCGCCTGCCCGATTTACCTGGCCGTAGTCGGGTGAATTGGCAAATTGATGCGGAATGTCGTGCCGACACCGATTTCGCTGCGCACGTCGATACGCCCTTCATGTTTCTGGATAATGCCGTAGGAGACGGCCATGCCCAGGCCGGTGCCTGAACCGACGGGCTTGGTGGTGAAGAAGGGATCGAAGATGCGCGACAGGTTTTCTGGTGCGATACCGGCACCGGTGTCTTCCACTTCGATCCAGACGCCGTCGACCTCGCGGCCGGTGCGCAGGGTGATCGTTCCGCGCTCCTCGATGGCCTGTGCCGCGTTGATCAGAATGTTCATGAAGACCTGGCTTAGTTGGGACGGCAGGCAGGTAATCTCGGGCAGTTCGCTGTAGTCCTTGACCAGAGTAACCTTGTATTTCAGTTCGCTCCACACCACGTTCAATGTGCTTTCGAGGCAGGCGTGGATATCGACGGCTTTCCATTCCGCCTCGTCGACGTGGGAGAAGTCGCGCAGATCGAGCACGATGCGTTTTACGCGTTCCAGGCCATCCTTTGACTGTGCGATCAGGGTCACGGCATCGGACCGTATGTACTCAAGTTCAATTTCGCTGGCCAGGCGATTCGCTTCGCGTAGCGCGGGGTCGTTGGGCGGGCAGCGTATGGTGGCGAGGCGATAGGCGTCCACCAGTTTCAGCAGACCGGCCAGGTATTCCTCAAGCGGTCCGAGGTTGGCATTGATATAACTGATTGGATTGTTGATTTCGTGGGCGACTCCGGCGGCCAGTTGGCCGATGGCCGCCATTTTCTCTGACTGCAGCAGCTGGCCCTGGGCCTGTTCAAGCTGTTTGTTGAGAAGTAGTGCTTTCTCTTCGCTCTGCTTGCGCTTGCCGATGTCGGCATGCGTTCCGAGCATGCGCAGGGGCTGGCCGTTGGCGTCGCGCTCAGTCAATTTTCCTTGCGAGAGGACCCAGAGCCAATCGCCGGATCGTGTTCTTTGGCGGAATTCCACGTGGTATTCCGGGATATCGCCGGCCATGTAGTCCCGAAAATTCATGGCGACACGTTCCCGGTCGTCAGGGTGCAGCCGCTCACTCCAGGCGGCAAGGGTTTCGTGGAAGTCGGCAGGGTCGTAACCGAGCATGAGCGCGTATTCGGGGCTGACGATGGTTTCACCGGTCTGCACGTTTAGATCGTAGATGCCCTGATTGGCTGCTCGCAGCGCCAGCGTTAGCCGATTTTCGCTTTCACGCAGCTGGCGTAGCGCGCGAGCCTCGTCTAGCGCGCGGACAACGGCCGGTGCGAGCGGCTGCAGTTGATGCTTGAAGACGTAGTCGGTCGCGCCCTGGCGCATCGCTTCGATGGCGGTTGTTTCCGAAATGGTACCGGAAACAAAAATGAAGGGCGTTCCGGGGCAGCGTTCGCGCGCGATCTCGAACGCCCGGCGGCCACTGAAGTGGGGCAGGGTCCAGTCGGACAGGATAGTGTCGGGCAGGCGCTTGTCCAGTGCAGCACGGAAGGCCGACTCGCTTTCCACGCGCCGGATGTCGAGCACCATGCCTGCTTCACGCAGGGTATCGCTCTCCAGTTCGACATCGACATCGGAATCCTCGACCATGATCAGGTCGAGAATTCGTCCGTGCTGTGCAGCCACTCCTGTCATTTTGTCTCGCCGGGCAGCTTGTTGAGCAGCATCCAGTAGAGGCCCAGTTCCGCGACCGACTTCATGAAGGCCTCGGATTCGACGGGCTTCACCAGATAGCTGTTGGCGCCCAAATCGTAGGCGCGCACGAGGTCGACTTCCTCGTTGGACGAGGTCAGCACGACGACCGGCAAGCGTCGTGTGCGCTCGTCGCCGCGCAAGGCGCGCAAGACGTCCAGACCGTCGATGCGCGGCAGTCGCAGATCGAGCAGGACAAGCTTCAGCCGGCCGTTGCCGGCGGCTGACTGGGTGCCGCGGCCGAACAGGAAGTCGAGCGCTTCGGCGCCGTCCTTGACCCATTGCACCTGGTTTACGATGCGGCTCTCCTTGAGGGCATCCATGGTCATTTCGGCATCGGCCGGGTTGTCTTCCACCAGCAGAATCTGCAGTTCCTGGTCATTCGTATTCATGCGGTCTGTCCTATCGAAAGATGATTGTCAGTGGATTCCCTTGGCAGGGCGAAGCAGAAGGTGGCACCTGCATCCGGTTTGCCTTCGCCCCAGATGCGGCCGTTATGGCGGTGCAGGAAGCGCTGGGCTATCGCCAGGCCGACGCCAGTGCCTTCGAATTCGTCCTGGCGGTGCAGGCGCTGGAAGACGCCGAACAACGTGTCGGCATACTGCATGTCGAACCCTGCGCCGTTGTCCTTGACCCAGTACACCGCTTCTCCGTTCTCTGTCCGGCCGCCGACCTCGATTTGCGTGATCGGGCGCTGGCTGGAGAACTTGACGGCGTTGTCCAGCAGATTCACCCACACCTGCCGCAGCATGGCGGCGTCACCCCAGGCATACGGCAGCGTCTAGACGGCGAATTCGACGCGACGCTGTGGCTCGGCCATGCGCAACTCGTCGACCACGCCCCTGACCATGGCGTCCATGGATACCGTCTGCAAGGCCATCTCGCGGCGACTCATGCGCGAAAAAGCGAGCAGATCGTCGATCAGCACACCCATTTTTTTCGCGCTGTCGCGTACCACGTAGAGCAGGCGGCGGCCTTCGTCGTCGAGTTTTTCACCATAGACCATCAGCACCTTGCGCGAAAATCCGTCGATGGCGCGCAGGGGAGCGCGCAGGTCATGAGACACCGAGTAGGCGAAGGCTTCCAGTTCCTTGTTGGCACCTTCCAGTTCGGCCGTACGCTGATATACCCGCTGTTCCAGATGGGCATTGAGTTGGTGGATTTCGCTCTCCGCTTCCTGGCGCCTGGTGATTTCCAGGCTCAGTTCGTTGATTGACGTGTAGGAGTCGCGCAACCGCTGGCTCATGGTGTTGAAGCCATTTGCCAGGACGCCGAATTCGTCGGTTGTGGCCATTGAAATCTGGAATTGAAGGTCGCCTGAGGCCACCCGGTGCATGCCAGTGCCAAGCTGAGCAACGCCCCGCATCAGTCGTCGCGACATCAGCGTCATCAGGATCATGCTTGATCCGGCCAGCACGACGATTGCCGCCAGGATGACGGTGTCCGCACTTCGCTGAAACTCCGATACCCGCAGGTACTGGATGTCGGAATACTGTCGTATTCTGGCACGCATGTCCTGAGTCTTGACCAGTATGGCTCCGATAAGCGACTCCCGTGCCACCGGCGTGCTGCGCAACAATAGCTCATATAAATCGCCAAGTTCCTGATGGCTACGCTGCATTTTCTCAATCAGCCTGCTTTCTTCCAGATCCTCGAATCTCAGGCTTTTAAGCAGTTCGTCCATGGATTGACTACGACTCCGCAACTGGCTTTCAACACGCGCGCCGCCGTACATCAAATATTCCTGCGTCAGTATGCTGAGTTCAAAGTTGAAGCGAAGCACTTTGTCCGCCATTTCAGCGCCTTGATGCGCCTGATCGACTTTTACCGCTGCACCCCAAAGAATGCAGCCGATCAGCAACGCGAAAACAGCGGGCAATAACGCGGCCAGACGGAGTTGGGTCTTGATAAGCATGATCGCTGGTTCAATGAAAAATGGTGACCACCTCGGGCTTGATCTTTTTCAGCCCGTCGACGTCAATGAAGTCGAGGTAATTCGGCACCGTTGGACGTTGCGCCGGAGGCGTCAAGCCGATTTCCCAGCGTGCCGCGTTTTCCAGGATGAACACCAGGGACTGGTCGAGCGTGACCCGGAAGTCGTTGAGGCTCCAGATCAACTCGATTTCTTCCAGGCTTGTAGAGCAATCACGCGCCATTAGAACCTTGGCGTTGGCCGGCTGGTCTTTGGTCCAGCGTTCGGCACGCAGGAGCGCGCGCAGCACGCGTTCCACGCGGGCCGGGTTCTTGTTGAGGTAGTCCCGCATCCCGGTCAGAAGTAAAGGGTTGATGTGCAGTCCAGGTGAGGTAAGCACCTTTGCCCTGGCACCGAATTCCGTCGCCAGCGTCTGAATATTGGGTTCCCAATGCGCTGCGGCATCGACGTCACCGCGCCGGAAAGCCTGTATTACGTCCTGTGCCGGCAGATAGACCTTGGTGACATCCTTTGATGCCAGACCGTTGGCTGCCAGATACATGTCGAGAAAATAGTGTGCCGTGGTGAATTCGGGTACGGCAATGCGGCGACCGCTCAGGTTGGCGGGTGCGAGGATGCCACGGTCACTACGCACGACGATCCGCTCGGGACTGTTGGATATCGCGATGGCGGCAATGACGCTGAAGTCGTTTCGACTCAGGCTGTGATGTACCACGGGGCTTTCTGCGGTAGCGGCAAAAGCGCATTTCCCGGCAAACAGGGCCTCCATCGCCTGCTTGCCACTGGGGAAGGGGAGCAATTCCACGGAAATACCTTCCGCCGCATAAAAATCACGATGCTTGGCGATAGGAATCAGGGAGGGGGATGCCGCACCGTAACAAATGGCCACCGGAACAGTCGTCTGGGCATTGACGGCTTTGGGGATAAAGGCCAGAAAAGAGATCAGCAGGAGGGCGGCAAGCAGCCGGTAACGAACGAGCGGCGCACAAAACTGCCGCTGTAACTCAAGACTAGTTTGTCTGACACGTTTTGCCGTGATTTCATGCTTGGCTGTCATTTGCTACTCCTCAACTTTTGCTAAGGCATCAAGCAAAAACTAGTTGAACGTTCAATCGAAACCTCGTAGGTCGGGTTAGCGTAGCGTAACCCGACGATTGACCCGCGATGCGTCGGGTTACTAACCCGACCTTCAGGGTTCGTCGTGTTCAAGTTATTTTTGCCCACCTCCTAATTGAAGATACTCGGCTGGACGCTTGATCCGCCGGGTTTCATGCGGATGCGTAGTGTTGCTCAGGATCGATGAAATTTTCGCAAACTCAACGGCATTTGTACATTCGTAGTTTGCGCTGATTTCAGCGGGAATTACGGAGGCGGTCAGGCACCGGACTACCGAGTCATTCCATTTCCAGACCGTTCGTGACGCGAAGTCGATGCCCCGAAGGAAATCCCCCTGGAGTGCAAGGGGAGGTTGGGTGGGAGGTTGGGGTCAATTGCTCTGAATATCCCCATCCCCTCCCCA
>JBBQQT010000180.1:0-6429 GCA_038215555.1 Burkholderiales bacterium | reverse complement strand
GATGAAGATAGTCAGGAGCTTCCAGCGCATCACCCAGCTGATGATCGGCCGGTAGAACCAGATCAGGAAACGATTCACCGGGTTTTTGGCTTCCGGCATGATCTTGCCGCGGATGAACAGCATCATCAGCACCGGCACCAGCGTGATCGA
The DNA here is from genome assembly GCA_038215555.1 of Burkholderiales bacterium. Lineage (GTDB taxonomy): Bacteria > Pseudomonadota > Gammaproteobacteria > Burkholderiales > Thiobacillaceae > PFJX01. The sequence goes on along the minus strand of JBBQQT010000180.1, from coordinate 6,279 downwards.
GAGCAGCGCGGCGCTCGCCATCGAGAAGGTCTTGGTATAGGCCAGTGGCGAGAAGAGCCGGCCTTCCTGGCCTTCGAGGCTGAATACCGGCAGGAAGGAGACGGTGATGATCAGCAGCGAGAAGAAGAGCGCCGGGCCGACTTCCTTGCAGGCGTTGAGCATGGCCCGCGTGCGATCGCTGTTGCTATGTCCCTCGGGCAGGCGCTCGAGATGCTTGTGCGCGTTCTCGATCATCACGATCGCCGCGTCGATCATCGCGCCGATGGCAATGGCGATGCCGCCCAGACTCATCAGATTCGAGTTCATGCCGAGCAGGCGCATGGCGATGAAGGACATCAGGATGCCGACCGGCAGCATCAGGATGGCGACCAGAGCGCTACGCACGTGCATCAGAAAGACGATACACACCAGGGCCACGATCGCCGATTCCTCCAGCAAGGTGTGCTTGAGCGTTTCGATCGCCTTGTGAATCAGTTCCGAGCGGTCATAGACGGTTTCGACCGTGACCCCATCAGGCAGCCCCGGGCCGATTTCGGCGATCTTGTCCTTAACGTTCTGGATCACTTCGAGCGCGTTGGCACCGTAGCGCGCCATGACGATGCCGGAGACGACTTCGCCTTCGCCGTTGAGTTCGGTGAGGCCGCGCCGTTCGTCCGGCACCAGTTCGACACGCGCGATATCGCGGATCAGCACCGGCGTGCCTTTGTCGTTCTTGACGACCAGCAATTCGATGTCTTCGATGCCGCGCAGGTAACCCTTGCCGCGCACCATGTATTCGGTTTCGGACATTTCCACCGCGCGCCCGCCGACGTCACGGTTCGAGTCGCGAATGACCTGACCGACCTTCATCAGCGGAATGCCGTACGAACGCAGTTTCACCGGATCGACGGTGACCTGATAGGTCTGCACGAAGCCGCCCACCGAGGCCACTTCAGCGACGCCATGCGCCTTGGTCAGTTGATAACGGACGAACCAGTCCTGAATCGAGCGCAATTCGGCCAGCGTCTTGTCCTTGGCCAGCAGCGCGTATTGATAGACCCAGCCGACGCCGGTGGCATCCGGGCCGATCTGCGGTGTGACGCCCTTGGGCATGCGGCTCGATGCGAAGTTGAGGTATTCGAGCACACGTGATCGCGCCCAGTAGATGTCGGTGCCGTCTTCGAAGATGATGTAGACGAAGGAAGCGCCGAAGAAAGAGAAGCCGCGCACCACCTTCGATTTGGGAACCGACAGCATCGAGGTGGTGAGCGGATAGGTCACCTGATCCTCGACTACCTGCGGCGCCTGGCCGGGGAATTCGGTGTAGACGATGACCTGTACGTCGGAAAGGTCGGGTAGCGCGTCGATTGGCGTCCTGAGCACGGCAAAAACGCCCCAGAGAACGATGAACAGGGTGGCGAGCAGAACCAGAAAACGATTCCTGCCCGACCAGTCGATGATATTGGCCAGCATGATGCGAATCTCCCTTTGTTCTTCTAATGGCCGGCGTGCGGATCGTTAGCGGGAGTGGCCATGCTCGGCGCTTTACCCTTCGCTAGCGGTTTGATACTCGTAATCACCCACTCGCCTGGGCCGCGTTCGACGAATTCGAAATTCACGGCGGCGCCCGGCTTCAAGCCCTTGAGCAGATCGGCGTTGGCCACCGAGAACTCCATGGTCATCGCCGGCCATTTCAGGCTGGCGATTGGCCCATGCGCGAGACTCACTGTGCCCGTCTTGGTATCCATTTCCTCGACCTTGCCTTCGCCGTGGTGACCGGCGCCTTTGGCCGGAGCGGCCTCCGTGGCAGCGGCCTCCGTCGCAGCCGCCGCCGCTGGCTCCCCAAACCCGCCAATCGCTGCCTTGAGATTACTTTCGGCGTCGATCAGGAAGTTGGCCGCCACCACCACGGCTTCGCCGTCCTTGATGCCGCTGATCACTTCAACGTACGTGCTGCTGCGGTTGCCGAGCTTGACTTCGCGCGGCTCGAAACGGCCGGCGGTCAGTTGCACCAGAACGACTTGCCGGGTACCGCTATCGATCACCGCCGAGTTGGGCACGGTCAGCACCGAGCCCTTGCCAGAGACCGGCATATCGACCTGGGCGAACATGCCGGGTTTTAACAGCAAACCCGGATTGGGCAGTTCGACGCGCACCGGCACCGTGCGCGTGGCCGCATTCAGTGTCGGGTAGATATAGCTGACCTTGCCTACGAAGGTTTTGTCCGGGTAGGCATTGATGCGGATAGTGGCTTCGGCGCCCAGTTTGACCGCACCAATATCCTGTTCGAAGACATCAGCAATGACCCATACAGCCGAGAGATCGGACACCTGATAAAGCACTTCGCCCGGCATGAAACGCATGCCTTGCAAGGCCTTCTTCTCGGTGATGATGCCGGAGACCGGCGAACGGAACGTGAGGGTGCGTTTGGTTTCGCCGGACTTGGCCAGTGCCTTGACCTGCGTTTCGGAAATGTCCCAGTTGCGCAGACGCAGCAAACTGGCTTCGGCCAGTTGCCGCATGCTTTCCTGTGCCGGGCCGCCAGCGGCGCTGAGCGATTCGACACCCTGCGCGGCGATCGCGTATTCGCGCTGCGCCGAGACGAGTTCCGGGCTATAGACCTCGAACAGCGCCTGCCCCTTGCCAACCGACTGGCCAGTTACGTTGACGTGCAGGCGCTCGACGTAACCTTCGAATTTCGGAGAAATGGCGTAGATGCGCCTCTCGTCCGGCTCGATGCGACCGGATGCGCCAACCATCTTGTCGAGCGCGCGCAGTTGCGCCAGCTCGGTACGCACGCCGAGTTTCTGGATCTTGTCGGTGCTGATTTTGACTTGATTGCCTGAGGCGGGCTCACTACCTTCATCGTCACCGCCTTCATAGACCGGGATGTAATCCATGCCCATCGGGTCTTTTTTGGGGGTCGGCGAGGTGTCCGCCAAGCCCATCGGATTGCGGTAGTAAAGCAGCTTGCGCACCTTTTTGACCGCCCCCTCGCTCGCTGTTGCTGGCGTCTCGGCCGCCACGGCCGCTTCGGCGATATTCATGCCCGGCAGCCCGCCGTCCTTGTTACCCATCCAATAGCCGCCACCGACCGCGACGATGGCAAAAGCCACGGCACCTGCCATCTTGCCCACGCTGTTCATAGTTCTTCCCCGAGGAGTTTTTCGATTTCGGCCAGACGCATTTGCGCCTCGGCCTGTGCCTTGATCTGGTTCTGTCGTGCCTGTCGTATTTTTTGCTGCGCTTCGAGCAGCGTGGCGAAGTCCACCTTGCCGTTCTCGTAGCCGGCGAGCGCCGAATTGAAGGTCAGTTCAGCTTGTGGCAGGAGACTGGTGGTCATCAGGATCTCGGTGCGGCGTGCCGCTTCGATCCCCGACAAGTTCTCCGCAAGGTCGGCCAGGACATTGTTCGCCGTCGCTTCCTTGCGTGATTGCGCAGCGGCCAGCATCGCTTCCGATTCACGTTCCTGGGCGCGGCGCGAACCTTGTTGCAGGGGAATGTTGATCTCGAACATCAGGCTCCATTCCTTGATCGCGGTCTGCACCTGCGTCGGCGAAATGCCGACCGTAAAGTCGGGATAGCGGTTCTTGTACGTCAAATCGCGGCTCTTCTCCGCTGACCGGATGCGTGCGTCCTCGACAAAAAGCTGCGGGTTGCGGGCGCGCACCCGCTCTTCGAGGGCCACATAGTCGAGCTGCGCCGGTTGCGGCAGCGGCCGCAGCATTTCGGGGTCGGCCAAATTGGCACTGGCCGGGCGCGCCAGCAAGCCGTTCATTCTGGCCCGCAATTGCAGCCGTTCGTTTTCCAGGGCGATCAGTTCATTACGCATGCCGGTTTGTTCAACCTGAGCGCGGATGGCATCCTGCTGGGCCACCAGGCCACCGGCATAACGCACCTGGGCGATCTTCTCCAGGTGCACCATGAGGTCGAGAATCTCTCTGGTTAGCTGTTCGTTGCGCACGATGTAGTAGAGCTGTGCGTGGGCGGCCTTGATTCGTGCCGACAATTCGGCCCATGTGCCCCGTGCCCGCCCTTGCGCGCCATCGGCTTCGGATTCGGCAATTTCGCGCTTCAGGTCGCGTTTGCCGTACCAGGGCAATTCCTGCATCAGCAGATATTTGGTGCTCCCTGTGCGCCCCGGCAACAAGGTGGGGTTTTGCGACCCCATGCGGGTGATGTCCATCAGTTCGGCACGAAAGCGCGGGTCGGGCAGCGCACCGGCGGGAATGACGCGCTCGCCGGCCGCATCGGCCTCAGAACGCATGGCGGCGTATTCCGGATTATTGTCTTTGGCGTAGTCGAGCAGGCTCTGAACATTGTTGCCAATGGGCCGCTCTTGCGTACGCTCCTGTGCCTGCACTGAACCAGCGAAACCCAGCGCCAGAGCGAAGGCGGTCGCTGCAAAAACTCTCTTCATGACTACTCCCAAAAGGGCGGCGCGAGCTGTTATTTGGCGGCTTCGTACGAAACAACTGTTAGTGCGCCGTCGATCTGGTCGGCCACAAATCGGATCTTTTGGCCGGGCGTCAGCTGATCCAGCCACTTCGCATCTTTGACCCGAAAGACCATGGTCATCGCCGGCATGTCTAGATTGGTGAGCGGGCCATGAGTGAGTGTCACTTTACCGGCGGCCTTGTCGACTTTCTTGACCACGCCGTCGACCTTGGCTGTGTCGGCAGGAGCGGGGGCCGCAGCCTCGGCGTGGTGGCCGTCGTGCTCGCTGGCCGCAAGTGTGGGTAGAGAAAGCGTACCCGCAAGGGCGACGAAAGCGGTGGCAATCAACGTGTTGGTCATGATGGTTTTCATAAAGCGCTCCAGAAGTTAATGTGTTGCGAAGACATGGGTCCTGCCGTCGGCCTGAACCAGTAAAGTTTCATAAGGGGGTGAGTTCGGTATGTCCATGCCCGGCGCGCCTGGCGGCATCGACGGTATGGCCAGGCCGAGTGCTTGGGGTTTTTCCTTCAACAAACGCTCGATGTCGCCAGCCGGTACGTGGCCCTCAATAACGTAGTTGCCAATCTTCGCGGTATGGCACGAACCGAACTGATCCGGCATGCCCAACTGCTTGCGCGCCCCCGGAATATCGTCAACCACATGAACAACCACTTTGAAACCGCTGTTGCGCATGTGATCGGCCCACTTGCCACAGCATTCACAGGAAGGGCTCTTATAGAGCTCAACCTTAGCCACGGTTTGCGCCAGAGCCGACCCCGAACTGAATACGGCTGCTAGCAACACCGAACGGAGTGGAGCCTTCACGAAATCTTCCCTGAGTGAGCGAGTGAGCGGATTCTAGTGAGCCGATCCCGACAGGAAGCTGACGGGTAAATTACATTTTTGTAATGCTGGGAAAGCTTTCCAATTGCTAGACCAAATGCCTTGTGAAACAAGCACACGTCCCCGACGCCGAGGTTTGAATACTCGCCAGAACCTGACAAGGTTGTAATCTAAAAGTCATCTCCCTGACAGCAGCTTGCCTGCAAGATGAGCCCTGCATTTTTTGATCTACATCAAGAGAGGGGCTCTGTGACACGCAAACACAACTTGATGATCGGCTGGAAGGCAGTCGCCTTCAGTCTGGCGCTGAGCCCAGTCGTTGTAGCGGCACAAACCACTTTGGCTGACACAGCCACGGATTGGCGAGGTGCCAATGACGCCGTTGGTGCGCTTCGCCGTGGTCACGTTGATGTCCTGAAGTGGGAAGCTGCTAACCCGCCTCCCGAAGGCGCCGACAGCCAGCCCACGGCCAGCGGGCTCGCCCTGAATTCGCTTGAAGCACTGACGCGCCAGGTCTGGCGCACCCACATTGATCTGGCAAGCCAGCTGTCGATCCTGGGCGCGGAGAACGTGAACCGCCTCGAAACGGGTCGATGGACTGAAATTGATCCCGCCGTACGCCGCCGTGTCGAGGAACTGGACGAGATACTCGAGGTCGCCGTGCAAGCCAAAAAGGCTTGGCTACGGGCAACTGCTGCACGCCAGGAGGTGGCGCTCTATCGCGTTGCGCTGGATGCAGCTGACGCGGCCAGTGAACTCGGTCAGCGCATGGTGAAGACCGGCAATTGGAGCAAACTCAAACAGACACAAGTGCAGCTAACGCTATCGTCGGCGCGAGCCAGTCTCATCCGTGCGCAATACTCCGCGAGGCAGGCGCAGTTCGATTTGATCGACCTGCTCAAGCTCAAGGGTCAATACAGCAATTTGCTTCTACCTGACAGCCTGCCCGACGTCCCGGAGCAACTCACACCACAACTTGCGTGGCAACAGCGGGCGTTAGCGACACAGGCGCAGTTGCCG